>QIKT01000201.1 GCA_003233095.1 Oceanospirillales bacterium | reverse complement strand
CCGCATCGACACAGAGGATAAAGCGGGCGCGTCGGCGGATCAGTTCGTACAGGCCCAGATTCTCGAAGTGACCGCCGTCGGAGACATGCACCAGTTTGCCTTCGCCGTGGGTCAAGCCGAGCATTTCCAGAATCAGCATCAGACCACTGAAGCCGCTGACGCCGGGATAAGGCTGGAAGTGGCGCGAGTTCTGGTTGTTCAACCACCAGCCCAAGCGGGCGTCGAACAAGGTCAACAGGAAGGTGATGGCCGGGCTGCTGAGGCGCCCCATGTTGGAGTTGACGGCAGCCCCGGAGATGGCCATCGCTTGGCCGAGCGAGATGCTGTGGGTGAGTCGCTGATGAATCCAGCGTTTGGCATGGCTCTGCTGCTTGACCGAATCGGCTTGCTTGACCGGACCGGTTTTCCTGGCCTGACGCTGCTGCGTCCAGGCCACGCTGCTGACCGAGTGCTCGTTGATATCGCCGACCACCTGCTGCTGCTCGCGTCCGGGTGGCGGCACGTGGCCACAGAAGCGCGGTGACATCAGGAACGAGCCGGCTTTGCGGTTCTGCCAGTCCAGGTCCTGCGACTTGACCAAGTTCAACGCGCCGCCCATCAGCGGGTACAGTGGGCGCGGCTCGTGACTGCCGGGTTCAGGCACCAGCGTATTGAGCATGCTGTCGTCATCCGAATCGAAGCCGGTGATCAGGTCGGGCAGTCGATTCGCATGCCCGGCGCCCAGATAGCAGCGCACCAGGCGGTTCATGTAAAAGGCGTTCATGCTGCAGGCATTGGCGTTGATGAAATAGCTGAACACCAGCCAGATCGATAACGCCGCAGCAGCGACGATGAACACGGCCGCAGGCGCGTTGAGGATCTGTGTTGACAGGGACAGCAGGTAGGTGTCCAGATCGGCGTGACCGTCGGTGAATGGCAGGTCCTTCCAGCCGGCGAGTGTGGCAAACCACTGCACCAGCATGCCGATGACGACCCACAGGCCGAGGATGAACACCCACGGGGCAACCCGGATCAGCAAAGAGGCGAGTTTGGCAGAGATACCGTCGCCGACGTTGAGCTGCTTGTAGGCGGTGATCACGCCGGCCAGCGAGGTG
The DNA here is from genome assembly GCA_003233095.1 of Oceanospirillales bacterium. GTDB lineage: Bacteria > Pseudomonadota > Gammaproteobacteria > Xanthomonadales > SZUA-38 > SZUA-38. Next base: position 7,487 of record QIKT01000201.1, on the reverse strand, counting down.
GCCGCCCAGGCCACGATGCCGATCCAGCCGGTGCGCATCATCTCGCCGGTCTGGTCACTCTGTGCTGCCGGTCCGCCCTGCATCAGCTCGGTCAATCCCCAGGGGCCGAAGATCAGCAGGCTGATCGAGGCGCAGATGCCGAGCACGATGAAGGCCATGGTCCGACCGCCCACCCGTGACCAGACTTCACGCTGCAGCTCGGTCATGGCCGCGCCGACCAGGCCCAGATGGATCGAGGCGGTGGTAGCGACGGCGGAAAAGATCAACGGCGTCAACAGCACGGTCTTCAGCCAGCCGGACTGATAGTCGAGCTCGAGCGCCAGCTTGAACAACAGCGCCAGCAGCAGGCCGCCGACCAACGCCGAGATCAGCGTGCCGACCCAGTAGCGCAGTGAATGGGTGAGGATCGCGTCGGTGGGTTGATAGCGGCGCCACCACCAGCGATTGGCCAGCCAGCGCACTGCCATCACGCCATACCAGACAAGCCATATGCCGGCGTAGGCGGCAGTGATCCAGCTGCCAAAGGACACCACCTGACATCGGGCCGAGTCGGAGGCTGATCCGATCAAGCCGCAGACGCCGGGGAACTCGATGAAGGTCTGCATCCTGGCCAGTCCCACCGCGGCGACGAAGGACGAGGTGACCAGCATCAAGACGATGATGGTGGCCACAGATCGGGTCCAGGTCTGGTCGGCCCGTCTCGGACCTCGCTGGGCGCGTCGGTCGTGCCAGCTGACCAAGCCCAGCAGGATCGAGGCCGCCATGGCCAGCACCCCAGCGGTAATGACCAGTGAGGCACTGCCATCGCCCAGCACCCAGCCCTTGAACAGGTAAAGGATGAATGGCAAGCAACCGAGAAAAATCATGAAGGCGACCAGCTGGATCTGTACCAGCAGCAGGTTGCGCAGGTAGGTGGCGATCAGGGCGAGTGTATCGCCGCTGAGCAGACCGGTTTTCGGGCTGAGGTAATTGCTGTACTCGCGCAGATGGCGGATCGGTCGATTGGCCTCGAGCTTATCGTCGCCCAGTTCGCGATCGTCTTCGACGTGGGCATTCAGCGCTGTCATGCTGTGATCGATGCCGTGGCGGGCGATCAGGTTCTGCAACATGGAGCCGGTGTAGCCACCGCCGGAGACGGTCGACAGGTAATGAAAGCCTTTCAGCAGGCCTTCTTTGGCAAGTACCTGCAGGATGCCCAGTGAAAACGTGGCCGAGCGAATGCCACCACCGGACAGCGCCAGGCCCCAACTGGACTCGCGCAGGTTCTTCAGCACCACGCCATCTTCGGTGCCGGATATGGTTTTCAGTTCTTCTTTGTGCAGGTCGTCAAAGTTGAACGGTTTGTGCGCTGGTTTCTTTGCCCTTCGCGCCTTCCTGCCGGATGATTTTCCATTCGTGGTTGCGTTTTGCTCGCCTGAATTTTCTGATGCCGATATCGCCGCGTCATCAATCGTGGTTGACCTGCCTTGCTGTGCACTCATGTCGTTTCTCCCGATTGCGCGTGAAGACTCCCGTCCTCACAAACGCGTTCAACCCTACTAGTGTAGGTAACTCTGAGCGACTGTTTCTCCCACCGGTTCATGTTTTCTGACGCGCGCTGTCGGCATAGGCTGACATTCTGACGACTGATAAGGCCCGAATCAGGGCAGCCACCGGAATGTTGACTATAGAGCCCCGCTGCGGGCAGCCCTGGAGTGCTGGTGTACGTAGAGAGATAGCGGATTCGATCCAACCAATCGCTTCGCGGTCATCCTCCCCGAACCCTCCTTCGTCGAAGGAGAGAGCTGATCACCGATGTTGTCAAAGCACAGTGGCCTGGCCACTCTTGGGAAACAGCGAAGGCTGTTGCTGCACTCACAACGACAACCTGAACCTGACAATCACAACGAACAAACCATCCACAACCACCCTCGGCGGGTTGACACATCTTTGCTATACTCAGCCACCAGATTTTTCAGCGCCGCGGACGTGAGGGGTTACTCTCCGCAGCGCTTTCTTTGAGGTCGGTAGCATCGAAGCGTTGCCTTGCCACTAGCTGACCCTATGACCAGGACACAACATGACGCAGCCAACCATCATCTACACGATTACCGACGAAGCCCCTGCTTTGGCGACTCATTCACTACTGCCGATCGTCAAGGCCTATGCCGCAGCGGCAGGCGTGCAGATGGAAACACGAGACATTTCTCTGGCCAGTCGGATCCTGGCGCAGTTTCCCGAGCGACTGGCGGACAACCAGCAGGTCGAGGATGCCCTGGCCGAGCTGGGTGACCTGGCCAAGACGCCGGCGGCCAACATCATCAAGCTGCCGAATATCTCCGCGTCGATCCCGCAGCTGAAGGATGCGATCGAGGAGTTGCAGGCGCACGGCTATGACATTCCCGAGTATCCCGAAGAGGTCAGCGGTGATGATGACAAGGCGCTGAGACTGCGGTTTGCCAAGGTGCTGGGCTCGGCGGTCAATCCGGTGCTGCGAGAAGGCAACTCCGATCGCAGGGTAGCCGGACCGGTCAAGGACTATGCCCGTGCCCACCCGCATTCGATGGGCGACTGGTCTAGCGATTCAAACACCAGCGTCGCGCATATGGATGACGGTGACTTTTACGGCTCCGAGCAGTCTCACGTCATGCATGATGAAGGCGCAGTGTCGATCGTTCATGTCGCCACTGACGGCAGCGAGTCAGTGTTCAAGCCCGAGGTTCAGGTCCAGGCGGGCGAGGTGATTGATGCGGCGCGCATGAGTGTGACCGCGCTTCGAGCATTTTTTGCCAAAGAGATAACGCAGGCCAAAGGCGATGGCGTGCTGCTGTCGCTGCACTTGAAAGCGACGATGATGAAAGTGTCTGATCCAATCATGTTTGGTCACGCGGTGTCGGTCTTCTTTGCCGATGTGTTTGACCAATTTGCCGATCAGTTCAAACGCATTGGCGTCGAAGAAAACAACGGTCTGGCCGATGTGCTGGACAATCTGGACGAGCTGAGTGACGACGAGCGTCAGGCGGTCGAGACAGCCATTGCTGACCGACTGACTGAAGGGCCGGAGTTGGCGATGGTTGATTCGGATCGTGGTATCACCAATCTGCATGTGCCCAACGACGTGATCATCGATGCCTCGATGCCAGCCATGATTCGGTCCTCAGGTCAGATGTGGGGCCCGGACGGTACCCTCAAAGATACCCGCGCCATGATCCCCGATCGCAGCTATGCCGGCATCTATCAAGAAATCGTCGGTTACTGCCGCGAGAACGGTGCCTTCAACGTCACCACCATGGGCAACGTGTCCAACGTCGGACTGATGGCTCAGAAGGCTCAGGAATATGGCTCGCATGACAAGACATTTGAAATTCCGGCCAACGGCCAAGTGCAAGTTCGCGATGCCAACGGCACGGTGATCTTCGATCATTACGTCGAGGCCGGTGATATCTGGCGGATGTGTCAGACCAGAGACGAGCCGATTCGCGACTGGGTTCGCCTCGCCGTCGAGCGGGCTCGCAACACGGGAAACTGCTCGATTTTCTGGCTGGATGACCATCGCGCCCATGACCGCAATCTGAAGATCAAGGTCAATGCCTACCTGAAAGAACACGATATCGAAGATCTGGATATTCGCATCCTGTCGCCGGTTGACGCCATGCGCGTGACCTGCGAGCGTGTGACCGAAGGCAAGGACACCATCTCAGTGACCGGCAACGTGTTGCGGGACTACCTGACCGACCTGTTCCCGATTCTGGAACTGGGCACCTCAGCGAAGATGCTCTCGATCGTGCCCCTGCTGGCCGGTGGCGGCCTGTTCGAGACCGGCGCCGGTGGATCGGCGCCCAAGCACGTCCAGCAGTTTGTCAGCGAAGGACATTTGCGCTGGGATTCGCTGGGTGAGTTTCTGGCGCTGGCTGTCTCGCTCGAAGACATCGGCAACAAGACCGACAACGATCAGGCGCTGGTGCTGGCCGATGCCCTGAACGCTGCGACCGGCAAGTTCCTGGAGAAAAACCGCTCACCCTCGCGCAAGGTCGGTGAGCTGGACAACCGCGGCAGCCATTTCTACCTGGCCCTATACTGGGCTGAAGCGCTGGCCAAACAGGATAACAATGCGGCCCTGAGAGAACGCTTTACGCCGCTGGCCGAAGAGCTGCGCCGCGACGGCAAGACCATCCTCGCCGAGCTTATAACCGTGCAAGGTTCTGGTGTTGACCTGGGTGGTTACTATCAGCCGGATATGGAACGCGCCAGCTCTGCGATGCGCCCAAGCGAGACCTTCAACCAGGTGATCGATGGACTGGGCTGGGTCTGGTCGGACGCAGAGATACATCAGAAATGATGACATGATTCTGATCGAGTAGACGGCCCAGCGTTCGTGCCTCTGATTGATCTGATTGAACATGGAAAGCGGCCTGCGGGCCACTTTTTTTGTGCTCTGCCGAAACTTGGTGGCATTGGCCTGACCACCCGCTTGTCATTTCAGCGCACACTGGAATCTGCTGTTGATCTGCCATGCTGGTCAGGTAGACAAGATCCCAGCCTTCGCTGGGATGACGGTTTGGGTTGGCAGTTCTTGTTGAGCTCAGTGGCTTGATCAGCTTGGGCGGTCCCTCAGCTGCGCTCAGGACGACGGATATAGTTCTTGCTGTTTTCCGAGCAACGTCGAGGAATCTCCGAGCTTGAACCACGGTTTGAGCTTTGCCGACACTCAGAGTTCTGATCTCACTTGGAGACCTCTCGACTACGCTCGAGACGAAAAAGGAGCCGTGCCGCCAATGCTCAACCGGCGTCAGCCGAAACAAAACCCTGTCAATCCGCCGGAACAGTCCGACTCGCCGCCCAGGTCCTGAGATAGTTGATCTTCTCAGCCATTACCACTGACAAGGGCTTCGTCGCCTTAATCGCATGGATCAACATGGCCTGGTTGAGCCGCTCTTTTTCAGCAATAGTGGAATACAGAGCCGACACAACCACTTGTTCGATTTCGGATCCGGAGAAGCCTTTTGCTGCTTCTGATACGGCATCCAGATCAAAGGCATCCGGGTCCTGTTTACGTTTTTTCAGGTGGATTTCAAAAATCTTCTGGCGCACCTCATCGATCGGCAGATCGACGAAGAAAATTTCGTCAAAGCGACCCTTGCGGACCAGTTCGGGTGGCAGGGACTCGATGTCGTTGGCGGTGGCGACCAGGAACACGCGTTCTTCGCGTTCGGCCATCCAGGTCAGCAAGGTACCGAGGATGCGTTTGGAGGTGCCAGAATCGGAGTCACTGACTGACAGGCCTTTCTCAATCTCGTCGATCCACAGCACGCACGGTTCCATGACTTCGGCGTTTTTCAGCGATTCACGCAGGTTCCGTTCTGTCTCACCATGGTATTTGTTGTAAATGGCACCGAAATCCAGCCTCAGCAGCGGCACGCCGAAACCGGAGGCGGTGGCCTTGGCGGCCATCGACTTGCCGCAACCCTGTACGCCCAGCAGCAGCATGCCCTTGGGCGCATCGAGCCCGTACTGCTCGCTGCCGCCGACGAACACCGGCTTGCGCTGTTTGATCCAGTGCTTGAGATTCTTGAGGCCGGCGATGTCAGTGAACTTGATCAGTTCGTACTCGTAGGTCAGTACACCGCCGCGGTTGAGCAGGGAAAATTTCTTTTCCATCACCAACTGGATATCTTCGGTGGTTATAGCGCCGTCGTTATAGATGGCGTTGCAGGCCAGACGTCGGGCGTCTTCGAGGGTCAAGCCCTTCAGGTTTTGAATCAGAATGCCGAGCGCTTTCTGACTGACCTGAATTCGGCGGCCATCGTGCTGGCGGGACCATTCAAAGGCTTCCTCGCGGATCATCTTTTCCAGCATTTCGTCAGAGGGCAGGTCCAGATCGAACGACGCGGTGTAGCTCTTCAACTCGTCGGGCAGGTCCATCTTCGGCGAGATCATGACCACGGTGTGTCGGGCGATGCCGTCGCGTAAGGCGATCTCGCGCATCCGACGAATGATCTTTGGCTCAGTCAGGTACGGGTGGAAATCCAGCAGCAAAAAAATCGAGGGCTCGGTGGTGCGCGCGATATGCGTCAGCGCCAGTTCGGGTTCTTCGTGCTTGCTGCCGAAGTCAGACAGCGTCAGGTCGATGCGCTCCATGCCGGAGTTGACGCTCCACTTGAACAACGGACGCAATACATCGGAGAGCGCATTTTGCACCAGATTGATGGCGCGGGTCTCCTCAGAGGTTTCGATCAGTATCAACGGCACGCTGGATTTGATCAGCAGTACCAGGTCATTCACCTGACTCATGAAATGGGGTTCGCCTGTGTTCAGTTTCGTGTGTTGTTCTGCCGGTCGGGAGGACCCAGTCCTGTCGGCGGCCGTTGATGCTTGCCGATGCGCGCGGCCAACCAGATACCGGCCAATACCAGCACTAATCCGACCAGATCGAGTTGGGTGGTCGGTCGATCGAAGAACAGCACATCCCAGACCATCGACAGCGCCGGTTGCAGCAACAATACCACACCAACAATTGAGGCCGGAAGCCGCGGCATGACGCGGGTGATCAGCAGCCAGCCAATGACCTGACAAAACACACCGAGCGCCAGTAGGGCCATGCCGGATTTCAGGTCGGGAATCACGAAACTGCTGTCTTCGCGCGCCACCTGAATGGCCAGCATGGCCGCGCACAGCAGTGACATGATGGCCAGATTGGCCAGAGGTGTCAGGCCACCCAGCTTCATTTGTCGCCGGCGCATGGTGAGCAGGAAACCGGTATAGGCCAGGGCGGTCAATGCCCCGTAAATGACCCCTTGCTGATAATCCTCTGTCACATCGGTCCAGTCCAGCCCGACCAGAATGAAGACGCCGCCGAAAGCCGCGACCAGGCCGATCATGAAGTTTGCTGTGATTCGCTCGCGTAGAAACAGGAAACCAATCACCGCCAGACAAAACACCTGCAGGTTGGCCAGGATCGTTGCCAGGCCCGGTCCGATGCTGTGGATACTGCGGTGCCAGAAGGCCAGGTCCATGGCGAAAAAGAATGCCGGCAGCAGCAGGCCGAGTGTCGATCGCCAACCACGCCAGAGTTCTCGTTTCTGAATCAGGCAGATCAGCAGCAACAGAACGCCGCCGATCAGCATGCGATAGAAGCCTGCCGTAGTGGGCGCCACGTCCGCGACGCGAACCCACGGCGCCGAGGTGCTGATCAGCACGGCACCGATGAGGATATTGATCATGGCGATATTCACCGACGGCATCGCTCCAGCGTCAGGGCATGCGCTGGGGATTCAGCCGGCTGCCCGAAAGCGGGCTAGTTTAGCAATGGCGTGACGATGTGGATAGCATTGTAGATCGGTTTGGACGACCGGTGATCGTATGCCATAAAAGGCAATTGTCAGACGCGGTTTCGATCGACTTTACAACGGCAACGGCGTGAACATATGGATAACGTAGTCTGCTGCGGGGTTGCGGGTGACTATGGGCCGGTTTGTGCATGTAACCGAACGGTTGGGTGTGATGTCTGA
>QIKT01000132.1 GCA_003233095.1 Oceanospirillales bacterium | reverse complement strand
GGCTACCAGATACAGACTTTGAACCCCTGCCCGGGAAGCGGCATGATGAACCGCAAGCGCACAGTGGGTCTTGCCAGTCGCAGCCCCTCCACACACGTACAGCGGGATACTGCCCATGTCCCCGAGATACTCATTGAGTGCCTGGGCGACGTGACTGTCGGTCGGTTCGATCAGCTGCTCGAGAGTCGGTCGTTCGGTCAGCGACAGATCCAGCGGCATTTGCCTGATCGCGCCACAGATACCGCTCTGATCAGTCATGATCACCCGCCGGGGGACCATCATCGGCGGCGAGCAACTGATCGCTTGAGAGGTCGGGATGGGGCGGATCATCCGTACCGTACAGTCGACTGCGTCGATACTGACGATGCACATATCGAAGCAATACCATGATCACAGATGCCGCCGGTAAGGCAAGCAGAATGCCCAGAAAGCCGAACAGTTGCCCGCCGGCTAGAACGGCAAAAATAACGGCTACTGGATGAAGTCCGATGCGATCGCCGACCAGCCACGGGGTGAGGATCATGCCTTCGAGAACCTGTCCGATTCCAAACACCACCAATACCGCGATCAGATGATTGATATCGCCGAACTGGAACAACACCGCAATGACGCCCAAAGCCAGCCCAACAATGGTGCCCAGGTAGGGAATGAAACTGATCACGCCGGCAACCATACCGATCAGAATGCCCAACTCCAAACCCACGATCCACAGCCCCACCGAATAGATCAGACCCAGTGCAAGCATGACACTCAACTGACCTCTGAGAAACGAGCCCAGCACCGAGTTCGACTCGGTAGCAAGATAACTGATGGTGGGTTCGACGTGACGCGGCAGCAACTCCTGAACTCGCGATTTCAACACGTCCCAGTCTCTGAGCAGGTAGAAGGTGACGACAGGAATCAGCAGCAAATTCATGGTCCAGCCGACCACGGCCATCCCTGATTTTGACACCGAGGACAGCAGGGTGGCGGCAAAACCGCCGGCTTCTTGCCAATGACTGCTCGCCATCTCCAGCAAGGATTCCTTGTCCGGGGTACTGACGCCCAGATCACTCAGACGAGCAATCAATGGTGCCAGCTTGGTCCGTGCCCATTCAATGAAACTGGGTAGCGTATCGATCAGCTTGCCGATTTGACTGTTCAGGGTGGGAATCAGAACCAGTAACAGAACCGTGACAATCAGAGTCAACAGCAAAAAGACGATGACCACCGCGACCGTTCTCGAGAGACGCTTGGTTTCCAGCCAATCTGCAACCGGATCACCCAGGTAGGCAAACAAGGCGGCAATGGCGAATGGTGTCAGTACCGGTGAGAGTTGAAACAGCAGCCAACCCATTGAAATAAATCCGACCAGAACCATCCACCACTGGGAGGTGGTCAGGTCCGGCATGGTAATCTCGGGAATGTCCTGCTCGACTATCTGTGGCGCATTGTCTGCCATGTTCTGACACCTCCTATCCATACGTACATCAATCCGCTGACCACGGTCAGTCCACTCACCAACCAGATCATGATCGTCGTGATCTGGGCCCAGTCATGTTCAACCATGGCAAGATCGGCAAACACCAGCAGCACCAGTATGATCTGCATAAATGTGGTGATCTTGCTGGTCCAGGTCGGTTTGGCCTTGAACGGTTCAACCCAGCGGTGATAAGCCAGCGCACCGGAGACAATCACCACATCTCGCAGCGTGACAAGAAGAAACAGCCACATGGGCACCAGGTCGTAGGCAGCCATCAGCGCGAAACAGCCAAACAGCAACACCTTGTCAGCGAGCGGATCGAGCATGCTGCCCAGGTGACTCTGCTGTCCGAATCGCTTGGCCAACCAACCATCTATGGCGTCCGTCATCCCAGCAGCGAAGACCACCCAGAAGGTGGCCACGTAGTGCTGTGAATCGATCAGCCAGGCAATCGGCAGGACTGCCAGTATTCGACTGAACGTCACCAGATTCGGCAATGACAGCAATCGACCGTACTCCATCTGTGTCAGCGCCTGATCTGGAACGTCAATCCCTGAACCGGTTGCCAGGCTTCGGCTGACGCCGACTCCAGCAGATCACTACTGGCCAGGACTCTGGACAGGCCGGTTGAGGTGGTGGATGTGATCAAGTTCAGCAGCAAACCACTGGGACTGGCTTGCAGAATATCCATCTGTTCAATGACGATCAGCTCACTCAGATAACGAACCACGGCTTGGTATTCGATATCACTGCGGATGTCACGGACTTCCAGACGCACCGTGTTATGGCCACTGGCAGAGGCTGCCACTGATAGCTCGCGACCCATAAGCCGCCTCAATTCGCCAATGGCATCGGCGATCGCGGCCGTTTCATTGACACCGCTCGATTGCCATCGGTCCGGATTGACCAGCCCGATCAGGCTGGCACTGACCGAGGTCGACCGGGAGCCTGCTTGCAAGACCAGCAGAAGCATTCGATCAACGGGATATCGTTCGAGCACCTGTTCAGGCAGCGCTGCCAGCCCTTCATCAAGGAGTCGCTGGGCGTTGATGGCTCGCAAGTCCTCAAGATCATACTCGGGGACCACCAGTGGCATGGCATACCGTCTGGACAGATTGCTCATCAACCGCCGACTCATACCCGGTGACTCCAGGTCAGGGTATTCGGCGTTGAATGGCGTCTGTCGGACCACCCAGACCAGCGTCTCCGGGCGCTCAAGCTGCCACTGCGGAAGCTCCAGTTTCTGCAACAGATCGTTGAGTGGCTGTTCGAAAAAGTTCACCTCAAGTACCCGCTCCGAGCCGCTGATGGCAAAGCCGTAATCCGCAGCGCTGTCTGATGACAACAGCCGTCTGGAAGCGACCAATGAGTCGAAGCCTGAGAGCATGCCCCCGGCCATCAAACGATCCACACTCGTCTGATCACCACTGAGGTTTAACAGGGCTTCACGAATGGCCACATCAAAGCCGACGCGCACATCCTCTGCAGATTGGGAAGGAATGACCACCATCGCGTAATAGGGATCGACACGAGCTGCCAGTGTGATCAGCGGCTGCAGCAGACAGACAATCGCCAGCATTCGGAGTTGAAGTTTCATAGAATTCTGTTTATCCACAACACGCTATACGATACCATAGCCGCCACCGAAGCTGGATGCCCACAGGCATTCCGGACAAGCCCTGAAAAGGCGAATGGCCTTCACCACAAGGCCCTCAAGCCACGCAGACTAAGTGAACCCGCCGTGACACGCAAGACAGGACTGACCTACAAGGACGCCGGAGTGAATATCGAGGCCGGCAATCTGCTGGTTGAAGCCATCAAACCGCTGGTACGACAGACACACAGAGACGGCGTGTTATCCGGCCTGGGAGGGTTTGGTGGACTGTTTGGACTGGATACCAAACGATACCCCGAACCGGTTCTGGTCTCGGGAACCGACGGCGTCGGCACCAAGCTGATGCTGGCGAAGAACTTGGGCAATCACCGAACCATCGGCATCGATCTGGTGGCAATGTGTGTCAATGACATTATCGTCCAAGGCGCAGAACCGCTGTTCTTTCTCGACTATTTCGCCACCGGGCAGCTGCAACCTCAGATTGCAATCGATGTGATTGCCGGCATCAGCGACGGTTGCCAACAGGCTGGCTGCGCCCTGATTGGCGGCGAAACGGCAGAAATGCCGGACATGTATGCCGAAGGCGATTACGATCTGGCCGGATTCACGGTGGGCGTGGTCAACCGACCCAATGTCATTGATGGTCAATCGGTCTCCTCAGGCGACATGCTGATAGGACTGGATTCCAGTGGTCCGCATTCAAACGGCTATTCCCTCATTCGAAAAGCCATCGAACTGGCCGGCCTTGACCTGGCTGATCCCCTCGGATCACAGACACTTGGGGAGGCGCTGCTGGCGCCCACCCAAATCTATGTCAAACCATTGTTGGATCTGATCAGCACGTTGCCAGTACACGCCATGGCACACATCACCGGTGGTGGGTTGACCGAAAACATTGTTCGAGTCATTCCCGAATCTCTGGGTCTGGACATCGATCGAAGCAGTTGGGCACTGCCGACGGTGTTCCAGATTCTCAAGGAAAGCGTCAGCATCGCCGACTCTGAAATGCTCAAGACCTTCAATTGCGGCATTGGCATGGTGGTCATTGTTCACCCGGATCAAGCTGACACAGCCATCTCCTCCCTGAGCAAGCAGCAGATCAATTCCCGCGTCATCGGTACCGTACGAGATCAGCAAAGCGATCAAGACCGCGTCAGATATCACGGCATCTGACCGGTGCCTGAATCGAGCTTCCGAGTTGCCGTGCTTTTTTCCGGGCGCGGCACCAATCTGCAAGCACTCATCGATCAGCAGACAACGCTTGGCTACCGGGTGATTCTGGGTCTGTGCAACTGTCCCCTCGCCGGCGGGATTGATATTTGTTCGGAGTCTTCAGTCCGATGTCTGGGCGCGTCGTCATTGAATCGTGCACAATTCGAGTCTGAAGCACTTGTTGTTCTGGAGGAGACTCAGCCCGACCTTCTGGTGCTGGCCGGATACATGCGCATTCTCAGCGCTCCGTTCCTGGATGCCTGCAAAGGCCGCATCATCAACATTCACCCATCACTGCTTCCACGCTATCGGGGTCTGGAGACTCACCAGAGGGCACTGGATGCGGGTGATTGTGAGCATGGTTGCACGGTCCATCAGGTCATTCCTGCGCTGGATTCTGGCCAGCTCATTGCTCAGAGCTCGCTGTCGATCAGCGCTGCAGATACGCTAGACACCCTGACTGAGAGACTGTTGACGCTGGAGCATCAACTGCTGCCAGCGGTGGTTGGCGCTCTCGCCCGCCGTTCATTGCAGCTTCAGGAAGAAGGAGTACGATGGCTCAATGAAACCCTTGTGGACCCACTGGATATCGATCAGCTGCGTGCTGATGAGCGTGCTGCAGACCGCTGAAGGACAATGCATTGCCGGCCTGAGCCCGTTTGCAGCGACCTATGATGTCGAGCGCAATGGCAAGCGCATTGGTGAAAGCATCGTGACGTTGAGCGAACTGAGCAATCACCGCTGGGAATACCGTATCAGAACTCGTGGCAACAAGGGGATAGCAGCCTTGCTCAAGGTCAGATCAACCGAGACTGTCACCTTCGAAATGGATGCTTCAGGCACACTCAGACCATTGAGCTATCACAGCGATGTCCGTTCACGGGTCAAGGACCGGGAGCGTCGAGTAGAGTTTGACTGGACATCGATGCGCGCGACTGGCAACAACGATGGTGAGGCCTGGTCCCTGCCGCTCCAGACGGGTTACACGGTCAGCCCGATGCTCAATCTGAACATACAGATCGCACTCAGAAAGGGTCTGTCTACCTTCGATGGCTCCACGCTCGATAAGGGAAAACCTCGCAGCATGGCGTTCAGCAAGAACCAGCAGCAGCTCATTGAAACGGGGCTGGGATCACTTCAAGCGACACAAGTCAGCCGAGTCCGGGATACCAATTCATCCCGCGCTACCATCACCTGGTTTGCCAATAGCCTGGGCTATCTACCCATTCGCCTCGAACAACATCAGGTAGAAAAGGGCGATGACACTATCATGACTCTGAGCAGCCTCTCTCAGAATCAGGCTTGTTAGCCAGCGCCCTGACCTCAGGCCGCCCGCCCTTTGTAATCGTTAGGCAGACGGCGAATCCGCGCACCCAACTGCCCCAGCTTTTCCTCGATGCATTCGTAGCCACGATCGATATGGTAGACCCGATCGACGATCGTTTCTCCATCGGCAACCAGACCCGCCAGCACCAGTGAAGCCGATGCGCGAAGATCGGTGGCCATCAATGGCGCGCCGCTGAGATGTCGACGACCTGTGATGATGGCCGTGTTGCCCTGCAAATCGATTTTTGCGCCCAGACGCTGCAGTTCCTGAACATGCATGAATCGGTTCTCGAAGACCGTCTCTGTGACATGGCCAGTGCCGACAGCAACGCAATTTAGCGCGGTAAACTGTGCCTGCATGTCGGTTGGAAAACCTGGATAAGGAGCGGTTCTGATAGACACGGCCCTGGGCCGTTCACCGTGCATGTCCAGGCTGACCCAGTCGTCACCGATCTGAATGTCAGCGCCCGTCTCAGCCAGCTTGGAGAGCACCAGATCCATGGTGTCGGAGCGTGCGTTGGTGACCTTGACCTTACCACCGGTCATGGCTCCGGCAACCAGAAAGGTCCCGGTCTCGATCCGATCGGGCAATACCGAATAGTTGCATCCACCCAGATCATCGACCCCTTCGATCCTCAGCGTATGAGTGCCTGCGCCTTCGACACGTGCCCCCATGGCATTGAGGAAGTTGGCCAGGTCCACTACTTCAGGTTCCTGGGCCGCGTTTTCGATCATCGTCGTTCCGCGCGCCAGTGTCGCAGCCATCATCAGGTTTTCGGTGCCGGTCACCGTTGCGATATCAAGTACAATATGAGCACCCGTCAATCGTTTGCAGCGCGCCCTGATATAGCCGCCGCTGACGTCAATGTCAGCTCCCATGGCGCGCAGTCCGTCCACATGCAGGTTGACCGGTCGTGTGCCGATCGCACAGCCACCCGGTAAGGAGACATCGGCCTTGCCGTGTCTGGCCAGCAGCGGGCCAAGCACCAGAATCTAGGCGCGCATGGTCTTGACCAGGTCGTAGGGCGCTTCATACTCATTGATGGTTGAGCAATTGACTTCAATCTGCATGCGCTCATTGAGCACCACCTCACCACCCATACGACCCAGTAGTTCAATCGTGGTGGTCACATCCTGAAGGTGCGGCACATTGGAGATATGGCAGGTCTTCCCGGACAGGATGGCCCCGGCCAGAATCGGCAAGACCGCATTCTTGGATCCGGAAGCCCAGACTTCGCCGTTCAGCGTGCGACCGCCTTCGATGACAATTTTAGCCACGCTGCTCAAGCTCCTGTTGTTCTTCCGGCGTCCTGGTTGTCAGTGCCAATGCGTGAATTGCGCCACCCATCTTGTCGCCCAGTGTGTCATAGACGCGACGATGTCGCTGCAGCGTCCGAAGACCCGAAAAAGAGGGGCTGATGACCACGGCCTCAAAGTGCACGCCATCATCGCCCTGCATGTTGACCATCGCATCGGTGATTCCTGCTTCGATCATGTCCTTAATTTGTGTACAATCCATGACTTTGTTGACTGGACCTATGGCAAAAACGGTTCATAGTATATAAAAATCTCTCATCCAATATCGGGATACTTCAAGGCCAATGATGTTTTTTTTCTGCTGTTTCGGGAATAACAGCCTGATTCACCTGTCCGCTATTTCAGGAATCCGGGCCTGATGCTCCTGTCACTGGGATTGATCGTATTCGGCCTGGTCTTTCTGGTATGGGGTGCCGACCGATTCGTGGCGGGTGCATCAGCGACCGCGAGAAACCTGGGAGTTTCGCCACTGATCATCGGACTGACCGTGATTGGTTTTGGTACTTCCGCACCTGAAATGGTGGTCTCTGCCGTCGCCTCGTTCAAGGGCAACCCCGGATTGGCCGTTGGCAACGCGATTGGCTCGAATATCGCCAACATTGCCCTGATCATTGGCATCTCGGCCATCATTGTTCCTCTTAAAATCCAGTCGGGTGTTCTGAAGCGCGAATATCCGATCCTGATCGTTGTGACCCTGTTTACCATTGTCCTGATGCTCGACCTGTATCTCTCTCGCAATAACGGCATCCTGCTGCTGTTGGCCCTGTTCGTCATGACCACATCGATGGCATTCATTGGAATGAACGAGGGCGAGGGCGAAACCGACATCATGGAAGATGAGTACGCTTCAGAAATCCCATCTGACATGAGCACCAAAGTCGCACTGGGATGGACTTTTCTGGGCATGATCATCCTGCCGATCAGTTCTCACATCCTGGTAATTGGCGCCACCGACATCGCGACTCGACTGGGAGTCTCGGATGTGGTGATCGGGCTGACTATCGTCGCCATCGGCACCTCGCTTCCCGAACTGGCCGCCTCGATTGCTGCAGTGATGAAAAAGGAACATGACCTGCTCGTAGGCAATATCATCGGCTCTAACATGTTCAATCTGCTCGGCGTGCTCGGGATCGCGGCTGTCATTTCACCCGTCGCTATCCAGGAGTCATTGCTCTACCGAGACACCCTGTTGATGGCCACGCTCACAGTGGTCCTGCTGTTGATGTCCTTCGGTCGAAATGGTCCCGGTTACATCCGACGTTGGGAAGGCATGATGCTGCTGGCCACGTTTGTCGCCTATCAAGGCTATCTGATCATCAATGAGACCGGGCTTCTGGGCCCGTGATTCATTGCTGTTGACATCAAAAAAGTTGATGGATAAATGATCGCAGAGCGAATACACTTGCACATGTCTTCGTTGCAAGTCTTCTCCCATGTACTCACCCCATACTGAACAATCACACAGCACTGCTCTTGGGTGGACTGTGTTTCTGCTTATTTTGACCCTCGGCTTGCCTCTGAGCGCCCAGGAAACCACTAAAAGTCGACTTCTAGACGGTGATTACTGGCTGCTGCAGACCAGTTTGGCAACGCGACATTTCGAACCTGAACCCGACCACGTCAACACGCAGAGACTGGTCAATCTCGAGTATCAGCT
>QIKT01000078.1 GCA_003233095.1 Oceanospirillales bacterium | reverse complement strand
TGGGGCAGGGTAGCTGTTCATCAGTGATCAGTCCGGCATTCACAATGGCTTTGACGTACAATGCTAGGTTGATTCAGATCATCGTACAAGCGCCCGAACGGGCACAGCCAGGACAGCACTCCCATGAGCGATACAACCCCATTCAGACTGGTGTCCGACTATCAGCCTGCCGGCGATCAGCCGGATGCGATTCGCAAACTGGTGGCAGGGTTCTACAACGGCCTGCAGCATCAGACGCTGTTGGGTGTGACCGGTTCCGGCAAGACCTTCACCATGGCCAATGTGGTCGCTCAGGTGCAACGTCCAACGCTGGTCATGGTACATAACAAGACATTGGCCGCTCAATTGTATGGCGAGTTCAAGGAGTTTTTTCCTGACAACGCGATCGAGTATTTCGTGTCCTACTACGATTACTATCAGCCCGAAGCGTATGTGCCAACCACCGACACCTTCATCGAGAAGGATGCCTCGATCAATGAACACATCGAGCAGATGCGCTTGTCGGCCACCAAGGCGCTGCTGGAACGTAAGGATGTACTGATTGTGGCGACCGTGTCGGCAATCTATGGCCTGGGTGACCCGCAGCAGTATTTTAACATGGTTCTGCACCTCAATCGTGGCACAAAAATCGATCAACGGACTATCCTGTCACGCCTCGCCGACATGCAATACACGCGCAACGACCTGGAACTCAAGCGAGGCACCTATCGGGCGCGTGGCGATGTAATTGACGTGCATCCGGCCGAATCGGACAAGGATGCGATTCGCATCGAACTGTTCGACGACGAAATCGAATCGCTGAGTTACTTTGATCCCTTGACCGGTGAACGGTTGGGTCAAGTGCCGCGATTGACCATTTATCCTTCCTCGCACTATGTCACCACCCGCAAGACAGTGCTGGATGCCACCGAGACGATCAAGGTTGAACTGAAGGAGCGCCTGGAGCAGCTCAGGAACAATCACAAGCTGGTTGAAGCCCAGCGGCTCGAGCAGCGCACTCGCTTTGACCTGGAGATGATGCTGGAGCTCGGATTCTGTCAGGGCATCGAAAACTATTCCCGACATCTGACCGGGCGCGACCCCGATCAGCCGCCACCGACGCTATTTAACTATCTGCCTGCCGATTCACTGCTGATTGTCGACGAGTCACATGCGAGCGTCCCGCAGATTGGTGCCATGTACAAAGGCGATCGATCACGCAAGCAGAACCTGGTCGAGTATGGCTTCAGATTGCCCTCGGCGCTGGACAATCGGCCACTGAAATTTCACGAATGGGAAGGCTTGGCTCCGCGTACCATTTTCGTCAGCGCGACACCGTCCGACTATGAGCTGGACCTGGCTGTTGATGTGGTCGAGCAGGTGGTCAGGCCGACTGGTTTGATTGATCCGGAGATCGAAATTCGTCCGGTGGGCACACAGGTGGACGACCTGCTGTCTGAAATCAGTCTGCGCGCCGCGGTGGGTGATCGAGTGCTGGTGACCACGCTGACAAAACGCATGTCCGAAGATCTGACCGATTACCTGGCCGATCATGGGGTGCGGGTGCGCTATCTGCATTCGGATATCGACACCGTTGAGCGGGTCGAAATCATTCGCGATCTGCGATTGGGCGTCTTTGACGTGCTGGTCGGCATCAACCTGCTGCGAGAGGGGCTGGACATGCCTGAAGTGTCACTGGTCGCCATCCTGGATGCGGACAAGGAAGGCTTCCTGCGATCGGCCAGGTCGCTGATTCAGACCGTGGGTCGTGCCGCACGGAACCTTCGCGGCAAGGCCATTCTGTATGCGGACAGAATTACCCGTTCGATTCAGATCACACTGGATGAGACCGATCGACGTCGTGATCGGCAGATTGCTTACAATGAGGAACATGGCATCACGCCAACCTCGGTCACCAAGGCCGTATCGGATGTCATGGAGGGCGCTCATCGCAAGAGTGACAAGTCGCGAGGCCGAGGGCAGCGCCGAGTCGCCGAATCCGATATTCGTTATGAGGCCATGGCGCCAGGCGATGCAGCACGCGAGATCAAACAACTGGAGAAGCAGATGTTCGATCACGCCCGTAACCTCGAGTTCGAGGAAGCGGCAGCGACTCGCGATCAGATTGACTCCATTCGTTCGGTAATGCTGGCCAGTTGATCTCAGCTGGATTCGAAGCCATCACTGAACAACGCGTTCGGAAGTCGCCTGAACTCGATCGCTCCCACATCGCAGCGCTCTTCATGAGGATCAGTCGCCGTCAACTGCCCTACCAAGACGCCTCTTAAGAGCAGTCCGCCAATCAGACTGTGCGCCATGTTGCCACCGCCAAGGAAACGGATTTTCAGGTCAGTGTGGGTCATGCCGGATTCTCAGATGCGGTGAGTGTGTAACGCGACACTATCAGCGCTCGTCGATTGAAATCAACGCTGGGAATCAATTGTGTTCCGGTGGTGAGAATTCTCTTTTCAAGTCTATTCCGTTGTATTATGATTGCGCGCTGTATGCGTTGGGCGATTAGCTCAGTTGGTTAGAGCGCTGTCTTGACATGGCAGAGGTCACTGGTTCGAATCCAGTATTGCCCACCACTTTCGATCATGCACCACAGGATATCGCCATGACCCGGACTACTCAGCTGATAACCCGAACTATCGACTGACAAGGACCGAGCGGCATGGCAACGATCAAGGGCGCTGTGCGTCCTTTTTTTTCGGCTGGATTCTGGCCCGAATAAAGACAGACAGACGGACATTTCGATGATCACAGTGACATTACCCGATGGAAGCCAACGTAAGTTCGATGACGCGGTGACAGTGGGACAGGTGGCGGCCGATATTGGCCCTGGACTTGCCAAGGCCGCTTTGGCAGGTCGGGTCGATGATCGCCTGGTCGATACCTCATATTTGATCGATCAGGATGCCAGTCTGGCGATTGTCACCGAGCGGGACGACGACGCCCTGGAGGTCATTCGTCATTCGACAGCGCACCTGATGGCTCAGGCGGTCAAACGACTGTATCCAGAAGCACAGGTGACCATTGGTCCGGTGATCGATAACGGTTTCTTCTACGACTATGCATGGCCTGATGGCTTCAACGATGATGATCTTGCAAAGATCGAGGCGGAAATGAAGCGCATCGTCAAAGAAGCTCACCCGGTCCACCGCGAACTGATGGATCGAGACGAGGCCATTCGATATTTCAGCGATCTGGGTGAAACCTACAAGGCTGAAATCATTGCAAATTTGCCGGAGTCCGAAGAGATATCGCTGTATCGTCAGGGCGATTTTGTGGATCTATGTCGCGGGCCGCACGTGCCCAATACCAGCCGCCTGAAAGCGTTCAAGCTGCTCAGCGTGGCGGGCGCCTTCTGGCGTGGCAACAGCAACAACGAGATGTTGCAACGAATTTATGGCACGGCCTGGGCCAACAAAAATGATCTGAAGACGCATCTGCATCGCCTCGAAGAAGCGGCCAAGCGTGATCATCGTAAACTGGGCACTCAACTGGATTTGTTTCATCTGCAGCCCGAAGCACCTGGCATGGTGTTCTGGCATCCGAAAGGCTGGCAGATCTGGTTGCAGGTCGAACAGTACATTCGCGAGAAGATTACCAGCGCCGGATATCAGGAAATCCGGACCCCACAGGTGGTGGATATTGATCTGTGGAAGAAGTCCGGTCACGCAGAGAAATTTGCCGAAGGCATGTTTCTGACCGAATCTGAATCTCGCCAGTACGCCATCAAGCCGATGAACTGCCCCTGTCATGTCCAGGTCTACAACAAGCATTTGCACAGTTATCGGGATTTGCCGCTGAGATTGGCTGAATTCGGATCGTGTCACCGCAATGAACCTTCGGGTGCACTGCATGGCATCATGCGGGTGCGTGGATTTACCCAGGACGATGCGCACATTTTCTGTACTCCTGAGCAGGTTGTCTCCGAGGCCGCAGATTTCATCGATCTGGTGTATGAGGTGTATCGCGATTTCGGATTTACCGACGTGATCGTCAAACTCTCGACTCGCCCGGAGCAGCGTATTGGCTCTGACGCGATGTGGGATCTCTCCGAAAAGGAGCTGGCCGATGCACTGGACGATAAGGGCATCGATTGGGAGGAGCAGCCCGGCGAGGGCGCGTTCTATGGCCCGAAGATCGAGTTCAGCCTGCGCGACTGTCTTGATCGAGTCTGGCAATGCGGCACACTGCAAATGGATCCGTTTTTGCCTGAGCGTCTGGGCGCCACTTATGTGGACACCGATGGTCAGAAAAAGACTCCGATTTTGCTGCACCGGGCCATTCTTGGATCAATGGAACGCTTCATCGGCGTACTGATCGAGCATCACGCTGGACGCATGCCAGCATGGTTGGCACCGGTGCAAGCGAAAGTGCTGGCAATCACCGACGATCAGAACGACTATTGCGAAACAATACGTGATCAATTGTCCGCAAAAGGAATTCGACTCGAATTGGACTTGAGAAACGAGAAGATCGGCTATAAAATCCGCGAGGCGACATTACAGAAGATTCCGTACCTGCTCGTGATTGGGCAACGTGAAGTGGAGACCCATACCATGGCAGTCCGTTTGCGTGACGGAACAGACCTGGGATCCATGTCGCTCGATGATCTTGCCACGCGCCTGTTGAGTGACGTGAGTGCAAGAGCAGATGCCGCCTGACTGCGGCTTGACTGATAGAGGAGTACGAACAGATCGCATCATCAAAACAGACACGACGTAACGAGCAGATCATTGCGTCAGAGGTTCGAGTCATTGGCTCGGATGGTGAACAAGTAGGGATACGCACCTCGCGTGAAGCACTGGAAATGGCCAAAGATGCCGGTATGGATCTGGTTGAGATTGTGCCCAATGCTGATCCACCAGTCTGCAGAGTGATGGATTATGGAAAGTTCATGTTCGAACAGTCCAAGAAGTCCCAGGCTGCAAAGAAGAAACAGAAACAGACGCAGGTCAAGGAAGTCAAATTCCGACCCGGAACCGAAGAAGCTGACTATCAGGTCAAGCTTCGCAACGTTCGCCGTTTCATCGAAGACGGTGACAAGGTCAAGGTCACACTGCGTTTTCGCGGTCGTGAAATGGCCCACAAGGAACTGGGGCTTGAAGTGCTCAAGCGCGTCGAAGCAGATATGGGCGAGGAAATCGTCGTTGAGCAACGACCAGTGCTGGAAGGCCGTACCATGGTCATGATGCTGAGTCCGAAGAAGTAAGCAGAACAATGAACACCGACTGTTAGTCGATTGATGATTCCAGGCTGGAATTATCCGGGGAAACCCGACCCGGTCAGGGCTGACCACTACAAGCTGGCCCAAGTATGGATAAAAGCGATCGCAGACTGAAGCGTCTGCACCACTTGGGTGAGTGTCACAACACAGAGAATGGAGCACTTTACAATGCCGAAGATGAAAACCAACCGGGGCGCAGCCAAGCGTTTCCGAAAACTGGCCTCGGGTAAATTCAAGCGTGGCCACGCTTTTACCAGCCATATTCTCACCAAGATGAGCACCAAGCGCAAGCGCAACCTTCGTGGTACGACCACGGTCAAGGCCGCTGACACCAAAACAATCCGGCGCATGTTGCCCTACGTCTGAGGAGACTGAATCATGGCTCGAGTAAAACGAGGCGTCGTAGCACGCCGCCGTCACAAGAAAGTTCTCAAGCGTGCCAAGGGTTATTATAACGCTCGGCGCAAAGTCTATCGCGTAGCCAATCAGGCCGTCATCAAGGCGGGCCAGTACGCTTACCGTGATCGTCGTCAGCGGAAGCGCGACTTCCGTTCGCTGTGGATTGTTCGCATCAATGCGGCAGCCCGTGAATGTGGTCTGTCCTACAGTCGATTTATCAATGGCTTGAAAAAAGCCAACATCACGATGGATCGGAAGGTTCTGGCGGATCTGGCCGTGCGCGACAAGGTTGCGTTCGCACAGATTGCCGAACAGGCCAAGGCAGGCCTCAGCTCCTAGGGAGTCTCTGAATAAGTCTGGCGAATTGGATTGAGATGGCAAATAGGCCCAATCAAGGCACAGGAACTGAACCATAGTGGTGCTATGGTTCAGTTCCTGCAACGTAGAGTGGGTATATTTGACGCTCAAGACAGCCGATCATGACTTGTTCAGAGGTTCCCTGGCTGAATGCCTGAACGATACAGCCCCGAGTGGGGCTGTATTTACCAGAATGATGGGGAAGCTCTCGCGAAGAACTTCCCCTTTTTTTTGACAGGGGACAGCCGAATTGAGTTCGCTACACGATATTCACCAAACCGCAATGACTGCCATCGCGGCGGCAGACAGCGTCGCATCACTGGACCTGGTCCGAGTCGACTTTTTGGGCAAGAGCGGTCAGGTGACCGGTCTGCTCAAGCAACTGGGCAAGATGCCACACGAAGAACGCAAGCAGCAGGGGCAGGCAATCAATCGGATCAAGCAGGAGCTGTTCGATCAGATTCGGCAGCGTCAGGCTCACCTGGAACAGGCGGCCATGAACCTTCAACTGGCCGCTGAGCGTATTGATGTGACCTTGCCGGGTCGCGGTCAGCCATCGGGTACTGTTCATCCGGTCACTCGCACCATGAACCGGATTACCGCTTTGTTTCGGCAGTTAGGTTTCAGCGTTGCTGAAGGCCCGGAAGTCGAAGATGACTATCACAATTTCGAGTCACTGAACTTTCCCGAACATCACCCGGCCCGAGCCATGCACGACACTTTTTACTTTGGTGATGGACGGCTGCTGAGAACGCATACCTCGCCCGTGCAGATCCGAGTCATGAAACAGCAGCAGCCCCCCATCAGGATTATTGCTCCCGGGCGGGTCTATCGCAGCGATTCGGATCAGACGCACACGCCGATGTTTCATCAGGTCGAAGGTCTGCTGATCGATGAAAACATCAACATGGCTCAGTTGAAAGGCATTGTGCAATCGTTCGTCAACGCATTTTTCGAAAGCAGTCTGCCGATTCGGCTTCGGCCGAGTTATTTTCCGTTTACTGAACCGTCCGCTGAGGTTGATGTTCAATGGGACAAGGGTGATGGCTCCGAGCCAGGCTGGCTTGAAGTGCTGGGCTGCGGGATGGTGCATCCCAATGTGCTTGAAGCGGGCGGCATTGACCCCGATCGGTATACCGGCTATGCATTTGGTCTTGGGGTTGAGCGTTTTGCCATGTTGCGCTACGGCGTGACTGACCTGCGCCAGTTCTTCGAGAACGATATCCGATTCATCTCACAATTTTCTGCTTGAACGCCGACACGTTCGAGCACGCCAGATTGCCAGGCAGCGATCTGACAGAAACACAGGTATGACGCTATGAAATTCAATGAGTCCTGGTTACGGGAGTGGATCAACCCTCAGTGCACGACCGAAGAATTGGTCGAACGGTTGACCATGTCAGGTCTGGAAGTGGACGAAGTGACCCCGGCCACCGAACCATTCAGCGGCATTGTCGTGGCCTGTATTACCGAGGTCAGCCGGCATCCTGATGCCGATAAACTGAACCTGTGTCAGGTCGATACCGGTGATGAGACGCTGCAGATCGTGTGTGGCGCACGCAATGTACGAGTGGGCCTGAAAGCACCTTTTGCTCGGGTCGGCGCCATGCTGCCTTCAGGGCTTCAGATCAAGGCCGTCGAATTGCGCGGTGTGCTGTCTGTAGGCATGCTGTGCAGCGCCTCTGAAGTGGGTCTGATCGAGACCGTACGCGGCTTGATGGAATTACCTGAGGACGCAGCGGTTGGGGCGGACCTGCGAGAGTATCTTGAATTGGATGACACCTGCATTGACGTCGATCTGACACCGAATCGCGCTGATTGTCTGTCCATTCGTGGCATCGCTCGTGATGTGGCCGGCGCCACTGGAACTCGTTTGGCCGAGCAAGTATTTTCTGAGTGTGACATCGAGTGTGATGATCAGGTTGACATCGACGTCACAGCGACTAGTGCTTGTCCGCGCTTTGTTGGCCGAGTGATTCAAGGTATCAACAGCGATGCGGTGACGCCAATGTGGATGCAGGAACGCCTGCGCCGTTGCGGTCACAGGCCGATCAGTCCGATCGTCGATGTGACCAATTACGTCATGCTGGAGCTGGGCCAGCCCATGCATGCCTACGATCGGGACAAACTACGCGGACCGATCGGTGTTCGCTGGGCGACTGACGGTGAAACGCTGACCTTGCTGGATGGCAAGGAGGTCACGCTCAACGATCGTACACTGCTGATCACCGATCATGATCAACCAGCAGGTCTGGCTGGCATCATGGGTGGACAGGATTCTGCGATCGGAGGTGAGACCCGGAATCTGTTTCTTGAAGTCGCCTTTTTCGATCCCGAGTCGATTATCGGGCGAGCTCGGGACATGGGCATGCATACCGACGCCTCACACCGTTTCGAACGCGGCGTCGATCCGATGTTGCAACATCAGGCGATGGCGCGCGCGACTCAGTTGCTGCTTGATATTGTGGGTGGCCAGCCCGGCCCGATCAGCGAGAGTCTGAGCGAGCAGGAATTACCGGTCAATCCACAGGTGACCCTCACTGAACATCACCTCAACCGTCTGTTGGGAACAACTCTGGCACCTGATTCGGTCGGTCAAATCCTCAATGATCTGGGTATGACTGTGTCACGTGTCGAGGGTGGC
>QIKT01000159.1 GCA_003233095.1 Oceanospirillales bacterium | reverse complement strand
CACGTTGGGAATGCCATGGCGTTTGGGCACCGAACGCAGGGTTTTATTAAGCCGGGTATGACGGTTCAAAGCCAGTCCAATGAGGGCCAAATCGGAGTGCGAGGTATAGAAATAATGGGCCGATTGGACGATTTGGAAGCGTTTCATAAATTCACTCGACAGGTGAGTTTTCGGATAACGCCACTTCACTTCTTTTGCGCTTATATTTCAGCGCCTTATCATGTGTTATTATTGAGTGAAGTCACGGATTCAGGTGTTAATTACCCCAATCGAAAATCATTGACATTTTATATGTCTAAAAAAGGTAAGGACATAAGAATACCAAGCGCTCAATACAATGTTGCATTATTAGTTGAGCAGATGGTGAAGGTTGATATGCAAGGATTGCCATCCATGAGGAAGCCTGTTCTAAATAACATGCCTCCAAAGGATCTTTGGGAGGTGATTGCATTGACTGTGTATGATTCGTATGATGGCGTCCGATCTGGAAGGTTGGGGCCAAGATGATACTAATGATCACGGTTGATCGAGTTCAGTTAGTTTTCTCATGGTGAGATATAAAGTGGTCATGCACTGCAAGGTGATGTTTATTTTTATTACATTAAATTATTGTACTGCGCTATATGGGCAAACGATTAGTGTGGACCCAGAGATTGATTGGGAAAAGCGGAACTTAATAAAGGAATGCCTCAAGAATAATCCAGAATTTGATCGTTCAAATAAAGAAGAGTTTGATGTTGATGGCAAGGCATCACAAGAACGAGCACTATCGCTAATTGAGAGTGATCAGGCTGCTGATAGACTAACAGGAGCCCTGATGCTCCAATCCAGTAATGATCTCTTTGAATTAGGTTTGCAGTCATCTTTGAATCATACAAATCCTATTCCTGCGACCTACTATCTAGCCCAGGAATTCTGTTCTTCTGATACTGAAAGCAATCTATGCGAATTGAATGTGTTTTCAAGGTGGCGTACATCGAATCCAAATTCAATCTGGCCATACCTCACGCAGATTGGTAGAGTGACCTCAAGAGAAGAATTGGACGACCTGCTAATTAGAGCGTCAAATAAAACAGTGGTGACTTCCCCTTGGGGTGATGCAATTGGGGGTGTCTTTGAGAGTCTCGCATCAACTGAGTATGCAGGAAAAAGCGATCTGGATCGACTATTGGAAAGCATGTACCTAACTCGAGCTATAGCAAGGCTTCAAGTATTTGGTCCAGTTAACAATGCATGTACTGCAACAACTAACCTTCCTGCAATTGAAGCTTGCATAAGGATTAGTGAATTATTTTCTGAAAATAGTGAAAATTGGTCCACGCTTGATAAAGCCAATCGTTTACTTTCAGATCTTCATTCAGCACATTCTGATCAAGTTTCACGAGAAGAAGTCGAGGATCGGATGGGTTATCAAAATAGTTTGAGGCCTACCCTCGCCTACGCAAACCTTGGCCCTTGCACAATGGACTCTCGTGATTATCTAAAATTACTATCCGAACACGGAGAGATGGCTGCAATACAAAGTGCATTGGAATATCAGGAGAGAGTACCCACGAATGTCATTGGAGATAGTGAAGCTGTAGAGTTATCTTCAAAAAATCGTGACTCAGAAATTGTTATCCAAGATCATATTGATTTGGCTATAAATGCTGGGATCACAAAAGGTGCTGTGGACAAATCTGACGGTACTGATGATGGCGTTATTGCTGTTGGAATGATTGTTGTTCTAATATGTTTGATATTTTGGTTTGGATGGATGAAGAAATATAGTAAATAAATTTCCAGGGAACCTCTGAACAAGTCTGGCCGGATTGGATTGAGATGGGAAATGCGTCCGATCAAGGCGCATGAACCGAGCCATAGTGCTGCTATGGCTCGGTTCGCGCAACGCAGAGGGGGTGAATTTGACGCTCAAGACTTGTTCAGAGCACCCTCAGGTATTAACTGTCGTACACCACGAACGTGAACTGACACTGGATAAGGCTGCCATCGTTCGCCCTGACGGAGATGAGTAGATTACCCCCAACGCTATCGATCCGGGTGCTGGATCCGCCAGGGCAGTTTGTGCCCACTATCGACACAATCGCGGTATCGGTCGAGACGCTGAAACTGTCGACCAGGTCAAGCACATAGTTCAGGGACATCGGGCTCCAAGTGCTTGAAATGACGTTTCTGCTGGCATTGGGTATCAGGCTTCCACTGCTCGTGACGCGGCCTCTGGCGGTCGCAGGAATCTCGATAGACGGCGTGCCACAGGTGACGGTTCCGGTATTGCTGACGTCACGAATAAACTGGCCACTGGAACAGCTGCCGCTCAGCCGTCGCTGGACCTCGGTGTCGATGATTTCGGCAGACCCCACCGCACCGGCGGCGACCATCTCGGCGTGCAGTGCATAGGGGGCTGCGGTCAGTTTCTGACGAGGTGCCAGACCCTGAAAGCCGCCCGAACCTGCCGTTTCCTTGACGCCGATCTCCAGCCATAGCTGATCGCCTGCAAACGGGCTAGGGCCAAAATCGATTTCGACCGAGAACACGCCATCGGTCACGGTGACATCATTGACCGAGAACGTACTGCCTATCTGGGCGTTCACGGCCAGTTCGGTGTGTACTTCGAATTCAAAGTCAAACTGGCCGTTGGCCGGTGCGTCATTGAACTGCAGGTCGCCCTGATAGACAAAGCCGGTGCCAAGAGGATCTGCCGCGGCAAGATGAGTGAACATCAGCAGCGCCGATGCCAGAAAAATGAGTCGAGTCATGGTCATTCCTTTAATTGGATTCAAAGCCATCGGAGAACAGATTGTTGCCGGGCGGGACCAGAGGGCCACGGGCCCAGAACCCTCCGGTCAGTGCGAACGAACCGCCGGTGGAGCTCAGCGGCGAGGAGTCGGGCTGGGCGATCGTGCCACGAATGCTGAAGACCCCACCGTCGGATTGGCCGCCGCCGTTGTCTAACGTCGAACGACTGATCTGAAAGGGTCCGCCCATGGGTTGCTGGGCCTGGCCTGGAGTGACTAGCCAGCCGAATAACCAGAGCAATACCAACATTCGAATAATGGACTGATGTGGTACCTTCCTTTCTGAACAGGACCGATCAGCAAGCCGGTGTGATTTGTTCAAGATGTTCGTGCTCCTCAGGGACGATTCCATGGGTATCTCGGATCAAGCCTCGAATAACGGCCTGTTTCCAAGTGGCTTACTGATTGAATACGCAGACCGATGAAAAACCCCGCCAAAAAATGTGTATGGATTGTTGGGCGTGGTGTCCGAGTAGCCGCACAAGACGCCTGTGGTAGACAAGGGGGGGGGTGCCGATGATGTCCATGATCATGCCGATAGGCATGTCACCCAGCCGTACGCCAAAGACCTGCAACGCAACCGAGTCGCTGAAACGGGCATAGCATCGTATGGATTCGGGCAAGACCTGTGGCAGTGCGTCTTCAGAGGCATCGTCCAGCGTCAGAATCAGTTCATTGTCGAGCAGCATGACACTGCCCACCGAACTGCCAGTCAAGGCGTTGGTGATGCTTGCGTTATCGGCGTCTGTGTCGCATTCGATGGTGACCAGCTGACCTTCAGTCTGATTCAATTCAAGGGGCCGTGTTGAGGGCAGAGCCTGGGCATCAGAATCCCGAATCAACAGTGACTACAGCCCCAGGACTGCAGGCCGTCACATCTGCGTGTTGTGGTCAGATCGGTGTCAATCGCAGATTCTTGCCTATACTGAGGACGGGTG
Source organism: Oceanospirillales bacterium (assembly GCA_003233095.1). Lineage (GTDB taxonomy): Bacteria > Pseudomonadota > Gammaproteobacteria > Xanthomonadales > SZUA-38 > SZUA-38. The sequence continues at coordinate 4,884 of QIKT01000159.1, read as the reverse complement.
TGGGCTCAATCACATCGACATCACAAGGGGGAGAGATCATGGATAAAGTGTGCCCGGTTTTGCCATTGAATTGACTGTCGTCCGAAGAGCTTGAGATAGGCTTCATTGACCACTGCGGTGGTGCACAGGGTATGCGGTCCGCCGGTTCGTCGGATTTGATAATGAGCCAGTTCGTGAAGCTGATCATACAACTGCGCAATCAACGCCTCTCTGGTCTTGTCGTCGCCCTGACCTGAGGCAAGTAACAATGGGGTGATGTTGGTCTGATGGCTCATTCGCGCGTCTGAATTCCTAAGCTGTCACACGCGGCGATCATAGCATTAACGTGGATTGTCAAACTGAGGCTGACCTCGCAGGACTTGCGGCATCCTCAGGATGGATCAATCCGAATGATCCCTTTGCTGTAGGGTTTGTCATTGATGCAATCAATCGATATTGTACATGCGATCAATTGGATGTGAATCATCTGTGGCTGTACAGTGAAGGTCAACACACCAATCAGCCTTCACAGTTCAGGAGAAAAGTCGATGTCCAATGAATCCAAATGCCCGATGCACGCTGGCAGCGGCAATCACGCCGCCGGCGGCGGTCCCAGCAACAGCGACTGGTGGCCGAATCAGCTCAAGTTGAACATCCTGCATCAGCACTCCTCACAGTCGAACCCGATGGGCGCCGATTTCAAGTATGCCGATGCGTTCAGTCGTCTGGATCTGGATGCGGTCAAACGGGATTTGCATGCCTTGATGACCGATTCCCAGGACTGGTGGCCGGCCGATTATGGGCACTACGGACCCTTGTTCGTTCGCATGGCCTGGCACAGCGCCGGAACCTATCGAACCGGTGATGGTCGAGGCGGATCGGGCACGGGTTCTCAGCGTTTTTCACCGCTGAACAGCTGGCCGGACAACGGCAATCTGGACAAGGCTCGGATGCTGTTGTGGCCGATCAAGCAGACCTACGGCGAGCGGCTTTCATGGGCCGACCTGATGATTCTGGCCGGTAATGTGGCTCTGGAATCCATGGGGTTCGAGACCTTCGGATTTGCCGGTGGTCGCGAGGACATCTGGGAACCGGAGGAAGACATCTACTGGGGTGCTGAGGGTGAGTGGCTGGACGATCAGCGTTACAGCGGTGATCGTGATCTGGAGAACCCGCTCGCAGCCGTTCAGATGGGGCTGATCTATGTTAACCCCGAAGGGCCAAACGGCAATCCCGATCCGGTCGCTTCGGGTCGTGATATCAGAGACACCTTCGGGCGCATGGCCATGAACGACGAGGAAACCGTGGCACTGGTGGCGGGCGGACATACCTTCGGCAAGTGTCACGGCGCTGGTGACCCGGCTCATGTCGGTCCCGAACCTGAGGGTGCTCCGATAGAACAGATGGGCATGGGCTGGAAAAACAGTCTGCGCAGCGGTGTGGGTGTGGATGCCATTACCAGCGGAATCGAGGGTGCCTGGACGCCAACTCCGACCACCTGGGACAACAGTTATTTTGACACGCTGTTTGGCTATGAGTGGGAGTTGACCAAAAGCCCGGCAGGCGCCCATCAGTGGATTCCTGTCAACGGTGAGGCGGCCGATGCGGTGCCCGATGCTCACAATCGATCGAACTGGCATGCTCCGATCATGACGACCGCCGACCTGGCACTGCGAATGGATCCGATCTACGAGCCCATTTCGCGACGCTTTCATCGACACCCGGACCAGTTTGTCGACGCCTTTGCTCGAGCCTGGTTCAAATTGACCCACCGGGACATGGGTCCGAATTCGCGCTATCTGGGCAAGGACGCGCCGAGTGAGGAGATGCTCTGGCAAGATCCGATTCCTGAAGCGGGCGGCGATATCATCAATGACGAGGATGTCGCGACTCTGAAGCAACAGATCAAACAGTCCGGACTGACGGTCTCACAGCTGGTCAGCACAGCGTGGGCGTCGGCGTCGACGTATCGTGGGTCCGATTATCGTGGCGGCGCCAACGGCGCACGCATTCGCCTCGCACCTCAGAACGACTGGGAGGTCAACCAGCCTGCTGAACTGGCCATCGTGCTCAAGACCCTCGAGGGGATTGAGGCGTCCTTCAATGCAAGCGCATCTCAGGGTCGGTCAGTGTCACTGGCCGATCTGATCGTTCTGGGGGGCGTGGTCGGTATTGAACAGGCGGCAGCACAGGCAGGCCATCAGATTACAGTGCCATTCATGCCGGGACGAACGGACGCCACGCAGGAGACGACTGATGTCGAATCCATGGCGGTTCTGGAACCGCATGTCGATGGCTTTCGCAACTATCAGGGCACCCGATTCAAGGTCTCAGCCGAGGAATTACTGGTCGATCGAGCGCAACTGCTGGGTCTGACGGCTCCAGAAATGACCGTTCTGATCGGTGGTCTTCGCGTTCTGGGTGCCAATGTGGGTCAGTCATCCCACGGCGTGTTCACCAATCGCCCTGGTCAATTGAGCAACGATTTTTTTGTCAATGTGCTGAATCTGAACACAATCTGGCAAGCCACAGAAGACGATGACAGCCTGTTTGAAGGCCGTGATCGAAAGACGGGTGAACTGCGCTGGACGGGCACTCGTGTTGATCTGATCTTCGGTGCCAACTCGCAGCTACGCGCCTTGGCCGAGCACTATGCAACTGTTGATGCCGAGTCGCGCTTTGTTGCCGCCTTTGTTGCCGCCTGGAGCAAAGTCATGAACGCCGATCGTTACGATCTGAACTGATTGCAGCAGGCCGGTGCTTCATGCAACGAAGCGCCGGCCTCTATCATGCAACATCGATCGGACTTCCTGCCCCAGGGAACCTCTTCCATGGACATCGCCGGTTTTGCAACGCCGTTGATCAGCAAAGGAGAGGATCGATTGCATTCTTGCATCCGGCCTGTTTTCGGGGTTCATACCCCTGGCCCCTATAGTGATTGCCGACGGCTCCCAATCTGAATAGTGAAGTCATTGCTTCGAGAGGTTCCACGGGTTTGGCCCGTCGCGGTCGACCTGTCTTTCCATTTCATCGGTGTCAGGGAGCCCTGGGCCGGTAGTGCTCCTGTCGAGTGACCTGGGGTCGGGCAACCATAATGGTGTCGCCATGATCTGAGGTACAAGCGAGCCTCGATAAGGTTACATCCGCCAGTCAATCAACAGGAACTGCGGCATGTTCAAGATGACACCACTCATAGTGTGTGGCCTCTTGCAGGCCCGAATGTCTCCCCGATTCTGCAAGACCGGTCAGTGGTTGCAATACACCTCGACCGGGCAACGAAACGGGTCGGCTGCATCATCGTCGTCGACGATCACACTGGGGACCACGGCGCGTACACCGTTTTGTGACCTGGCCAGATCGCCGCACTGTGGAATATCATTGACGTGGACCATTTCATGAATCTCGTTTTGTCCATTCAAACCCAAATAGAAATAGGCAACCATGTATCGTCTCTCCTTTCGCAAGTCGCTCAATCATCGCGACAGTTGTTGTGCACTCTTGGCAGGTAGGTGCATTTCGCAGTGCTGATCTCCCCCTCCAATTGTCAACGATTTGTCATGGTCGCTCCCAAGTCACGATGGACCGTGATCACATGGCTGTTCGTTTCACCGCTATCCGGCATTTGAACAGATAGGTGCCGCAACAAGATCTGAGAAGCAACTCGCAAGATCGGATTGAACGTCATCAAGGAACGATTGTGTCAATCAACAACAGGGTGGGATTTACTATGAAACAACTACGCACATGGTGCCAGATGGGTGCTCTCCTTCTGGTCTTGACTTCGAGCGCATGGGGTGCCGAATTCTGTGTCACCAATGGCGGACAATTGCAGGTGGCATTGAACAATGCCGAAGTCAACGGTCAGGCCGATACCATTCGTTTGGCCCAGGGGGCTTGCGTCTCTGGTGCGGACGGCTTTGTATTCGACACACGCAACAACCCGAACGGTGATGATTTTGGAGTGTCGCTGATCGGTGGCTGGAGCCGTGCTGCGACGACGAAACGTCGCAGCACCAGACAAGAGCGGAGCGGAGTTTAGCGCCCGACTCTGAATTCGGCTCGACAGCCGCTAGTGACCCAGATACCGTCACGGTCATAGCCCCAAGAGCGAGACTGGACGCAATCACTGTTGGAAAGTTGTCGCTCCATCTGTACGCCTCTGCGCGTATTGACGCGGCAGTACTGGCGACGATTGTCGACCGATTCGCAACGTATGATCCTGCCTCTGTTTCCGCCACCGATGAAGCCACCACTCGACTGACGTCGCGCGGTCACGCGAAATTCGGCTCTGCAGCCTCGTTCAACCCAGATGCCATTGCTATTGTAATCCCAGGTTCTGCGGTACACGCAGTCGGACTTGGACAATTGACGCTCCAGGTCCACCCCACCACTGGTATCGACTTGGCAGAACCTGCGTCGCTCATCGATTGATTCGCAGCGCACGATACTCTCAAAGGCGCCCTGGTTACCATGATTGGGTCGGTTGTTGAAACCGCCTTGTCTTTGATAGATGGCAAACTCCGCGCGACAACCCCGATCGACCCAGACCCCCCGGTTATCGTATCCCCAGGTGTCGTTGAGGCGGCAATCGCTTTTCGATAGCTGACGCTGAAGCTGCACGTCACCGCGCCCCAGGTGGATTGGGCAGTGCCGGTAGCCGTTGCCCTGTGACTCACAGCGAATCACGGTCTGAGCCTGTGCTGATGAGAAGCTGATACCCAACAGCAGTAGCACTGCGGAAATCCCCCAGCGGGTCTTGGCAATCAGTTGAGCCATGGTTCGGTCTCCCTATCGTATATCGGCCTGTGGTCGACAGGCTGCTAGACCATCATTACAATCTCAACTATCTCACAAGCCTTCGCTGCATGCCAAGCCATTCAGGACAGAACTCATGAACCAACACGA
>QIKT01000128.1 GCA_003233095.1 Oceanospirillales bacterium | reverse complement strand
AACGTCCGACGACCGCCAGATTGGATGGAGCCTCGGAAGGGTCGGGTTTCTCGACAATCGCCTCGACAATCTCGGTGCGTTCTCCATGGGCGCGGGTCGAAACGATTCCGTAACGGTTGGTATGGGCCGGATCAACCTCTTCGACCGCCAGCACACTGCAGCCGGTTTCCTCATAGATTTTTGCCATCTGAGACAGGGCACCTGGCCCATCATGGGTGATCATGTCATCGGCCAGAATCACGCCAAACGCCTCATTCCCAACGGCCTGTTTACCGCACAGCACTGCATGACCGAGGCCCAGAGCCTGAGGCTGCGTCACGTACATCCGGTGAATGCCTTCAGGCAGAATATCCAGTACGCGCTGCAACAATTCGGTCTTGCCATCGTCACGCAGCTTCTGTTCCAGTGGGTAGAACGAGTCGAAATGGTCGCTGATGGTGTGCTTGTCCCGATTGGTGATGAAAATCAGCGAATCGGCACCCGCTTCAACGGCTTCGTCAGTGGCGTACTGCACCAGCGGCGTATCAACGACCGGCAGCATTTCCTTGGGTGTGCACTTGGTAGCAGGCAGGAAACGCGTGCCCATGCCGGCCACTGGAAAGATTACTTTTTGAAGTCGTTGCATGCATGTGTTCACAGATTGGTTATTTAGAAGCCGCGCTGCCTTGGCGGCAGAGAGACCACGTTTTCCTGTTGTTCCCAGCGCGTCATTTCAGGCACCAGAGCCAGCAGACCCGACTCAAGTGACTCATTATCGACCTGATGAACGGCCTGAGCCAAGGCTGCCAACTGTTGGGTCATCGAGTTGAAATCGACGTCCCGATGGCGAGCGAGCAGAATTTGCGGATGATCGGTGCTCTTGTAAGGTTCTGCTTCGTGAAATAGCTCCTCAAAGAGCTTTTCACCTTCGCGTAAACCAGTATACTCGATCGCAATGTCCTGACCGGGCACCTTGCCGGCGAGACGAATCATCTGTTCGGCCAGTAGTTTGATGCGTACCGGCTCTCCCATCTCCAACACATAAATATTACTGCTCTCCCCCGTCACAGCAACCTGCATGATCAGTTGGCACGCTTCAGAGATGGTCATGAAGAAGCGGGTCACTTCAGGATCGGTCACCGTCACCGGTCCACCCATCTCGATCTGTTCATGAAACAAGGGCACCACACTACCGGCCGAGTTGAGCACATTGCCAAATCGCACGGTCAGAAATCGAGTCGACGAGCGGCGAGCAAGATTCTGACAGAACAGTTCGGCCACTCGCTTGGTCGCGCCCAGAATATTCACCGGGTTGACCGCCTTGTCAGTGGAGATCAGCACGAACGTCCTCACCTGATGCCGGTCGGCAGCCAGGGCCATGAGCTGTGTGCCGATGACGTTGTTGCGTACCGCTTCTCGAACATTGCGTTGCAACAAGGGGACATGCTTGTAAGCCGCCGCATGGAAGACGATATCAGGCTTGTAATGAGCCAGAACGTGATCAACCATGACCTGATCGGTGATGTCGCCAAGCACCGGTTCCAGCGCCAGATCGGAGGTCAGCTTGCTCAGGTCACGTTCGATCTGATAGAGATTGTGTTCAGAGTTCTCGAGGATGATCAATTTGCCCGGATTCAATCGAGCGATCTGACGGCACAGCTCAGAGCCAATCGATCCGCCGCCACCGGTTACCATCACCGCCTGACCTTCCAGGCCTTGTCTGAGAGGCTCCCAGTCCATACGGGCGGGTTCTCGACCGAGCAGGTCCTCGATATCAACACTCTTGATCTGCTGAGGGCTGACTTTACCCGCCACCAGGTCATACAGTTTGGGCACGGTTCTGAACGGCACGTGAGCGTTCGCACACTGTTTGACGATGCGCTGCATCTGCTCCTTGCTGGCTGATGGTATGGCGATGATCACCATGTCGATCGACCGGCTCTGAACCACCTTGGGCAATGAGTCGATGTCGCCAAAGATGGGCAAGCCACGCAGTTTGGCGCCCAGCAGGTCCTTGCGATCGTCAAGAAAACCGACCGGAAAATACGGCCCTGATTGTTTCAGATCGCGTGCCAGACGTTCGCCGGTCAATCCGGCACCAATGACCAGTGTCCGTGTCTGGCCAGGCCGTGCATGAAACGACAGGCGGTGATCCTTCCAGATTCGATACAATAGTCGGGACCCGCCGAGAAACAGGGTCAGCGCCATCGGGTACAGCAGAAAGACCGAGCGAGGGACGCCTTCAAGACGATTGAACAGAAATAGCGCCAGAGAGATGAGCATGGTGCCGACAATCCCGGCACGAATGATGTTCCACAGATCAGGCAGACTGGCAAATCGCCAGATGCCGCGGTACAGGCCCATGACGTGCAACACCGAGGCCTGAATCACCAGCACGATGATCATTTCATCGGTGAACAGCATCTGGGCCGGAGCATCAACCCTGAACAGGTAGCGAAACCAGTGAACGGCCATCCAGGCTGCCCACACCATGATCAGGTCATGAACAATGACCGTGTTGCGCGGATGCAGCAATGTATGAGTCAGCTTGTGCAGCATTGTTGTTGTTCTCTGTCAGCCGAGTCGGTCCATTTTGGAAGCGGAATCATTGCCCGCTCCGTCACGTTTTCTCATCACTCAGGCGAATCTTCTGAGCACCCCACCACAGACTGATCAGGATGAGGGCAACACCCAGAGCAATCAGCCACTCCCATGCGGGCAGATGTCGGCTCAACAGAACCGCAGGCAAGACCAGCAGCAGGTTGATCAGGCTGACGATCAGCAGGACAGCAGTATGACTGTAACCGGCTCGGAGCAGTCGCTGATAGGCGTGTTCGCGGTGTGCAGTATACCACTGCCCAGATCGCAAAACCCGCAAAATGAGGGTCGCCGTGCTGTCGACCAGAAACACCGAGGGAACCAGTAAAAGTAGCGCCAGCGAGATTTGCTCCTGCCACCAGGCGATTGTGATCAGAGCCGCCTGCCCGGCGCCGATGGCATAGCTGCCTGAATCTCCCATGAAAACACGGGCGCGGGGCCAATTCCAGGGTAGAAATCCCAGGATGGAAGCGGCCAGAATCAAACCGATCAGTGCGGCATCGGTGGCATTCTCATTGGCCAGCAGCCAGGCCAGCGTCAGACAGCAGAACAGTCCCTGCATGCTGGCCAGACCATTACTGCCATCCATGAAGTTGACCAGATTGATCATCCAGCAAATCGCCAGAACATTGATCAAGAGAAGCCCCACCAGCAGCCACATCGTCAGATGAGTGTGCGCTGACAGATCCGTTGACAGCAGCCAAAGCAGCAGCAAAGTGGCAACCACTGCCTGACACAGCAAACGGACTCTGAAACCCAGTGAGCGATGATCATCAAGCCAACCGAGCAGGCCGATGGGAAGGACAGCGAACAGGAACCAGAACGCAGTCAAACCATCGAGCCCGACGGCGAGGATCGCAATCAGCAGGCTGATCGAGAAGGTGATCAGAATGGCAATCCCTCCCCCCCGAACCGTCGCCTGGTCATGTGAACGACGCAGCCCCGGGAGATCAATCAGCTGTTTTGAGCGTGCATAGCGAATCGCCAGACCTGTCATGCCAGCCGCAGACAGGACGACCAGCACCAGCCAGGCCTTATTCGCCAGCCACGCCATAGATCGGTTTGACCGTGTTCCATTGTTTGCAGCCCGGGCAGAGCCAATTGATTGCCTTGGTACCAAAGCCGCAGTTGCTGCAGCGATAGACTGGCTTGTCAGACAACAGCTGTGTGGTCAGGTCTTTGAGAATCAGTAAATTCTCTCGTGCCGGGCCATCGCTATGGCCCAGATTCAGGCCAATCAGGTAGTCCAGTCCGCGGACCGAAGGACGTTTGCGCAAATGATCGCCCATGAAAGCAACGGCCTGCTGCCGACCATCGCACTTGTCGATGATGTCAGCCAGCGCAATGACCGGTGAAATTCCCTGGCAGGCCACAATGATGTTCTCCAGAAACTCACGAGCTTCCTGCTCACGTCCCGCCAGCGTGTAGCTGCGCAGCATCATGTCGAGAATATCCGGGATGTGATCGAGATCCTGCTGTTCAACCCGCCTGAAAAATTGGATGGCCTCGTCGAATTGACTGTCTTTGAGTGCCTGACGACCCATGACAATGCTGGCACGAACACAGTCCGGGTCAATGCTCAGCGCCTTGTTCAGTCGGTGACTGGCTTCAGAAATCCGATCCTCCGCCAGATGTTGTTCGGCGATCTCACAATGGTATTGAGCGATGGTCGGCTTGAAGGATTGTCCGGAGACCTCCTCGAGCTTTTCAGCGTAATCAATCGCCTTGTGCCAATCATTTTCCTGCTGGGTAATCGAAATCAGATGACGCAGCGCAGCGGGGGTGTGTTTACCCAGCATGACCAATTCACCGTACAGCAATTCGGCACGATCGAGCAGACCGGCACGCATGTAGTCCTCGCCCAACTCCAGAAGAGCCAGGGTGCGATGCTCGGAGCTCAATTGTTCGCGTTCGATGAGGTCCTGATGCAGACGAATCGCGCGATCAACCTCACCGCGCCGCCGGAACAGATTGCCCAGCGCCAGGTGGGTCTCGACGGCACCACTTTCCAGTCGAGCGATTTTCAGAAACACTTCAATGGCCTTGTCAGGTTGCTCATTGAGCAAGTAATTCAGGCCACGAAAGTAAGTCGTGTTATATCGATTGAGGCGTTTGAGGTTGATTCGATGCTGGATCCGGCTGCGCAGTATCCAGCCCGTCATCAAACAGGCAGGAATAAGCAGTATCAGCCAGCTGGCACTAATCATGAAGCGTCAGTTGAGACCCGCTGGCAGCCGATCGTCGATCGGTACTCGATTGTGATTTCTTCAGAGCAGCAATTCGACGCTTGAGGGAGATCCACATGCTCACATAGACCATCAACCCACTGACGATGACGCCGGCCAGGAAGAACAGCATCAGATTGACCCCCAATGGCCATTCGGTTTTAAGCCAGAGGTAATCAATCATGACTGGGGTGTCGTTCAGCGAGCCGAACATCAGGCCGAATACAGCAAAGACCAGAATCAGAGCCAAGGTGAGTATTTTCTTCATCGTCTCGTGTCCATGAAAGACTGCCCGATGCCGTCATTCTGTCAGGAAATTCGGCTTTTCCGGGCCCCTTCATCAACACGCTCACGCAGTTCCTTACCGGGTTTGAAGTGCGGCACATACTTTCCCGGTAGCGCGACCGACTGGCCGTTCTTGGGGTTTCGGCCCATGCGTGGTTGTCTGAAGTGGAGTGCAAAACTTCCAAAACCTCTGACCTCGATACGTTGACCTTCAGCCAACGAGTTACTCATCAATTCAAGCAGGTTCTTGACAGCGATCTCAACATCGGAGTAAGCCAGGTGTTGTTGTTGTTTCGCAAGTTTTTCAATGAGTTGCGATTTGGTCATAGTCTAGGGTGACGACAAAATCTGCGTCGGATGTTTGGAAGGACAGAGTACCTGAAGCGACACGAAATGTCGAAGGAAAAGACATCCCGACACTGAGGTCGGGATGTCCTGGTACGGTATTACTCAGACTTGCCCTTGTCCATCTGCTCCTTGATCAGGTCACCGAGGCTGGTCGTGCCAACGCTGGCTCGCTGATACTCTTCCAGAGCTTCGGCCAAATCATCATCTTCCTTGGCACGAACAGACAGGTTCAGGATGCGGTTCTTGCGATCCAGGCCAATAAACTTGGCTTCAACCGATTGACCCACTTCAAGCACCTTGCTGGCATCATCTACGCGATCCTTGCTGATTTCAGAAGCACGCAGGTAGCCTTCAACACCATCAGAGATCTCGATGGTTGCACCATTGCTGTCGACTGACAAAACAGTGCCGTTGACCATGCTGCCTTTTGGATGCTCGCTCATGAAGATTGCGAATGGATCCTGCTCCAGCTGCTTGACACCCAGAGAGATTCGTTCACGCTCAGGGTCGACTGCCAGAACAACGGCTTCAAGTTCCTGGCCCTTCTTGTAGTTGCGAACGATGTCTTCTGATGTTTCCATCCAGGAGATATCCGACAAGTGAACAAGACCGTCGATGCCGCCGTCCAAACCAATGAAGATCCCGAAATCGGTGATCGACTTGATGGCACCCTTGACCTTGTCATTCTTGTTGTGAGTCGCAGCGAAGGCTTCCCATGGGTTGGACTGGCACTGCTTGATGCCCAGTGATATCCGGCGACGGTCTTCGTCAATTTCCAGGACTTTGATTTCAACTTCATCGCCCAGAGTCACGACCTTGGCCGGGTTGACGTTCTTGTTGGTCCAGTCCATTTCCGAGACATGAACCAGGCCTTCAACACCGTCTTCGATCTCAACAAAGCAACCGTAATCGGTGACATTGGTGACCTTGCCGAACAGACGTGAGCCAACCGGATAGCGGCGGGCGATGTCCAGCCATGGATCTTCACCCATCTGCTTCAGACCCAGCGACACGCGGTTCTTCTCGCGATCAAATCGCAGGACACGAACATCAATCTCGTCGCCGACGTTGATGACTTCGGTTGGATGACGAACGCGCTTCCAGGCCATGTCGGTGATGTGCAACAGACCATCAATGCCGCCCAGGTCTACAAAGGCGCCGTAGTCGGTCAGGTTCTTGACCACACCATTGACCACTGCACCCTCTTCCAGACGCTCGAGCAACTGTTCGCGCTCGACCGAGTACTCGGATTCGACCACGGCACGACGTGAAAGGACCAGGTTATTGCGCTTGCGATCCAGCTTGATGATCTTGAATTCCAGATCCTTGCCTTCCAGATATGAAGGGTCACGAACCGGACGAACATCAACCAGTGAACCAGGCAGGAAGGCGCGCAGTGACTGGATATCGACGGTAAAGCCGCCTTTGACCTTGCCGTTGATCTGGCCTTCAACCACTTCGTCGTTCTCGTGGGCTGTTTCCAGATCGTCCCAGATGCGGGCACGCTTGGCTTTCTCGCGGGACAACGTGGTTTCACCAAAGCCATTTTCCAGCGCATCCAGTGATACTTCAATCTGGTCGCCTTCGCTGACTTCGATATTGCCCTTGTTGTCAAAAAACTGGTCGATTGGAACAATGCCTTCGGACTTCAGTCCGGCATTGACGACCACGACGTCGTCACGAACTTCCATGACAGTGCCGATAACAATGGAGCCTGGCTGCATGTTTTCATACGCCAAACTCTCTTCGAATAATTCTGCAAAATTCTCGCTCATGAAGTAGGTCCTGTACGACAGGGCTGAAGTGATGCTGCGAGATCAGAATGGCAGCCGCCGTCGTGAGTAGTTATCTGTGTAGTCACCCTCCGGTGCGTACACTCGTTTATACAATGGAACGGCCTGAATACTGCCTTTCCGAGATCCCCCGAACACAGCATGGGGTCTTTGGTGACGGAATCAGTTCAGATCAAAACGCTCGTGGGCCAACTCAAGAACCCGAGTGACCACGTCGCTGACGCTCAGATGAGTGGTGTCAATCACCACCGCATCATCGGCCGGCTTCAGCGGTGCCACGGTTCGGCTCGCATCGCGCTCGTCTCTGACCTTGATCTCGGCCAAAAGAGCGCGGAGACTAACACCATTACCGTTTTCTTTCAACTGGCGCTGCCTGCGAATCGCCCTCTCATCAGCCGTGGCCGTGAGGAAAATCTTGCACGAAGACTCCGGAAAAACCACGGTGCCCATGTCACGCCCATCAGCCACCAAGCCGGGATGCATCGCAAAATTGCGCTGCCTCTGCAACAAAACCTGCCTGATGGCGCCATTGGATGCCACCATTGATGCACCGGCTGCAACCGCTTCAGTTCGAATCTGTGTGGCGACGTCAGTGCCATCGAGGAGGATGGCATCGGCGCCATCGCGATCGAAATCAAATTCGACGGCCATGGTGGTCGCGACCAGGATCACCGCGTCGATGTCATCGAGACTAACCTCGTGTCGTTCACAGGCATACGCAAGAATTCGGTACAGGGCGCCACTGTCCAGAAAATGCCAGCCTAGCGTCGAAGCCACTCGTTTGGCTGTGGTGCCTTTGCCGACCCCACTGGGGCCGTCAATGGTGATCACAGAAGGCGTGGTGTGAGTCATGGTTCCGGGGATTCCGTCTGCTCGCGTGCGATGGGACCACCGAGTGCCTGGAGGTCTCTGAAAAAATCCGGGTAGGACGTTCTGATATTAGCACAGCCGTCCACACTCAGGCCGCCGTCGATGCACAATGCGGCGACCAGCAGACTCATGGCACAGCGATGATCACCGGCCCCATCCACCAACGCTGAGTGCATCAAGCCACCGGTGATGTCTGCGCCATCGGGCAGCTCAGTGACATCGATACCCAAGCGGGTCAGTGCTTGAGCCATCACCGCAATGCGGTCACTTTCCTTGACTCTGAGTTCTGCAGCCCCGCGAATACGCGTTACCCCGCGAGCACTCGCGGCGGCAACAAACAGTGCTGGAAATTCGTCGATCCCATCAGGCACCCACGCTTCGGGAACATCTATGCCGTTCAATGAGGCGTGCCTGACCTCCAGATCGGCAACCTGTTCAGAGCCGCACAGTCTGTCATCATGTTCGGTAATGTCAGCCCCCATGGCCCTGAGGATTCGAATCAAGCCGGTGCGAGTCGGGTTCATTCCTACCGCTTGCAGACGAACATGGGACCCTTCTATCAATGTCGCGGC
>QIKT01000068.1 GCA_003233095.1 Oceanospirillales bacterium | reverse complement strand
GGCCACACTCGGGTTTTGTGCAGTAGATCACCTCAAGGCCGACAGGCTGCTAGCCTCTCGGGCGGTCTACTTGCAAAGGCAGGCCGCCCTGACTGATCAGTGGCCGCAAAACCGGCTGGCTGTTCGACCGGGGCTTATGAAGCCTCGCCGGCCAAGGTTCTCGCGATATAATCGTCGACCAGTTGTTCCAGCAACGACATCGGGACACCACCGCTCATGAGCACGACATTGTGGAAGTCGCGGATGTCATACTTCTCTCCCAGCGCCTGCTCGGATTTCGCGCGCAGCTCCAGAATTTTCAGCATGCCCACTTTGTAGGCCAGTGCCTGCCCAGGCCACACGATGTAGCGCTCGATTTCTGATTCCACATCGGTCATGGCCTGACCGGTGGTTGAAGCGAAGTACTCGATCGCCTCTTCCCGCGTCCAGCGTTTGTGATGCAGGCCGGTATCGACCACTAGTCTGACCGCGCGCATCAGCTCGGCCTGCAGGCGTCCGAGATTGTCGTAGGGATCGCTCAGAAAGCCCATTTCCCAGGCCAGTTGCTCAGAATACAGCGCCCAGCCTTCGGAGAAGGCCGTAAAGCCGATGAAGTTTCGGAAGATCGGCAAGCCCTCCAGCTCGGTCTTGATGGCAACCTGGAAGTGGTGTCCCGGCACGGCTTCGTGGTAGGCCAGTGTGCGCATGCCGAATTTCGGCGTTGCGGTGATGTCGTAAAGGTTGGCGTAGAAAATGCCGGGGCGAGATCCGTCTTGAGAGGGCCCACGATAGGATCCGCCTGCTGCGGTTTTCTGTCGATATTCGGGTGTGCGCTTGACTTCGACGCCGGTTTTCGGACGGATGTCGAAGGCCTGATCAATGCCGGCATCAATCTCGTCGATGAGGGTCTGATAGTCGGCCAGAATCTGCGCGCGTCCTTCGTCGGTATCCGGATACAGGAAGCGATCTTCCAGGTTCAGTGCGGCCATGCCATCAGCGACGGTCATGCCGGTGTAGCCTTCAGCCCCCAGGATTGCCTGCATCTCAGACAGGATCCGATCGACTTCGGACAGTCCGATAGCATGCAGTTCATCAGCGGTATAGTCGGTCGTGGTCATGGCACGAATGCGGTGCTGGTAATACTCCTCACCGCGAGGGAATTTCCACACGCCGGCATCGGTGGTGGATATCTTCTGCAGATCTTCCATGGTGCTGGCCAGTCGATCATAGGCCGGTTTGAGGTCGGATTGAGTCAGCGCTTGCATCCGATCTATCAGAGCGCCCTTGTCTTCGGGGGACAGTTCTTCGAGGGCTTCAACCTTGGTGATGAAATCGATGACCAGCGGGTGATCGGCCACATCGGGCGTGTTGATGTTGCTCAAGTTGTCGAGAATTTTGGCGATGATGAATGTAGGCGGTACGGTGCCCAGTGATTGCTCTTCGCGAATCGACAGGATCTCGTTATCGATGACGCGCGGAATTTGCGAGACGCGCGACAGGTAGTCTTCAGCATCGCCCTTGTCATCGATGTCGTGCCGGGACGACATGAAGTCAACCACGCCGCTATAACTGCCGCCGCGCTGGGTGATGCTGTACCCATACTGATCGTACTCGAGGCCTTCAATCTGGCTGCTGAGGAAGTCGGCCAGAATGTCATAGGAGAGCTTTTCTTCGGCATTCAGCGCGTCGCGATCATATTTCAGCAGTTGCTCATGATCCTTTTTCAGCAAGGCAATGCTGCGCTCTTCAGCCGCTTTGGAATTGTCATCCAGTTCATCGTTATAAAAACCGATTCCGAACTCGGTGGACATGAGTTGCGGGCTTTCCAGGGCAAATTCGGCAAAAATCTTGTAGTAAAAGACATTCAGTGAAACCGGCCGGAAAAAGATGGTCTGTACGGCGAACACGGTCAGTGCCAGAAACGCAATGGCGAGACCGCGACGCACCCAGCGCCATTTCGAAGGTTGTTTCATGATTGTTGTGCCCCAGAGTGATTGAGCCAGTCTCATCCAGACTGACCACGAATGCATTTCTGGCACAGTGTAGAAGTGGAGGAGTGATCTGTCCAAGGCCAATGGTCACATCGGCAATATGCAACCGGCACGACCCGTATCGTTGGCTGCTTGTGGCGGTCGACCGCAGCGAGGCTGTCGATCAAGCAACGCTGTGCGAAGGTCGACACGAGACAGAGGCTGTTCGATCAATCCCACGACCGATATGGCGTCGATCAACCGCTCCACAATACACTCATCTGCGTCTCGACGAATCCAGGAGCCTGTCGGACTTAACATGATCACCTGCGGAAAATCCGAGTTTGGCCAGGTTTCCGGATCTTTTTCGTGACATAGCGGTGCTATTCGCCTCAAAAGATCCAAAAATCTGACTCAAACCGGCTTTCCTTCGCGACGACCCGTTAAGTCCGACAGGCTGCTAGCGTCAGTCAATCGTCAAGAATGTGTGAACTCTTTGCTCACTGTCAGGACTCCAGTGGCTGCCATGCTACATTATTTTCAGGTCCGTCTGCCATGTATCGGCAGCGGCCGAAACGAATCGGTGGAGAGGCGTTTTGGAGTTCAATACCGGATACATTTACATCGCGCAGGCGATCAGTGCCCTGTTCATCATGGCGGTGATGTATCACTATTCGCGAGTCTATCAACGACAATACCTGAAGCTGTTGGCGTTCAGTTTTCTGTCGCTGTGCCTGTACATGCTCAGTGCCTTCGTCGACTCGCTACTGGCTGAACAGCAAGGGGGTCAGAATCAGTCTCTGATCACTGTGAATGTTCTGGTTCTGATCAGCTGTGGACATCTTCAGATTCTCTTCTTGCTGCTGAGTACGCGAGAACTGGTGTGTCAGCGAACCATCAGCATGCGGTCGATACTGCTGCTGATGGCTGCCTGTTTGCTGTTGGCCGCCTTCTGCACGTTTTACGCCGCCAACGATCCAGACGCTGCTGCTCTGAGGTATCTGTTGCGCATCGGTGTCAGACACCTTGCCGCAGGAGTCGCCTTTGTGACCGTCGCGGTGCTGATCTGGCGATTCAGTCATCAGTTTTCGGTTGGCAAGCGGATTGTCACACTGTGTTTCCTGTTCTATGGACTGGAGATGATAGCAATCGGTGCCTTGACGACAGTGTATTTTCTCCGTTCCCAAAGCGACTATCTGATCTTGGTTGTGACCTATCATGGTTTGTTCGAACTGCTGATCTATTCGATGATCGGCATCGGTATGGTCATCTGGATGCTCGAGACCGAGCGTCAGCGGGTTCGCACATCACAGAAAAAACTGAGTTACCTGAATAAGACCGACGCACTGACCGGCCTGGCCAACCGACAGGGGCTCAAGCGGTTTCTCAAGCAGTGGCAGGCATCGGCTCAAGACCATCAGCTTCAATGTGTGCTGTTGGGTGTCGATGGTTTTCAGCGTATCAATACAGCAGATGGCATTCGGCGCGGCGATGAAGTGCTGATCTATCTGGCGCGTCGACTGAGTGCGCTGGCAGAGCGAGCTGCCTTTGTGGGACGCCTTAACAGTGATCTGTTTGTGGTTCTGATGAGCACCAAGCAGCCTGAGCAGCTTGATCCCATTGAAGAGCTTCGCCTCGGTTTGTCCCGACCGTTCCGTCTCAGTCAGCAAATCTATCATCTGGATTTTAGTGCAGGCGTCACTGCCCTGGATACTGCGAGCAGCCTGGATATCGTCCTGATGGAAACCAATATTGCCCTGCAATCTGCCAAGCAGTCAGGCGGCAAGCACTGCTGCCTGTACAGCAGTGAACTGGATTTGCCCGAGTTCAGCCCGATTCTGATCGAGCATGAAGTCCGCGACGCGTTTTCCTATGATCAGTTCACGCTGTATTTTCAGCCGATCTGGAGTGTCGAGACGCAATCAATCAGTGGTTTCGAGGCCTTGGTGCGCTGGAAGCACCCGGTGAAGGGATTACTGACCCCCGATGCCTTCCTGCCTGTGCTCAGTCAGCTGGGTCTGATGTCGCAGCTGGATCTTTGGGTCATTCGACGTGCCTGTATGCAGTTGTCCAATTGGGATGCGAAGTTGAAGGAGAAGCACATTACCTTGTCGGTCAATTTGTCGCCTCAAACATTAGAGGACGACCGGTTTTGCAGCGAACTGTCCGCGCTGCTGAAGATGTATCGATTGGAACCTGATCGCCTGACGATTGAAATTACCGAAAACATGGTGATGCAGAATATTGAAACGGGTACGCAGACGCTCTCGAAGTTGCAGAATCTTGGGGCCCAGATTGCCATTGACGATTTTGGCAGCGGTTACTCCTCGCTCAATTACCTGTCGTCATTTCCATCTGATTGCATCAAGTTCGGTCGTAGCTTTGTCAGTGAGATCAGCCGTGATGACCCACGTTATGACATCCTCTATGCCATGGTTCCACTGTGCCAGAAGCTGGGGAAACGGGTGGTGATCGAAGGCATTGAAACGGCTGAACAGCATGCCCTGATCGAGTCTCTGCTGGTTGACGGATTGCAGGGCTACCTGTATTCAGTGCCGGTCAGTGAAGACCAGGCCATATCGATGGTCGAATCCGAACAGAAGATGCTGGAGCAGGCCGGCTGAACCAGTTCTTGTAGACATTCAGCGATCGGCGCCCATGGCAATGGCGCGCTGCTGTCGCTCTGCGGTCTGGTCGAGATCAAGCCCCCAGCCGAGCAAGTTGTCGTTGACCAGTGATTCGATCACATCAATATGCGGCTCAGTCGCATTCAGGGCCTCGATGTACTCGAAACGTTCCCCTCCTGCTTCCATGAAATAGTCCCGATTCTCCACACAAACCTCTTCAATGGTTTCCAGGCAATCAGATGAAAATCCGGGGCAGATGATCTGAACGGTCCTGGTCCCGGAGTCGGGCAGGGCCATTAGTGTTTTGTCCGTATAGGGGGTGAGCCATTCTTCTCGTCCGAACCTGGACTGGAAGGTGGTCTTGTATTCATCTGCTGCGAGGCCAAGGTGTTCGGCAATCAGACGCGAGGTCGCATGACACTGGCAGTGGTAGGGGTCACCCTGAGTCAGATAGCGTTTGGGCACACCATGATAGGAAAACATCAGCAAATCGACGCGGTCATGCGTCTCCCAGTGGCTTTGAATGCTTTGGGCAATGGCTGCGATGTAGGCCGGGTGTGTGTGGTACTGGGTGATGAATCGCAACTCGGGAATCCAGCGCCGCTGAGTGAAATCAGCCGCAATCGCATCAAAAGTTGATGCACTGGTTGCAGCCGAATATTGGGGGTACATCGGTAGCACAAGCAATCGATTGACACCGTCATTCATCATTCGATCCATCACGCTGTTAATCGAAGGGTTGCCATAGCGCATGGCAAACTCGACTCGAATGGCATCTCCGTGATGTGCGGTCAAACGTTCTCTCAGGGCTTCGCATTGATTGCGTGTATGGATCAACAAGGGTGACCCTTCCTCAGTCCAGACGGTCTTGTAGGCCGCTGCAGATCGTTTCGGACGGATATTCAGAATGACGCCATTGAGAATCAGCCACCACAGCGCTCGCGGGGCTTCGACGACACGTGGATCACTGAGGAACTGCTTCAGGTAACGGCGCAGAGGACCTTTTTCCGGTGCATCGGGTGTGCCCAGATTGGTCAACAGAACGCCGGTACGCAAAGCTTGGTCATGTGGGAAGTCAGGTCGTGATAAATAGGCCATGTCGATTCCTGTTAGAGGCTGATTCAGCCCGTGGTCATGCCGGTGTCAGTACGTGTTGAATCCACCTCGAGAGTGACAGGATCTGCTCCTGACAGACCTGATGTTGCATCGGCCAGGTTTGATAGCTCACTGTCAGCCCCATGGCCTGTAGGTGTTTGACGGCCCGCTGGCCCAGTATTTCGGGGACCACCGGGTCCTGGAGGCCATGCGAGACATGGATTGGCAACTGTTGGTTGGCATCCGATACCGTCAGCTCATCCGCCGTGGCCAGATACGCGGACAGGATCATCAGCCCTGCAAGAGGGCGACTATCGGTCAGCGCACAGTGATAGGCCACCGCACCCCCCTGTGAAAACCCGGCGAGAATAATGCGACGACTGTCGATTCCCAGTGAAATTTGTTCATCGATCAGTGCACGAATCTGATCGGATGAGTGGATAATCTGTTCGACATCGACCTTGCGGTCGATGTCCATCGACAAAATGTCATACCAGGCAGGCATCACGCTGCCGCCGTTGATGGTCACAGGCCGTTCGGGCGCGTGCGGAAAGACAAATCGAACCGCCAGCGAATCGGCAAGCTTGAGCTCTGGTACGATCGGCACGAAATCGAAACCATTGGCCCCCAGACCGTGGAGCCAGATGATGGCAGCATCGGGGTCTGGAGCAGTCTCCAGTCGTTCAGAAGGTAACAGATCCATAGCCAGGGTTCCTTGTGGCAGCGCTCATCGATGGTCGAAGGCTGTTGCTGTGTTGGGTCGGTCAGGGAGACTGCAGTGAGCGCCGGGATGTGTCAAGGCTTCAACCAGATCGTGATCGATTTGGTAGTCATCAGATCATCACCGCACGTCACGCCCTGATTGATGCAGAAGATGGGCATCTGCCGTTTGACTGCATGACGGACAAAACGAAATCCGGACATGACCTGTAATGACATTCCACGACCAGCAGCGCATCGGATTGGTCCAGGCTGTTGAACGCCGCTTCAACGCGCTGGGCCGGAACGTGATCTCCAAAAAAACACCACGTCTGGTTTGAGGATACCAGCGCAGAGCTGGCAGTCAGGAATGCGCACCGCGTCTAGGAGCCTGTCGGACTTGACCGATCAACGCGAGGGAAAGCCGATTTGAGTCAGGTTTTTTTCGATCTTTTGAGGCGAATAGCACCGCTATTTAACCAATCAAGATCGGGACATCTGGCCAAACTCGGGTTTTTCGCAGTAGATCACCTCAAGTCCGACAGGCTGCCAGAGACACCAGCGCCGCCAAGAATCCAGAGTGTTGGATAGTCTGCGAACTGATCAATGAATGAATCAACATCAGGGTTCAGCATCGTCGTCAGAAGGGTGCCCCATGAGCAAAGCGCTTCTGATGCCAGCACCCAAGCAGAGCGGTCAGCAGGATCAGCAGAGCGAGACTGATGTGACTGCTACTGGGTACGGAGCGTATCTGACTACCCTCGATGATCATGGGAATGGCCTGATTGGTCGCAATGGCATTGTCCTGCAGGGACACCCAGATCTCGCCATTGTCGTTTGTGCGCAGTGCATTACCTGTCTTTTCTGCGCCTGCAATGGTGACATGCGGGATCCATGGACCATTGTCGACACTGCCATCAAGCTGCCAGTCAAACCAGTAGGTTCCCCGCTCAAGAAACAGATTGGGCTCAATGACCAGTGTCATGATCGGGCGGGCGTCGTTTCCCAGTGTCAAATCGAAGACTCTGTAGATCCCCGAGAACTCCGTCGACACCAGTTGATTGGTGCTGGTGTCTCCGAACACGACCTGGCTTCCGGGTTCGCCCGGGACGCCGTCCCAGACTCTGAGGTTGGCGTCTGTCATGGTTGAAGTGCTGCCTGAATTGACCTGATAGGCAAACAGAGTAATGCGTTCAATCAGCACGTCTGTGCTGAAACGGGCGTCTTCTGCGACCCGAAACTCTGGCGAGGTACTACGAGTACCCAATGTAGTCATGCCCAGGTTACTCAACTGAAGAACACTCTCATCAGCCCCTCCGAAGCCCGTACCGATACTGGTAACCAGCGGCCCGCTATCTGACAAGAGCTGGTCCGTGATGACATCACGTGTGCCCGGATTCATGGGTATCGGGCTGCCGATGGTGGGAACAAGGGCCTCATCCTGGCTGGCCTGTATGGTTTGCGAATGTGCTAAAGTCAGACAGGTGCATGACAGCACGGTGATCAAGAACAACGGCAGGCAACGCTTCATAAGTGGAGAGTTCCAGAGTTCAGTAAGACAGGGGCACCATACACAATAATGTGGTGTCCTGAGTCAAGATGGAAAATTCGGTAGAATCTGAGCACGTTATCAAACAGTAACAGCCGCGTATAGTCGATTGGCCGGAATGACCTTATGAACAAGACTGGCAATACCCCTTCAGAGCCATCACAACGTCAGATCGAGATGATGCAGCAAACGGCTCGAATCGAATGGCGCTCTTTGCAGCGCTTCTTTGCACAAGGGCGAGCCCTCTTCGTTGATGCGACCCAGGACCTGGTGGCAGTGGCCATGCAGGTCGCCGACGATGACCTTGACGCGATCAGCCGTCTTCAGGATGCGGCCTTGCTGCGACTGGTCAGTGACGATGAAGCCCGGCAATGGCACGAGGATGACGCGCAGGTCTGGGCTGTGACTGTGGCTCCGTTCATCCTGATCCAGGCGCAGCGACCATCCGACAGCTGATTCTCTGGCGACACGCCAAATCCAGCTGGGCTCAATCGGGCTTCAGTGATCATGACCGATCGCTGAAGCAGCGGGGCATAGATGATTGCGCCCTGATGGCACCAATACTCGAGGATTTGATTCAGAGTGATTCGCGTCCACTCACGATTCATGTCAGCAGCGCAGTGCGGGCTAGGGAGCCTCTGAACAAGTCGTGAACGGCTGTCTTGAGTGTGAAATACGCCCGCTCGGCGTTGCATGAGCTGAGCCATAGCACCACGATGACTCAGCTCATGCGCCTTGATCGGACGCATTTCCCTTCTC
>QIKT01000167.1 GCA_003233095.1 Oceanospirillales bacterium | reverse complement strand
GCTGGCGTCGTCGTAGAGGTAGCGGAGGGTGTTTCCATTGGCATCGGTGGCTGAGTCTCTGAGACCGCGGTTGCTGTACTCGGTCGTGGTCGCGTTGCCGATGGCGTCGCGTACCAGCACCTGACGGCCAAGATCATCGTACTCATACTCGGTGCGGTGGCCGTTCTCGTCGATGCTGGCGGTCGTGCGACCGTCCAGGTCGTACTCGGTCCGGGTGCGGGGGTTGTCTGTATCTCCGTTTGTGTCATCGGGCAGGATAGTTTCGATCAGGCGATCGGCTGCGTCGTAGACCATTTTGGTCCGCCTACCCTGACGATCTCTAATCTCGATCAGGCGCTTGCCGTCGTCATAGACACGGGCCGTTCTCGTGCCGTCAGGGTATTGCGTTGACAACAGCTCGCCACTGGCCTGATAGGTCATGCGAGACACGTTGCCATTGCCGTCGGTCTGGTTGATGACCTGGTCGTTGTTGTCATAGCCCGTTTCTGTTTCCGAGCCATCCGGATGAGTGGTCCGGATACGACGATTACGCTCGTCATACTCATGCACTGTGACCGATATCTGCAGCTGGCCCGAGGCCGTGGTCGCTTGACGGGTCTCGGACAGCACATTGCCCATGATGTCGTAGCTCCAACGGGTCTCGGTGCCGTCGGGATCGATTTCCAGGGTGTTATTGCCGGTGAAGTCATAGCGATAGCGGGTGAGGTTGTCTTCGGCGTCGCGGACGGTGCCGGGCAGGCCTCGTGGACTGGTGGCGATAGCGGTGCGGTTACCCAGCGCGTCATTGAAGCGGTAGGCATGCCCGAGATTGCCATAGAAGTAGCTATTGCTCGCCACCTGGATACCGGCATCGTCGATCTGGGTTTCAACCAGATCGCGGACGCTGTAGGTGGTGGTGGTGACTTCACCCAGCGCATTGGTCTCGGTCAGGGCGTTGCCGCTGCCGTCATAGGCCCAGGTCGTGGTGTGGCCCAGCGGCGTGGTCTCTGTCAGCATATTATCGAACTCATCGTAGTCGCGCAGGATGGTCTCGCCGAGTTGGTTGGTCTCAGACAGCACGTTACCGCGTTCGTTGTATTCATAGACCATGGTGTGGCCGTTGCGGTTGGTGATGATTTCGGTCCGACCCTGAATGTCATGGGTCATGTTGATGCGGTTATTGTTGGCATCGATGATGGCAATGACCCGTCCGTCGTCGTCGTAAACCTTTTCAGATACTACTCGCCCGATCTGATCATCCAGTTCTCGCAGGAAGTGATCGCTGTAGTAGCTGTAATCGGCGGTACGGTTGGCTTCATCGGTGTAGGCGATCAAGTCGCCATTGCTGTCATAGCTGTAGCGGAGCATCTCACCGTTGGGCAGGATGATGGCGCTGATGCGGCGCTGCGCATCGCGAACAAAGTCGATCTGCTTGCCGGCTGAATGGAAAATGCCGTCGTCGGTATAGGTGACCGAGTTGCCGAACTCATCCTCGATTTTATTGATGCCGAATGTGTCGTCGATGAAGTACTTCATCTGATCGCGGGTGGTTAGTGTGTATAGCTTGGGATCAACCGGTTCGTCTGGTGCACCCAGATCAACAAGGTTGCCGCCGATCACTTTCAGGAACCCGAAGGAGCGTTGTTCCAGTGTCGAGGTCGTCTGGCCGACGGGCTCGAAGCCGATTTCGAAGAACTGATCAGCGATGAATTGTATGGCCGATTTGCATTCGGGAATGGCGACCACGTTGAAGCGTTGCACGTCGCCATCGGGTAGCGTGATGCTGACAACCGGGTTGCCATTGGGCCTGGCACAGCGTTGACTCAGACCAAAGCCCGCGTCGATCCGCCAGAAGCGACCCGGCGTTCGAGATTCGCTCAGTCGCAGGTTCTGATAATCCACCGCCCAGCCGTAACCGAAGTCGAGGTTCTCATTGCGCTGACGCGAGTCGTAGGTCCGGGTCACCTGCAGCGGGATACCTACCATGTCGATCGCCACATCTTCAAGCGTGATGTTGTAGTGCCCGACCTTCATATTGCCTTCGATGGTGATCGAGAGGCTGTCGGTAGTGATATTGCCAGACAGGTCAACCGCTTCGAGGACCAGCGAATACGCGCCATTGAGCATCAGGGTTGGGTCGAGCTGACCCAGCAGAATGTCGGTGCCGGTGGTGGTGCCACGCAGCATTTCAGTTTGCGTCGGGCGCATGCCTCCAGACTTGAGAACGACTCGCCAGTAAGACAGGTTGTCCTCAATGACGTCGGCGCGCACGTCGGTGGGCGCGGTGATCAGATCACCGGGGAACGGCGTCAGAATGGTGACCTCGGGGAAGGTCATGTCATTCGGATCGCCCACGGCCAGAATTTGGGTCGCCGTGGCGGTGTTTCGAGGATCGGTGGCGGTGGCTGTGAAGGTCACCGTCCCTGGGTCCATCACTGTGACGCTGCCGGTGTTGTTTGCATCCAGCGGGACGTCGCTGCCTTCATAGTCCAGTGTCAGGCTATAGGGCCCTTCGGCGGCGATCGCAAAGACTCTTGCAGTGACCAGATCGCCAGGAGCTGCGAAGTCGACAGACAATTCAATGCCCACGTCCAGGCTGGCCTCGAATGGGGCCACGGTCAGCTGCCAGGGCGCCTCGACGGTGTAGGTGCCGTCAGAGACGGTGATGATGTTATTGAGAATGCCCGTGAGGCCAGAGCGGTTGAAGCGGACCTCACCGGTCGTGGCGTTGATGCTCATGCCGACGGGCGGATTGACCAATGCGAAGGTCAGCACATCACTATCGGGATCGGTCGCTTCGACTGTATCCCTGAATACAACTCGTTCTCTTGCCTGATCTGACGGCAACTTGGTAATCACTGGCGGTGCATTGAGCATCGTGCCGGAGGTGACCATGAAGTCCTGAACGGCCTGGCCGCCTTGCCCATCTTCGACCAACAGGGTGATCGGGAAGATGCCGGTTTGATCGGCGCTTGGGGTCCATTCGATCACGCCTGTGACCGAATCGATCAGCATGCCGGCAGGTTGGCCCTGCAGGCTGAACGTCAATGGGTCATTGTCGGCATCGCTGGCGATGACCGGATACTGATAGAGCATGCCAATCGCTGCCGCTAACGGTGCGGTCGAGGCGATAAGCGGTGGTGTGTTCAGCGTTTGCACGACAGTGATCCGCAGAGGCACGGTATTGAAGCGCAAGGACAAATCCTTCATTTGCAGCGTCATGCGCACCAGCCCCAGCTGATCGACCGTCGGGGTCCAGCGAATCTGACCGCTGTAAGGATCGAAACTCATGCCAACAGGTCGGCTGCCCGATAGATTGAACAGGACAAAATCGCCGACGCTGTCGTCTTTGATGATCGGGTTGAACACATAGGTCGAACCCACCGCAACCTGGGTCGGCGGATCGTTGAGAATCTCAGGCGCATCAGGGACTTCAAGCAGGCCGGGCAGAAACAGATGGCGATCGAAACGGGTCGACGAATCAAACACTTCCACTTCAAATATTTTGGAGGAGACCCGGTTGTTGCCCAGTTCACACTCGGCAGCGCCGGTGGATGCGGCCACAAACAATTCGCCACTGACCTGATCACGGGTCAAGCCATCGACGCGCAGTGAGCGAACTTCAGAGACCATCAGGTCTGACTCAATCACCGTTCCGAGCAGCTCAGCGCCTGCAAGATCCGGATTACCGCGCCAGAATTGGACGGTGACTGGCTCATTGATGCCTCGCGTCCCTCGATTGGTGATCTTGGCCGTCACACTGTAGTCATTGAAATCACCTTCGGTGCGCAACTTGCCGACCCACAGATCGGCAAGTTGATCGCGATCTCGAGCCGGAATCTGGACATTGGCCTGAAGACCCGACTGACTCAGGTTGTAGCTGGCTGAACTCTGGTTGTAGGCAGCCCAATTGCCGAAGCTGGACTGAATGGCACGAGCGCGATCGCGGCGGCCACCAAAGACCATGTCGGTCGCACCATCACCATCAATATCCGTGATCACCATGGCGCCATAGCGCGGGTTATCCTCGACGGTCACCAAGTCGGCTGACCACTCCAGCCCTGACAACAGGTCAACCGCTTCGAGCGTAGTCGACGAGCGTAAGCGCATGGCCTCGTACAGGCCATCGCCGTTCAGGTCGACGATTGGATAGCGGAATCGATTGGCGCCAATCTGAGTCTGATCCATGCTGATGACACGGCCTGTGTCATCAACGATCAGGCCGTCACTGGGAACAAAGATGTCACTGCGGCCGTTGCGGGTGAAATCAGCCACCGAAGGCATGCTCATATCGGTCAAGCCGATCGGGCCAAACTGGACCGACCCATCCGGGCTGAGATTCCAAAGCGCGATCTCCTGTCCGTCATCAATGACCAGCAGGAGATCGAGGTTGCCGTCCTGGTCCAGATCAATGATCGGGCCGTGAGCGATCACATCAGAGCGACTGATGGCCGCATCCAGGGACAGCAGGAGCTGGCCTGTGGCATCGCGAATCTCGTTTCTGAATAGCGTGTCGATCTGACCATCATTGTTGATGTCGGCATGGATCGGGAAGGCTTCGGCAAAGGCGAAGGCTTGAGTACTTGCGACAGGGAACTGCCACAACAGATTGCCGCCGGCATCCAGTACCGTCGGCCCGACGCTGATTTCCAGCAAGCCGTCCTGATCCATATCCAGCACTTCGATGGCAGAGTAAACATCTGCATATTCGCCGGGAATGACATCAACCGAGCTCTCAAAGATCAGCACGCCATTGTTGCTGTAGGCCTGCAGTCGCTGTGTACCATCTGAATGGGTTCGTACGGCCAGCACTTCCGGCACGCCATCACCATCCAGGTCAGCAATCGAAGGCACGACCTGTTCGTTGAAGCCATTCTCAACTTGCCAGCGCACGATGCCATCGCTGGCATCCAGCACCACCAAGTCTCTGGCGACACCGGCAATGAAAATCTGATCGGCGCTGTTGATTGCCCCGTTCAGATCAGTGTCCAGCAATGGCCCAGCTACGGGCAGATGGAACTCGGGCTCTGCCAGCCAGACCGGTGACAATTGCAGACTGGGTAAATCAGCAATCGGCGCACGACACGCCGGGTTGAGGGCCATGAGCCGTTCATATTCCAATGGCGTGAAGGTCAACCCGGATTGCAGCGTCCACTCATTGTTGTTCGAATCAGTCACAAAAACGGCAGCAGAGGGCCCTTCAAGCAGCCGAATTTCATTGCGACGCGGGTCACCACCGACCGCCGTCATCCTGAAGTTTGGCGCCGTGGTTGCGAGCTCTTCTGGGCTGAACGGGGTGACAAACCGGGGCGCATAGTTGACCGTCAGCGTAAAGCGCTGCTCGCTGAACAGGCCACCGGCATCTGTAACAACCACTGTGACCGTGTGTTCGGTCGGGGCATGGTCGGCGGGCACATCGGGCGTCCATTCGATCAAACCACCAACCGGATCAATGCTCATGCCCGCAGGGAACGCTGCCAGGCTATAGCTGATCGCATCGCCGTCAGCGTCAATCGCATCGACCTGGTACTGATAGTCCGCCTCATAGAGTTCAAACAGCGGTACTGAGAGAATGACTGGCGCAGATTGGCCGGCTACCGAGGGTAGATATTCCACGTTCAAGCTGGTCAACACTGACTCGCTAGTGAACGTGGCCGTGACGATTTCCGGCACGATGCCGTTGTAACAGAACTCGGCTTCGCCATACGCATCGGTGATGACGGTGCTCTGGATGAAGCGCAAGCCGTCAATCCGGACCGATACTGTTCTGAACGGCACCGCATAGTCGTTGGTATTCAGTGTCAGGATGTCAAAGCAGACCTGTTCGCCAACTTCGAGCTCTGGCGTCTCGGTCGTCACCTGTAGGCCATCAACAGGCAAGCTGTCGCCGAGCACGGCGTTGCCGTTACTGCCGTAGGACTCGGTAACCCCCCAGCCATAGATCACCAGGCCAAAGGGTTCATCGGCGCTAATGCGGTGAGTGCCGTAGCCAACTTCCAGGCTGCCACCGACAAAGTCGGTCCCGGGAATCACTGCAAATGCTGATGTGTCTGCAGAGACACCGTCGAGGATGATCGAAGCGGCCGACGCCTGAGGAATAATCACATTGATGTAGTGCGAAACCAGACGCTCATTTCCCGCCGTGGTGAAGATGTATTCATCCAGATAGGCCTGTTCCGAGGGTACCAATACCATGAAAGGGTCAGCGTGCTGGCTGCCATCGGCTGCCATCGCAAGCAGATCACTGTCCCACTCCTGACCCGTGGCAAACTGTGCGGTATGCATCGGCAGGTTGGACTCGATGAGATTCGGCCCTTCGAGAACGCGATCGGCAAATTCGCCCGCATCCAGGCCTGCGACCTGTGCCCCGTTAACGGTCACCACAGTGCCATCATTGATCGCCGTGAAGCGGAAGAAATCACCGTAGAATCGAGTGGCATACGGCACCGTCATGAAGGAGACGCCGGCATCGTTGTCCGGAATCACCTGCTCGAAGACGTGATCACAGTAACCAACACCTTCGGGTACATTGGCGCATAGGTTACCGGCAAACACGCCCAACGGTTTGGTGCTGATCAGGCGGGTCCCGGTAATGTAGTAGCGCGACCCGAAACCAAAGCTTTCCATAAGGTAGGTCTGACCAGCGTCGAGCGTGACATCAATAGTCTCGGTGATGCCGTTTTGATTGCCAATTCTCAAACCGCCACCACCTTCGGCCGGAATGATGGTGACTCGTGTATTGTCTTCGGTCGCCACCAGTGTTGCCATGCCACTAGTCAGGCCGTTGTAGGCTGGAATGGTGTAGACCTTGCCCAAGGTTGAGGTTGGAAAGGCCTGAGCTGAATCGGTCGAGTGCAGCTTTTCATTGAAGCCCATGACCGTGATCGGTTCATCGGTGGTGATATGCAAGCCAATGTCCTGCAAACCACTCTTGGAGTTATACGAATAGGCGCTATCCAGAATGATACGCTCCAGACCACCCGGCTCGATTTCAAACTCGACCAGTAGATCCTGAAAGTCTGAGGTCACCTGTCCACGGGCACCGTTTGGCGCAGCAATGGTTAACGAGATATCGACCTTGCCACCATCGACATTGTTGGGCATGAACACCATCCAGAAATCGGTGCCCAGATAGCTGCGATTTATCAGTGTGCCAGCGACGGCCACTTGCCAGCTTTGAACGACCAGACCACCGCGACCATCTGTCACTTCAACGGTCATCGGGATTCGTCCCAATGTCGATGAGCCGGCAATCCAATCAATCAGACCCGTTTGAGAATCGATGGTCATGCCGGGTAGCGGATCGATCAAGGTGTAGGTCAGCGTATCGCCGTCAGGATCAGTCGCGTCTACGTCATACTGATAGGCGACGCCTTCGGTGGCATCGATAACCGGAATGGAAGTGATGATCGGCAGACCATTGCCGACAAGAACCGTCACCTCAGCACTTTGAGTATCCGATGCTCCCCCAGGGTCACTGACGAGGACTGTAAAGCCTTGCGGACCAAGCTGATCTTCGGTTGGTGTCCAGGTCAGCAGGCCTGTCACATCATCAATCGCCATGCCTGTCTGAGCACTGGTGAGGCTGAACGACAACTCATCGCCATCGATATCGGTCGCGACCACGGAGTACAAGTAGGTCTCGCCCTGGTTGACGATAAGCTCGGGTGTTGAGGTAATGACAGGCGCGCGGTTGGGTTGAATGACGGTCAGTGTAAAGGCTTGATTTGTCGACTCGCCTTCGCTGTCTGTGACCGTGATCTCTACAAGCTGATCACCGACGAAGGTGTTGTCAGGTGTCCAGTTGATCAGGCCACTTATGGCATCAATACTCATGCCTGCCGGAGCCAATGTCAGCGCATAGGTGAGTGCATCGCCATCGGCGTCAGTTGCTTCAACATCGTAGCTGTAAGCCTCATCGACATTCACTGTGGTGATCGGCGTCGAGGTAATTTCTGGTGCCCGGTTGGGCTGAACAACGGTCAGAGTGAAAGCTTGGGTGATAGACTCGCCTTCGCTATCGGTGACCGTGATTTCGACCGACTGATCACCGACGAAGGTGTCGTCAGGTGTCCAGGCAATCAGACCCGTAGTTGACTCAATCGTCATTCCAGTTGGCGCAGTGGCCAGTGAATATGTCAGATCATCGCCATCGGCGTCAGTTGCTTCAACATCGTAGCTGTAAGCCTCATCGACGTTCACCATCGTGATTGGTGTCGAGGTAATTTCCGGGGCGCGATTAGGCTGAGTCACCGTCACAGTGAAGGACTGAGACACTGATTGACCATCCGGGTCAGATACAGAGACAGTCACTGCCTGCGGGCCTACCTGACCCGAATTCGGAGTCCAGATGATCAGGCCCGTCGCAGCTTCAATGCTCATGCCAGAAGGCGAAGCTGTCAGCGCAAATGTGAGGGTGTCGCCATCGGCATCGGTCGCTTCAACGTCATAGCTGTAGGTTTCATCGACATTCACGGTGGTGATTGCAGTCGAGGTGATTTCTGGGGCTCGATTGGTCTGGGCCACTGTCAGATCGAATGACTGAGAGTCTGACTCGCCGCCACTATCGGATACGGAGACAGAAACGGCTTGGTCACCGGCTTGGTTACTGCCTGGCGTCCAGCTAATCAAGCCACTTATGGCATCAATACTCATGCCTGCCGGAGCCAATGTCAGCGCATAGGTGAGTGCATCGCCATCGGCGTCAGTTGCTTCAAC
>QIKT01000227.1 GCA_003233095.1 Oceanospirillales bacterium | reverse complement strand
AGTGGTGATCGGCTGTCTTGAGCAGTGACTGACCACTGGTGGCACCTACAGCCGCGAAGGGATGACGCAGGTCGTGGATACGCACTTTGGGCAGGTCGAGCTTCTGGCGTACCTTGTGCCAGATTTTCTCGATACCCTGATAGTTGGTTTCATCGGCAGCGCGATAACAGCATTTCAGGACAGTCCGAATTTACGCCGTCCGCTCCAAAACAGCATTTCAGGGCGGTCCAAATTTACGCTCCAAAAATCAGGCAGGGCCTACGCAATCCTGGCCTGAAACGTCGAGTCAATCACCATTAGGCATCCCAGATCGGATGCGCTATAGTCCGCTGGTGAAACACCATCGCACATTTGTTGTTGCGCTAGCCTGTTGCGCCATTGTCTCTATGCAAATGGCGGGTTTGCACCAGCATGCCGATGCGTCCCAAAATGATATGGGCGTGCACAGTAAACATCTTCATGCGGTGGACGTCGACGGGCACGATCATGGCGCTGCCATCGATGTGACGCTGCTTGATTTGGGCATGCTGTGGTCGAAGCATCTGCCCGGCCTGATGATGATGTTACCGGTGATGCTGACGCTGGCTGGCATGATTCTCATACTCTGCCCCTCGTCAGGATCCATTCTCGCGCTTCGTCGACGACCCCGTTGGCGTCCACCTCTTCGAGCGCCACCACTCTCTTCCTGAGTTCTTCTTCACCGGGCATTGATCCGCAGCCTCTGCTGCTGTGCCTTGATCCATGGAATGACTGTGTTCGACTGAACACATAGGGAGAGTCCACATGTGGCTAACACTCATACGTCAAGTGATTCTTGGCGGTTCGCTGATGGTCTGCAGTACCGCCGCTGTCACACAACCTGTCTCGCCTCCTGCTGAGGTCTTGCTCAATTTGAACACGGCCGTCTCGAGAACACTCGAAGCCAACCCACGGTTGACGGCCCTGGGTTATCAGATTGAGGCCGAACAAGGCCGACTCTTACAGTCAGGGCTGGCACCCAATCCACAGCTGGGCGTGATGATGGAAAACGCACTCGGTAGCGGGGACTTCAAGGGCATCGACAGCACCGAGACAACGCTGAGTCTTGCCTGGGTCCTGGAGCGTGGCAAACGCGAACGGCGAGTCGATGCTGCGCGTGCCGCACTGACATTGACCGAGTTTGACGCGAAGGTTCATCAACTGGATGCGGCGGCTGAGACGGCTCGCAAATTTCTCGGCGCGCTTGCCTTTCAGGAGCAACTGCTTCGCGAAGACCAGGCCGTTGCACTTGCAGAACAAACGGCAAGGGCTGTAGAGAAGCGCGTGCTGGCGGGTCGGACGCCATCGGCTGACCTGGCAAGAGCAGAAGCCGAACTGGCCCGGATGCGATTGAACCGCGAGGACATTGAACATGAGCTACTCACGGCTCGGCATCGATTGGCAGCCCAATGGGGCAATACCCAACCCGGCTTTACTCGCGTGTCAGGTGATGTGAATCAGCTACCGACGGTCGACACATTTGCAGCGCTCCTCGAACGCGTCGATCAAAACCCCGATGTCTCACGCTATCTCAGTGAAAAGCGCCTGCGCGAAGCTGAATTGCGACTGCAAGAAGCGAATGCCAGGCCAAACTGGCAGCTGATGGCAGGTGTTCGTCGATTTGAGCAAAGTGACGATCAGGCGCTGGTTGCAGGAATCACCATTCCGCTGGCACGACGCAACCTCAATCAGGGTCGAATTGCCGAAGCCCGCGCGCAGCTGGCAATGACTGATGCCAATCGTGTCGCTACCCGGGTGCAGATTGAAACACAGTTGTTTGCCATCTATCAGGAGTTACAGCACAGCCTGCACCGTTCGACCGTCTTGCGTGAAGATATTCTTCCGAGACTGGAGCGAGCCCTGGTTGATACCGAGCGCGCCTATACAGCAGGTCGCTATGGCTATTTCGAGTTGCGTGTCGTGCAAGCTGAACTGCTGGAGGCACAGACTGCGCTGGTGGAATCAAGCATTGATGTCCATCGTCACCTGGTGGAAATAGAACGATTGACCGGAACCACCGTAACGTCTACTGCCACTCAATCAGAGGGTTTACGATGAACAGATTACTCACGACATTCGGGCTCACTGCCTTGCTGCTAGGGGTTGGTGGCTGCGACGGAGGGGCCTCTGACAGCGAGTCCTCCGATCATGCTGATCATGGCCACGTGGCTGATGCCGAGCCTGCCAAGGGGCCGAACAACGGCAGGTTGTTGGTTGACGATGATTTTGGTATCGAACTGGCGATCTTCGAGACGGGCGTGCCACCAGAGTTTCGCGTCTGGATGACGGATGCCGGCACCCCGGTGCCGCCAGAGGAGGTGGACTTGCGTGTGACACTAACTCGACTTGGGAATGTACAGGATCATATCGGCTTTGCGCGCCAGGGTGACTTTCTCCGAGGGGACACTGTGGTGTATGAACCGCACTCCTTTGTGGTGTCCATCGACGCACAGTATCGCGGTCAGGTTCACAGTTGGTCGTATGACAACCTGGAGGGTCGAACGCAAATCGGACCTGACATTGCAGCGGCTTTTGGACTCGCTACCGAACTGGTCGGCGAGGCCACGATCAAGGAGACTGTTTCAGTCTACGGTCGCATTGAACCCAATCGGGAACAACAACGCATTGTCAGTGCACGCTACGACGGCTCGATACAATCGATACTGGTTTCCGAGGGTGACAACGTGAAAGCAGGCCAGGCGCTCGCCACCATCGAAAGCAACGAAAGCCTCAACAACTACACCCTTGCTGCACCCATCAACGGCATTGTGACCCATCGAACGGCCAATCCGGGCGAACAGACCTCAGGGCGACCGCTGTTTACCATCACGGATACGAGTACTGTCTGGGCAGAATTCTCAGTCTTCCCCTCAGACCGTGCTCGTGTTCGAGAAGGCGCGATCGTTACTCTGCGGACTGCTGATACAGCGCCTCAACAGCAGGGCGTCATTGCACGATTGAACACCATCGCAGAGCCCAATCAATCGGTACTGGCGCGAGTCGTCCTGGATAACTCGCAGGGCACCCTGCTGCCCGGCTCGTTTGTTTCAGCCACAATCGAAGTGGCAGAACATCCCGTAGCACTTGCCGTGAAGCGAACCGGCCTCCAGAGCTTTCGAGACTTCACCGTTGTCTATGCACAAGTCGGGGATACCTATGAGGTGCGCATGCTCGACCTTGGCCGACAGGATGCCGAATGGATTGAGGTGCTGGGCGGCATTGATGCCGGTGTGCGATATGTCACCACCAACAGTTATCTTGTCAAAGCCGATATCGAAAAATCCGGCGCTTCCCACGACCACTGAGGATGAACCATGCTTGAATACATCATTAAGCTGTCTCTCTCACGACGCGGCCTGGTCTTTTTTGTGGTGTTATTGCTGATCAGTCTTGGCGCCTGGAATTTCAGGCACTTGCCGATCGATGCCGTCCCCGATATCACCAATGTGCAAGTGGTTGTCAATACCGAGGCTCCGGGATATACGCCTCTGGAAGTTGAGCAACGTGTCACCTTCGCCCTGGAAAATGCAATGGCGGGTATTCCTCAACTGGTATACACCCGTTCTACATCACGCTACGGCTTGTCTCAGATCACGGCCGTATTTGAGGAAAGTACCGATATCTACTTCGCACGACAACAGGTCGGCGAGCGCATGAATGCCGCTAAATCGTCTTTGCCGGCTGCGCTCGAGCCTGTACTGGGACCCATTGCGACAGGCCTGGGTGAGATCTTCATGTTCACCGTGAGCGCCGAACCCGGCGCACTCAACGCCGACGGCACGCCGGTGACACCTACCGATCTTCGGTCGGTCCACGACTGGATCATTCGACCACAATTGCTGCGTGTGCCTGGCGTCGTTGAAGTGAACCCGATTGGGGGTTTCAAGAAGCAAATCCTGGTTGCACCGATCCCGGAGAAGTTGCTTGCCCATGGCTTGAGCTTTACTGATATCACGCTCGCTCTGAAGAAAAACAACGCCAACAGAGGGGCAGGTTTCATTGAACACAACGGCGCGCAATGGCTCTTGCGCGTGCCGGGGCAAGTCGATGATATGGACCAGTTGGCGGACATTGTGGTCAGCGACACTGATGGTGTCCCCATCCGCGTTCGCGATGTTGCAAGCGTTGGCATCGGACGCGAACTACGCTCTGGTGCGGCAACACAGGACGGCCACGAAGTGGTCATGAGCACGGTGTTCATGCTGATCGGCGCAAACAGTCGAGAAGTCGCCAATGCCGTCGCACTGAGACTTGAGGAAATCAAGACAAGCCTTCCTACAGGGGTCACGGTCACGGCCGTCTACGATCGCACCGGATTGGTCGACAAGACGCTCGCGACGGTTCGAACCAACCTGGTCGAGGGCGCATTGCTGGTCATGGTGGTACTTTTTTTGTTTCTCGGAAACGTCAGAGCGGCACTGCTGACCGCTGCGGTCATCCCGGTTGCAATGCTGATGACCATTACCGGCATGGTGCAAACCAAAGTCAGCGCCAACCTGATGAGCCTTGGCGCACTCGACTTCGGTTTGATTGTCGATGGTGCCGTAATCATTGTGGACAACTGTCTTCGGCGACTGAGTGAGGCCGGCAAAAAAACCCTGTCGCTCACAGAACGATTGGCCTTGGTATTCGAAGCCACCAGGGAAGTCATTCGACCGGCACTGTTTGGCGTCTTTATCATCACCGCTGTCTATATCCCCATCTTTTCGTTGACGGGGGTAGAAGGCAAGATGTTCCACCCGATGGCGATCACCGTGATCATCGCGCTGATCAGCGCGATGATCTTGTCAATCACCTTCATACCGGCTGGTATCGCCCTGCTTTTTCGCAAACCTGTTGTGGAAAAGGAAAACCGCCTTGTACGTGGCGCACGCTCAATCTACCGCCCTGTGCTGATGATGGCGCTGAGATTTCGCTGGAGCGTGATGGTCTCCGCTGTTGCCCTGGTGCTGGTTTGCGGCTGGTTGTCCATGCGCCTGGGCTCAGAGTTTGTGCCCAATCTTGATGAAGGCGATATCGCAATGCATGCCTTGCGTATCCCGGGCACGTCACTGCAGCAAGCCGTCGAGTCCCAGGAACTGCTCGAAACAGAAATCAAGAAGATGCCTGAAGTTGAGCATGTGTTTGCCAAGATCGGAACCGCTGAGGTCGCCACAGACGCCGTTCCACCCAGCGTTGCAGACAATTTCATCATCTTCAAACCGCGCGATCAATGGCCGGATCCGAAAAAAACCAAGGCACAATTGGTTCGTGACCTGGAGCGGCTGGTGACGCCGATTCCAGGCAACCGCTACGAGTTTCTGCAACCAATACAGATGCGTTTCAACGAATTGATTGCCGGTGTTCGAGCGGAACTTGCCGTCAAAGTATTTGGTGATGATTTCGGAACCTTGATCGCACTGGGTAATGAGATAGAAAACGCCATCAATCAGGTCGCAGGAGCAGCCGACATTGTTGTAGAACAAACAACCGGCCTTCCTTTATTGACCATCATTCCGGATCGAGAGGCCATCGCCCGCTATTCACTGAACCTCTCTGACGTTCAGGATCTCATCGCCACCGCGCTTGGCGGGGCCAATGCCGGCCAGCTGTATGAGGGAGACCGACGCTTTGACATTGTCGTTCGCCTGTCGGAACCATTGCGCAGCAATCCGGACACACTGCTTGATCTTCCCGTGCCCTTGTCGAATGGCAGTTTTGTGCCACTGCGTGAGATTGCGACGACTGAACTGACCATTGGCCTCAATCAGATCAACCGTGAAAATGGCAAGCGTCGCGTTGTGGTGACTGCCAATGTTCGCGATCGTGATCTTGGTTCCTTCGTCAACGAGGTGCAACAGACCATTGCTGCTCAAGTGGAAGTGCCTGCCGGCTATTGGGTTGAATATGGCGGGACGTACCAGAACCTGCAATCGGCCAGCAGACGGTTGTCTGTTGTGGTCCCGGTCACGTTGGTGTTAATCATCGGTTTGCTGGTCATGGCACTGGGTTCGGTTCGTGATGCCATGGTGATCTTTACCGGTGTGCCATTTGCGCTCACCGGAGGCATTCTGGCGTTGCTGCTGCGCGACATTCCATTTTCGATCTCGGCTGGGGTCGGTTTCATTGCGCTGTCAGGCATAGCCGTACTGAATGGATTGGTAATGGTGTCCTTCATTCGTGACCTTCGAGCACAAGGCAAGGCCCTTGATGATTGCATCATTGAAGGGGCCTTGACTCGCCTCAGGCCCGTGCTGATGACCGCACTGGTGGCGTCGCTGGGTTTCATTCCCATGGCGCTAAACACCGGCATTGGCTCGGAAGTGCAACGCCCATTGGCCACCGTAGTGATTGGCGGCATTGTCTCATCAACCTTCCTGACCCTTGTGGTGTTACCCGCCCTGTATCGACTGGTACACGCGAGAAGCTTGAATCCTGACACGAACAGTGCGGTGACACACTGAGAGGCCAATCAAAGGGTGCCGCATTAATTTTGATAGGACTTCCAGATCGTTCCACGAGCCCAGGAGAGATCAGACCTGGGCTCACTTGTTCCATCCCGACAAGCGGTGGTCCATTGATGTTGACTGGTTAGAATGACCAGAGCATGGGAGCTTCTTGGGCATAAACGATTTCTCATGGAGGATCATGAACATGATGTTCATGGCATCGTCTCTGGCAATCGCACAAGGTCTGCTGCTTTCAACAAGCGATGTCAGACTTTGTCTTTACCGGAAAAAAAACGTCTTTACAGAGGAATCAAGCTCACCTGAAAGAACTTCAAAACGACTGGATATATCGTCCCATTTGTCTTCAGACGCATCTTTCAATTCTGACAAGCTTGCTCGCGCTGATTTCAATTTTCCTTCAAGACGTTCAACCTGTTCATGGGCCTTGATCTTGGGGTGGCGTCCATATATGTCCCAAAAGGCTATCCGGTCAGATTAGGCGTTCTCGGGCAAGATCACCACCAGACCCAGCCACCCCAATCACTGGTCGCCGAGCCTGGACGCGTTGTCTTTATCGTGTTTCTGCGCCGATCGGACCCATGCCTTTCAGGAACTTGAACAAATCGCTGTCGGTTGACAGCACCAGTGTGGTGTTCTCGGCAATGATCACCTTGTAGGCCTCCATCGTTCGGGTGAATTCGTAGAAGGCGACGGATTCGGCGTTCTGGTTGTAGGCTGCCGCATAAATCTCGGTTGCCTTGGCATCGGCCAAGCCGCGGATCTCTTCTACCTCACGATACGCCTCGGACTGAATCTTGTTCAGATCACGAACGCGATTGCCTCGAATCCGGGCCGCTTCACCGTTGCCTTCGGACAAAAATCGCTCAGCAATCTGTCGACGTTCACTGATCATTCGATCGTAAATCTTCGGCCGCACACTTTGGTTGTAATTGATTCGCTTGAAGCGGATATCGAGCAGTTCAATGCCGAAGACCTGCACTTTTTCAGCGGCCGCAGCGAAAATTTCCTGCTCGACCTGCTTCCGGCCTTTCTGAATCGGCACCAGCGCGCCCATGTTCAGATCGCGCTCCGCATCGGTCAACAGCGTATCGCGCAGCGGCACTCGATCACTGGTGGTGCGAATGATTTCGATCAGCTCATGCTTGGCGACAGCATTACGAGTTTCACTGCCCAGAATATCGTCAAGCCGAGACTGCGCACTGCGCTCGTCACGGAGCCTCAAGAAGTATTGCAGTGGGTCGGTAATTCGCCAGCGAGCGAACAGATCGACCGAGATGTACAGCTTGTCCTTGGTCGGCATGTCCGAAGGTTTACCATCCCACTCAAGCACCCGCTTGTCGATCGAGTTGACCTGCTGGATAAAGGGAACCTTGAACTTCAGCCCTGCATCAGTGACCGGATCACCCACAGGTTTACCAAACTGGGTGATGATCATCTGCTCAACTTCGCTGACCGTATAGACCGAACTGATCAGCACGAAACCTGCGACGGCGAGAAATACGAGTGACACGATGGATTTGTTCATGGCTGTTCTCCCTTGGTGCGATCCAGATTCAGCAGCGGCAAGATGCTCCCTGTCTCAGCATCCACGATGATCTTCGAGTCGATACCCGGCAAGACGGCCTGCAGCGTCTCGAGATAGATGCGTCGACGGGTGACCTCCGGAGCTTTGGAATATTCGGTCAGCAAGGCACTGAATCGGGCCACATCGCCTTCCGCTTCATTGATTCGTTTCAGCCGGTATCCATCGGCCTCGCGGATTCGCTGGTCTTTCTCGCCCTCGGCTAACGGGATCACCTTGTTGTAGTCGCGGCGCGCTTCGTTGATCAGTTTTTCCTTCTCCTGCTGCGCCTGGTTCACCTCGTTGAACGATTCCTGGACTGGCTTGGGAGGATTGATGTTTTTCAATTGCACCTGATCAATGCTGATGCCCATCGCATACTTGGTCGACAAAGCCTGCATCTTCATCAAGGCCTCCGATTCGATTTCCTGACGGCCAATCGTGATGACCTCATCCACGGTACGATCACCGACCACTTCACGCATCACCGACTCGGACACATAGCGGAGTGTCGCGCGCGGCTCGCGGACTTCAAACAGAAACTTCACAGGATCCGAGATTCGATACTGAAGGACCCATTCGACCAGCGCGGCGTTGAGATCACCGGTCACCATCTCGGTTTCACGTTTGTCATCCATTGGGCTCTGGTATGCGTCGGTCGCACCCGGGGTCGAAAAGCCAAACTCCTGCTTCAGCTGCCGTTTGACCGGAACGATCGT
>QIKT01000021.1 GCA_003233095.1 Oceanospirillales bacterium | reverse complement strand
GCCGATGTTCGCGGCGCGCTGGCGATGGGCGGCCACCAATGCGCTGGCCATCAAGCGGATGATCTCAGGCAAGCGGCGGCCACCTCAGTTTCAGCGTTCGGACGCCGACGATCTGATCGCCGTGTGCTTCCCCGATCAGCTCGCCTGCCAGGAAAATCTGACCGGTCAGCGTGAGGTGCCCGATCACCCACTGGTTGTTCAAGCCATCAATGATTGCCTGACCGATATCATGGACATCGACGGTCTGGAGGCACTGCTGGGGGCACTGCAATGCGGAGCGGTACAGGCCAGTCACTGTGACCTGGTCCATCCCTCGCCACTAGCCGATGCCATTATCAATGCCAGGCCGTATGCTTTCCTTGATGACGGTGCCGCCGAGGAACGGCGTACCAACAATGTCAGCAGCAACCGATCGTTGACGCTCGATCAGGCGGCGACCCTGGGTACGCTGGACCCCGAGGCAATCGCTCGGGTGCGACAGCAGAGCTGGCCGTTGTTGCGCGATGCTGATGAAGTTCATGACGCCTTGCTGGTCTGTGGCGTGATGACCGCTGAGGAATTGATCGGCTGTCAGGCCTATCTGGACACGCTGAGCGCTTTAGGTCGCGCCGTGGCAATTCGGCCTGGCGAATCTCAGCTGTGGGTCGCGCGTGAGCGATTGCAGCTGGCGGTGTCAGTGTGGCCACAATTGGCTGACCTGCGCAGCCAGTGCCTGTCTGAGCCTGTGGCGATTGATCAGGCCCTGATCGAGCTGGTTCGCAGCCGCATGGAGGTGTGTGGTCCGGTCGTTGAGGTCCAATTATCCAATCTGCTGGGTGTTGAACCTGCGGCCATCAGTCAAACCATGATTGCCCTGGAAGTTGAAGGCTGTGTGCTGCGCGGTGACTTCGAGATCTCGAGCATGCAATGGTGTCATCGTCGCTTGCTGCATCGGATTCATCGACTCTCCAGGCAGAGCAAGCGGCAGCGATTCACCGTCGTGGATGCGGCCTGTTTCTATCGCTTTCTCACCCACTGGCACGGCCTGTTCGAGCCACGCGCCGGGACCCGCGAAAGCTGCCGCGCCGTACTCGAACAGCTCGAAGGTGTGGCCGTGCCCGTTTCGGCCTGGTTGAACGAGTTGCTGCCTGCTCGATTGAGCAGCCTGATGCCCGATGAACTGGATCAGCTGTGTCGGTCTGGCGAAATCACCTGGTGTCGTCTCAATCATGGTCAGGCCGCGCAACTGGCGGTCAATACCCCCATTGCTCTGTTGCCACGACGGTCACAGGACGTCTGGTGGCTGCATCAGCAGGGTGATCTCAGTGCGCCCTTGCAGGAGGCGGGCGGCGTGGTCAATCTACGTGTAGCCCCGCCTGTTCTGAGCGAGGCGGATGCCAGCAGCAGTGCCCGTGCCGTGTTTGAATGTCTGAGTCGGGATGGCGCGCTGTTTGCCGATGAAATCATCAGTGAGTTGCATATGATGCCGACCCAGTTCGAGGCGGCTGTCTCTGAGCTGGTCGCACAGGGGCTAGTGACCTCTGATTCCTTCTCCGGAGCCCGTTTTCTGATCTCCAACGAGAAAATCAAGCGTCGCAAGGCGCGCTATCGAAAGCATGGCTATGGTGGCGACCCGCTTCAGGATTCGGGGCGTTGGTCGCTAGTCAGGCCACGTACCAGCCTGGACTACTGGAAGACGGTTGAGCACATAGCCTGTACGCTGTTGCGACGATATGGC
The DNA here is from genome assembly GCA_003233095.1 of Oceanospirillales bacterium. GTDB lineage: Bacteria > Pseudomonadota > Gammaproteobacteria > Xanthomonadales > SZUA-38 > SZUA-38. The sequence continues at coordinate 7,113 of QIKT01000021.1, read as the reverse complement.
GTCTTGTTCCATGCTCTGCAACAAAAGCTGCCCGGCTTGCCCCCGTGGCGAGATCTCGTTCATGTACTGCGCCTGATGGAAGCTCGCGATGAAGTGGCAGGAGGTCGATTTGTCGATGGTTTCAGTGGCGAACAGTTTGCTCTGCCCGAAGTTCCGGCGCTTCTGCAAGGCATGCAACGCAAGGCCAGTGATCAGAGCTGGCTGTTGATTGCAGCCAACGATCCTCTGAACTGCTCGGGATTTCTCAGCGATGTGACGCGTATTCCAGCCATCAGTGGCAATCGGCTGTTGATCCACGATGGCACGATCATTGGGTCACTGGTCAGCGGCGAAATTTGCCTGCATGCATCGGTCGCTGATGAATCTCTGGTCCGCGGTTTGCTCATCTCTCATCCACCGGGTCTGGTTCAAGGGCGTGTTGGACTGGATCGGCCCGGACAAACACTTCAGTAACAGCCCACTCATTGGCAGAAGGTCTGCGCATGCAATAGACTGATTGCCCATTCACATTGTGGACAGGGCAGATTGTGTGTTGTTGGTCCCGCCTATCATTGTTTGTTCTGCCCAGCCAACTGACGAGGTGGAAGGCATCACTTTATTTCGGCTTGTGGTGTCTGATGTTCGTCACATCCACAATGGCTGTCGAGCAATCCGCTCTGCTGCTGGACCAGCCTGATCAACACTATACGCTGAGCGGAACTGCTCGATATCTGATCGATCCATCCGCGACTGCGACCGCCGAACAGGTGCTCGGTATGGATGATTCCCGCTTCGAGTTGCTCGACAGGGATCATCTGGCGCTGGGTTACTCTGAGCAGGCTGTCTGGCTGAGCTTTGGCGTTCAAAGGGCGGCAGGTTCGATCTTTGATCAGACGGATCAATGGTTGCTGGGGGTCGACTATCCACTGCTCGATCATGTCGATGTCTATGTGTTGCAAAATGAGCAGCCGGTGCTGCTCTTTCAGGCTGGTGACAGTCTGCGGTTTGATGCTCGTCCGATCGATCATCGCTTTTTCGTCTTTCCGCTACCCCTCAATGGCGCGGAGGTTCTGAGAATCATGGTGCGAATCGAATCCAGCAGCTCATTGCAGATCCGGCCGCTGATTGTCAGGCAGGATCAGTTTCTGTCGTTCGAGAAACGTCATGAACTATGGTTCGGTGTGATCTACGGCATCATGCTGCTGATGGCGCTCTACAATCTGTTCCTGTTCGCCTTTGTCCGCGACTTGAGTTACCTGGCCTATGTGTGTACGGCCATCACATCGATGATTTTCATCATGTCGTTGAACGGCCACGCCTTTGCGGTCCTGTGGCCAGATCATCCTTCGTTTGCCAACACAGTCGTGCCATTGTCGAGCGCGCTGTGGGTCATGGCGACCGTCTGGTTCACTCGACAGTTTCTGAATGTCGGGTCAGTCAGTCCATGGTTGTCGCGACTCATCGTTTCGCTGATGCTGTTGTCAGCGGTGGCAGTCGCACTGTCGGTGTTTGCACCGTACGCGGTGGCCATTCAGTCGAGCACCGGCTTGGCTTTGATCAGTGGTCTGGTCATTCTGATCACGGCACTGGTGTGCTGGGCTCGGGGCATTCGAGAGGCCCGTTTCTTTGCGCTGGGTTGTCTGTTTTACCAGGGCGGGGCGGCCATGCTCATTCTGAGTCGTTTCGGCGTCATACCGGATACCTTCCTGACACATAATGCGGCCACTTTCGGAATACTGATTGAAATTGTCATGCTGTCGCTTGCGCTCAGTGACAAATACCGTTTATTGACACAAGGTCTGGCCAGCAGTGCCGATGACCTTGAACGCAGGGTGATTGAACAGACTCAGGAACTCAATGATGCTAATCAGCAACTGCAACAATTGACGTTGCAGGACGAACTGACCTGTCTGGCCAATCGTCGTTATTTCAGCTCCGAGTTGGAGCGCCACTGGCAGGAGCATGCGGTCAGTGGGTCGGTCTTGAGCCTGGTGCTTTGCGACATCGATCAATTCAAACAGATCAACGACACCTTTGGTCATGATCTTGGAGATCAATGTCTGATACGAGTGGCGGATCGAATTGCAGTGCAGGCCGCTTCCCTGGGTTATCGCGCGGCGCGCTTGGGTGGGGATGAATTCGCTGTGATACTGCCTGGAGTCAACGGTGAGGATGCGGAACAACTGGCCACCTCACTGCTTGAGGACATTCGAACCACAAGCTTGCCTGATAAACTGGGCGAGGGCCGCTTTTCTCTGAGTCTTAGTATCGGCATCTCGACAACGCGGCCCTCAGCAGACAGTAGTGCTCGGCAGCTGTTGCAGCAGGCTGATCAGGCCATGTATCAGGCCAAGCAGCGAGGACGCAACTGTTTGGTGGTGTTTCAGGAATCAGTCACCGATTCAAGAAAGTGAACCGGTGGCATCAGAATGACTGGATAGAGTGCTTTAGCTGGCTGAGGCAGGAATCGTCTTAACCCAACCGTGTCGATCTTCACTGTGACCACGCTGAATGTCTGTCAGTCGTTGACGCAGCGCCATCGTCAGCTCGCCAGGCTGGCCGTTACCAACAGGTATGGTCTCGCCGTTGAAAATCATCTGACCCACCGGTGAGATGACCGCCGCAGTGCCAGTCAACATGGCTTCGGCTTCTGGCAACCGCTCAAGGAGTTGCTCAACGGTGTAGTGGGTCTCATTTACTTTCAGGCCCATATCCTGAGCCAATGTCAGGATCGAGTCGCGGGTCACTCCAGGGAGTACAGTACCGTCAAGTTTCTTGGTCAGGATCGTTCGGTCATGGATCATCAGAAAATTGGCAGCACCGGTTTCCTGGACATCGCCGTTTGGGCAGAACAGCACCTGATCAGCTTGATAGGTGTTGCGAGCCTCGACTACGGCACCAAGCGCTGCGGCATAATTGCCACCGGTCTTGACCTGCCCGAATCGGGGGGTTGAACGCATGTTCTTATCGTCGATCAGCAGGGTCAGAGGACGAACGCCGCCGGTGAAATAGTCGCCGACTGGTGACAGCAGGATAAACAGCAAGGCTGAGTCACTGGGCGTTCCGGCGCCACCGATATTCGAATCCATGCCCAAAAGCGTCGGCCGAATATACAGAGAGCCGGGCTCTGCCGGAATTTCATCGGTCACTGAGGCCACCGAACGATGAATCATCTCCAGCAACAGTTCCGAAGGTGGAACAGGCAGGCACAGAGAACGCGCCGAGGCCTGTAGCCGTGCAATATTTCGCTCGGGCCTGAACAGTCGCACAGCGCCATCTTTCCAGCGATAGGCTTTCATGCCTTCAAAGCAGGTGCTGGAATAATGCAGCACATGCGCCGATGGGTGCATCGGGATCGGCTCTACATCAGTCAATTCAGGCGTGCGCCAGGTCCCGTCCTGAAAGCTGCTGCGAATCATTCGGCTGGCAAATTCTTCTCCAAAAGCCATGGCTATTGTGCTCCAGTGTTCATATCTGAGAGTTTCAGGAAAAAGGCGAACATCCGGGCGACATCACGATATCGCTGGTAACGGCCCGAGGCACCGCCATGACCTGCCTCCATGTCGGTGTACATCAGCAGCAGGTTGTCATCGGTTTTCATGTCACGCAACTTGGCGATCCACTTGGCCGGCTCAAAATACTGAACCTGCGAGTCATGAAGGCCGGTTGTGATCAGCAGGTTCGGATAATCCTGAGCCTGAACCTGATCATAGGGAGAGTAACTCAGGATGTACTCGTATTGATCCTTGATTTTCGGGTTGCCCCATTCGTTGAATTCTCCGGTGGTCAGCGGGATGGACTCGTCCAGCATGGTGTTGATCACATCGACAAAGGGCACTGCCGCGACCACCCCATGGTACAGCTCGGGTGCTTCGTTGATGATGACGCCCATCAGCAGGCCGCCAGCACTGCCGCCGTAGGCATAGGTGCGTTTGGGGTCGCCGTAGCGGCGCTCGATCAGACCGCGGGTCACGTCTACAAAATCATTGAAGGTGTTGCGCTTGTTGAACATCTTGCCGTCGTCATACCACTTGCGACCCATTTCCTGGCCGCCGCGCACATGGGCGATCGCAAACACATAGCCGCGATCCAGCAAGCTCAGCCGTGAGCTATTGAAGCTCGGGTCGGTCGAACTGCCATATGAACCGTAGGCATACACCAGCAGTGGTGCAGTGCCATCGACGGGTGTCTTGCGATGATGTACCACCGAGATTGGAACGTCGGTCCCGTCTCGAGCGGGGACCATCAGTCGGGCAGTCTGGTAATTGGCCGAGTCGAAGTCGCCAATCACCTCGGTCTGTTTCAGCAAGGTCCGTTCGCCGGAGGTCAGGTCATAGTCATAGATTGTGTACGGAGTCGTCAACGAGGTGTACCCATAACGCAGCTTGGCCGCATCGACTTCGACATTGTCATCGAGGTACATGGTGTAGGCCGGCTCGTCCGAATCAATCTCGAGGACCGGACCGTCATCGAATGGAATCAGATGAATGTTTCTCATGCCGTTGATGCGCAGATTGACGGCCAGCCGATCCCGAAACGCAGTCATGCCACTGAGCAGCACGTCATCACGATGGGCGACGAATTCCTGCCATCCATGCATGGATGTATTCCTGATCTGATCGGTGCTCATGATCTTGAAGTTGATGGCGTCCTGGTTGGTCAGGACATAGAAACGACCATTGAGGTCGGTCACTTGATATTCGTGGTGATCCTGACGGGCCAGAAACAGCTCGAATTCACCTTTTGGCTGGTCTGCCGGCAGCAAGCGGTATTCCGATGAAATGGTACTGCCGATGCTGATATAGATGTAGTCCTTGGATTTTCCACGAGACACTGAGGTATAGAACGTGTTGTCCTTCTCCTCATAAATCAGGGTGTCATTGCTGATGTCGGTTCCCAGCGCATGCCGGTACACCTGAAAGGGCAGCAGGGTCTGCTCATCCTTGATGGTGTAGAACAGCGTCTTGTTGTCGGCGGCGAATGCCATGGCACCGGAGGCATTGGGGATGTCTTCGCCAAGCATCTCACCAGTGTCCAGATTCATGATGCGAATGGTGTAGAGGCGGCGACTCACCGTGTCCTCGGTCCAGGCCATCAGCCGATGGTCATCGGAAATCTGAATGCTATTGACGCTGTAGTAGTCCTCGCCTTCGGCGCGAACATTCTCATCCAGGATGATTTGCTCGGCCGCATCAAGACTCTGGTACTTGCGGGCATGGATCTTGTAGTCCTTGCCTTCCTCGTAGCGATAGTAGTACCAGTAGTCGCCGTCTTTCTGTGGCACGCTGGATTCATCTTCCTTCAAGCGCGCCGTCATTTCCTGATAGAGCGATTCCTGCAATGTGTCGGTATCGGACATCTGCCTTTCAAACCAGGCATTTTCGGCATCCAGATAGTCGATGACCTCGGGGTCTTTGCGATCATCGTCCCGCAGCCAGTGATAGGGATCGATTCGGGTCTGTCCATGCAGAACGGTCTGATGCGGTCGTTTGGCGGCGATAGGTGGTGTATTCATTGTGGTTGTCTTCATGGTGGTCGCTTCAGGTTCGGGCGCGTGGCTGTCGGTTTCTTGGTCAGCGTGCTGACAGGCGGACAGCAGGAAGGTCAGGAGGATTGCAAATGGCCGCAGTCGTCGGGTCCAAGGCGTCTGGATTGTCCACATAAGAGATTCTCGATTTGAAGAGTTGGAAGCAGTTGCGGCCATTGCCGAACGACATGATCTGCAAGCCGACAGACCCCTTGGCACATGAGAATCAGCCGGGCAGAATGCAGGTCGACAATAATAGCGTGAAAGCGATAGGACTGGTACTGCTCAGTCCCGCTGAAACGAGTTAATCTCAACTCAAATAGAGGAACAGAACAAACATGACTGACCAGCATCCACAAGAGACACTGATTCATTTTGTCAATGACGAAGCGATTCTCTGTGCTCCAGTCAGCCGACCCGTACCAGTCCTTGATGAACAATCGCAGTATCGCGTTGCTGTTTGTCAACAGCTCCATGCGAACCAGAACGTCCTTCGAACTTGGTGCGCAGCAGTTGGGTGGGACTGCGATTGTGCTGCAACCGGGCAAGGATGCCTGGGGGATCGAGTTCGACGATGGTGCGATCATGGATGGTGATGCCGAAGAGCACATCCAGGCGGTCGCCGCGGTACTGTCTGGATGGGTTGATCTGATTGCGATTCGTCGGGTCCCAGACTTCGAGGACGGGTCGGTTGATCGGATCGATCCGATGCGCCATACCCTGGCCAGGCATGCGACGGTGCCGGTCATCATTATGGAAATCATTGTTCATCCCTGTCAGGAGCTGGCATTGATGAAGACTCTCCAGGATCGCATGGGGCAGGTTGCCGGGTGAGGCGTATCTGCTCGATTCGCACTATCTGGGCCAGGCTTGTTAGGCCAATGGGTCCTCTTTTCAGATCAGCCACCAGATCGATGCCGCCTACCACAATACCGATGTCGTCTATGCAAAGAGTTGGGGAGCCTTGTCACTCTATGGGCAACCAGCATTGGAGCAGTCACTTCGCGAGCCCTATCGGCATTTCAGGGTCGACTCGGAAAAGATGGCACTGATCCGTGGCTTGAAGACCAGTGTTGAAGTGATGCAACTGGCTCACGGTCTGTTCGATGGGTTGATGTTTGATCAGGGCAGAATGCGCGAAGCGATGGCTGATGAAATGTTGGCTACCGACCGGGCGCTGCAGGCTGTTGCTGCCGGGGACTCATTCCGGGAAGCCTATCGGGCCCAGAAAGGCGAATTGCAAGCAGAGTCTGCCTGTGAGCAGGAAGGCAAAGAGATGACGATAGAGCGCTCAATCCGTGATCGAGTCTCACTGGGGGCCTGTGGAAACATGGCGTTGGACAGGCTTCATCATCGTCTTGCTTTGTGGATACAAAGCGCATGAATGCTGGGGGCAGAGAACTCATTTGAAGATAGTTTGAATTAGCTGTTGACAGGTCACCCCAGGGTCCTATAATGCGCGCCTTGCCTGTTGAGAAACAAGCGAGGCGCTGACGCATTGTCAGGCTAACCCAGGTGGATATTGAGTAGGCTGGGTGAGTGTAAAGGGCAGGATATTTCTGTTTTGTACATTCATTCAGGGAAAGGTATTGACTCTGAAAACGGGG
>QIKT01000107.1 GCA_003233095.1 Oceanospirillales bacterium | reverse complement strand
CCAGAATCGGGGCGTGCGGGACATCCTCATTGCTTGCGTTGACGGCCTCAAGGGCTTTCCCGACGCGATCAATACGGTGTATCCCGAGACCGAGACCCAGATCCAGCTCTGCATCGTTCACATGGTTCGCAACTCGATGAAGTACGTGCCGTGGAAAGATTACAAGCCCGTGGCGGTCGACCTAGGGAGCCTCTGAACAAGTCGTGATCGGCTGTCTTGAGCGTGAAATACGCCCGTTCGGTTGCATTTCCCATCTCAATCCAACTCGCTTGAGACTTGTTCAGAGACTCACTAGCTGAATGCATGTCGCTCAGCCAGGTCGGGCCCTGAGACAGGGTGAATCAGAGTGACTGCTCGAACAGAGCATTCAGATAGGCGGCAATTCTCACACCACCCATCTGCAGCCGAAGCCGCACAGTCCCGATGTGCTGGTAACCGTAGTCCCAGCTCAGGAATTGATCGTCCGGGTACAGACCATCACGCAGCACGGCGCTTTCTTCCACCCAGACAACCGGGTCGGTGACCGACCACTCAGTGACCTGATCGGCGCTGATCTTCGCCAGCAACCAGTCGGTCATTTCGGTGTAGGACAATTCCTCATCGTCAATCAGCAGTCGATCCCACAGGGTATGCAGATTGGTGGGTTCATTCTTGTACACCACCCGAAATTCATTGCCACCACGATCGGTCCCATTGCCAGCATGCAGAGGCTGGTGCAGGTCACCGATGATGTGGACAATGAAACGAAGGGCCAGTTGACGCTGCTCCTGGCTGTTGCTGGGGTCGGTCAGCATTGCAGAGAGCTTTTTGAGGCCGGTGATGGCGTCGCCTTGTGGCGGGGCGCCGACAGTCGCATAGCGCTGATCTTTCGCAATGGTCACGTAGTGATACGGCCCGGCTTCTCGTTGCCAGAACGGGTCAGGGTTCTGACGCATGAAATCGGCCCAGGTGGAGCCTTCTGCAAGGCTCTCGATGCCCATCAGGTCCTTGATGGCACTGCGAGCCTCATCGCTGAGGTAATGATCTGCAATGGCGCCAGTAACGCGATGGCCGGATTTTCCCCAGGCGTGGGCGGTTGAAGTACTGAAGGCAATCATCAGGCAGAGGGCAGTCAGCAGGGTGTATTTCATCGGAGTCTCACGGTGTCAACAGATTCGAGACTGTACGATATCAGTCGCGGATCACGATGTCATGACGGATCATCCGCGACGGCCCCTGGCCTTGACAGTTCGGTGATCAGACCATCGGTCAGCCAGGTTTGCAACACGCTGACCAGCACCTGACTGACGTTATCCGCAGGCATCCGCAGGGCAAGTTGCTCACACAGATTGGCAAGATTCAGACCCTCAAGACTGCCCTCGAACAGTGTCAAGGCATCTGCGCCCAGTGATTTGAATTCGGTCAGTTGATCACGATTGCGCCAGATGATCCAATCGGACGGTTGTCGGCAGGCTTCGGGCGCAGGTGCTGACCGTTTGATGGCCTGCCAGAGAGGCACACAGGGATAGTCGCAAGAAAACCGATGGACAGACGGGTGCAGATGAATCACCACATCAGGCCAGGCTGATGGATCCATTTCGGCTAGTGCGCCAGCGCCCATCCGAGAGACATCTGCAGCATCAAAAGCATCGAGCAGAGTGCGTTCAAACTCGGCCAGTTCGGCGAAAATCGGCTTGTCAGAAAATGGACCGGTCTTGCGCAGGTAGTCGGGCAGCGCATTGCAGAAATGCCGGAGCGAGCGGTATCGGGATGGATGAGACTGGATATATCCCAGAGCCATGAGCTCGAACAACGCGTCGCCCAGATAGTCTGCCAGCACCGCATGAGCGTTTCGTATCGTGTCGATGAGTCGAGCCCGATAGGCAGTCTGGTAGATGGACAGCCGTTGCTTGATAGTCAATGGCGCCTGTTCATTGACCGATTCCTCAAGCCTCGATGGCTCACCGATCAGCAGTTGAATGAATGACTGCTGCAGCGTTTCAAGTGACTCGTGGCTCATGACGGAGTGTGTGTCACGGCATGCTCTGCGGTGACTTGGCGGTAGATCTGGCGCGCCTGATCAAGCTCGTCCAACAGCACGTTTAACTCGGGAATATGATCGTCCCGTTCGATCATGGTACTGATTGAGCCAAAACGCTCGACACACTGCTGATACAACTGCCAGACATCCTGACAGACCGGTTGATCGTGCGTATCGATGAGGCACTCGCCCTGTATCGTGTGGCCGGCCAAGTGAAATTGTTGAATTCGTTTCGCCGGCAGGCCATCCAGATACTGCATCGGATCGAACTGGTGATTGCAAGCACTGACGTAGATATTATTGATATCGATCAGCAGCAGACAGTCGGCCTCAGAGGCCACTGCGCTGAGAAATTCCCATTCGCTCATCTGTGAGTGATTGTAACTGAGATAACTGGACAGGTTTTCGATCAAAATCTGTCGACCCAGAGTGTTTTGGACCTGGTCAATTCGCTTGGCGATGTGACCGATGGCCTCGTCGGTGTAGGGCAGGGGCAACAGGTCATGGCTGTTGATGCCGGAGGCGCTGGTAAAGCACAGATGATCCGAAATCCAGGCCGGTTCTACCTCGCGTGCCAACTGCCCAAGCGCTTTGAGGTATGTGGTATCAAGGGGCTCGGTCGAGCCGATTGACAGCGAAACGCCGTGCATGACCAGGGGATAGTGTTCCCGAATGCGATGAAGATAATGGCGAGGCTTGCCGCCTTCGACCATGAAATTCTCGGTCAGGACTTCAAACCAGTCCACCTCAGGGCGTTGCTCGAGAACGGCGTCGAAGTGCACGGTCCGCAATCCCAGGCCAAAACCCAGATACGGCAATCGAGGGTGGTCAATACGGGTCATGTGGTCCGCTCTCCGGCCGTAGTGCTCACAGGGTGATGTCGCGTCCGATCACGCATGGCCAGCCACCAGAGTGTCCGGCGGCTGGCGATCAGCGTTGTTGTTCTCAGCTCGATGAACCACCCACATCAGCGCAGGCGGCTCCGGGCAGCAAGACGAATCCAGTCCCTTTGCAAGTAGCGTGTCCCTTGCAGGAATTGCCGGCAGTCTTGCAGTCATTGTGACCCTTGCACTTATTGACTCCGAAACACTTAGACAGATCAGCCGTCGCGATCTCGCCCTGCCAGCTATCCTGGCGATTGCCGCCAACGTCTGCACAGGTTTTGGAGGGCATGGCGACAAAGCCGGCTCCTTCGCAGGAGGCATGTCCCTTGCAGGCGTTGTCAGCGGTCTTGCAATCGTTGTGACCTTTGCATGCATTGACTCCGAAACAGTGGATCATATCCGATTTGCTGCCGCCTCCGGCTACCGATGCACTTGAGCCGCCTGTGTTGGCGCAGGCAGCAAGACCCGCTGCTGCCAGTGCCATCGTGACGCCATTGATGAGTGATTTGTTGGTGTTGTTCATGGTCATTCTCCCTGGAGTAATTTGCTACGCTGGTGCCGGCATGTGCCAGCGCCAGTCTGTTTTTTTTGAAATGGACCTACAGGCCCTCGTGCAGCGACAAGGACCGCGATGCATGTCGGGTTCTTTCAGAAACAACCTGACCAGTAAATCAATAGCTTGGATCATCTGAATGACAGCGCTGATGGCAGGCAGCACGACGCCGAGCCATCGACCTCAGACGATCGGTCCACGCAGAACTCCCACTACCCAGGCCCATAGGTCGCGAGCGGGGCCACACCATGCGCAATCGGATAGGCGACCTAGAAGTCCTCATGCGCATCGGCCCGAATCAGGATCAACTGATACAGGGCGTGCAACGCACCTGATACGCCAGAGCCAGACGGACCGCAATGAGCAATCCCGCCAGAACACTTGCAGAGGTGACCCGGCGAGCGGGTGGGGATCCTGCCGAGATCACCCGTTTCCTGATGACGACCGTTCTCGAGGAATACGCGTTCGGTGTTCAGGATGGACGCATCACAGACCCCGGAGAATATCAGGATGCCTACGGCTTCACGCGCATGGCATTGCGCTGGCATGACCAGGTCGAAGGGGTGAATCAACCAGCTCTGATGGGCAAGATCCAGAACCTGATTTCCCTGTGGGCTGGCCCGCCAATCCCGCTCGATCGCCCGGCCTCGGTCGAGCTGCTCGAATCAAGAGTCCAGGCTGTGCTGGACATGCTGCCTTAACTCACGCAAGCCAGCAATCCGATCACCGATATCTCTTCTGGCCACACAGGGCGCTGGACTGGATGCTTGCGGTGATCTTTTCGATCTTCTGATACACAAAGACGTGTCTCATTTTCAGGACGTTTCCCGCGATATTAAGAACTCATCACACTCCCTACAGTGATGGGTTCATTTTAGTCACAAGGAAAAATTATGAATCTGAAAACACCCTTGGCAGTTGCTGCTGCCCTTGCATTCATTCCTGCCTTGCAGGCCGCAGAACACGTCTCCGAAGTGCTGACCATCGAGGATCTGATGGAAATGCAGTACGAGCAGGTCAACGATCATACTCTGAAGGCCCAAACCGATAATCTGACGGTAGAAGTCCTGCAGGGCAAACAGGCAGCGATTGAATACCTGATGGAGCTGCAAGCTGAGTTCGAATTGATCAACAGTGTCGAGAAAAATCGCAATGACTTCGATCGCGAAGGAAAGATCCTCTCGGATCTGAAGACTACTGTGGCCCTGCTTGAGGAAATCTCTGCGCTGGAAAACATGATTGAGGCAGACAACTGGGACGAGTCCGCTTCCAAGAGCAGTACCCGCTTCAGCAATCAGCTTTGTGCAACTGACTATCACCTCGATTTCGAAATAAGGCGAGCATTCTTTCGCTACATTCTTGAAGTCACCACCACCACAGATGCAGTAGGTGTGGGTCCAATTGCCCCGTCAACCGAAGGATGGATCAAGGCCAAGGCAATCATCCGACCACAGGGGCCCAATCTGGTCAAGCAATCCAGGCGCGTCGATTTTGACAGTACCTGGTTGCAAAGTCACAGCGTGTCGGCGGAAGTCAATTCAGGCTTGCACAGCAGTTCGACCATCATACCGTGGAAGGCGGTTTCGGTACTTTCTCATACGGGTACATCCTGCACTGGCTTGAGTGTCATTCGCGTCTGGGGTGAGAACTCCTACTCGTCGCCGGTAGTCATCACCGATACTGAGGTGGAATAAGTCAGATCCGTTGAAGCCGAGAGTGCATTGAGCTCTCGGTTTCACCCACCGTCATCACGCTGTCTATTTGCTCACGCCAAGATCAATCCTCATATGCTAGAGTCATTGAATTCTATGAGTATGGACTTTACTGACTATGCATGTGCTATTGATGCCCTTTTTGGTCTCGTGGTTTCTGATACTGCTCCTCGCCCCAATTGCCCGTGCCGAGGTCGTCATACTTCCTGCATCAGCTGACAATACATTGTACGAAGACGCCAACGGTTCTCTGAGCAACGGCGCGGGGGGCTCTCTGTTCATTGGTCAGACTATCAACAATGGCCTGCGTCGCGCGCTGATTCGCTTTGATCTGACCACACTGCCAGTCGACACGCAGATCAATTCGGTGAGCCTGATGACCACGATTTCCCTCTCACCACAACCAACGGCAAGACCTGGTACTGCGTCGGTTCACCGGCTAGTGGCTGACTGGGGTGAGGGCAGCTCGATCGCTCCGGGCCCGGGTGGCGCCGGCGCGTCAGCCGAGCCAGGTGATGCTACCTGGATCCACCGCCACTTCGAGACCGATCTTTGGACTCAGCCGGGCGGCGATTTCGTCGCCTCTTCGTCGGCAGAGGCACTCTTCAGCACCGCAGATTTTGAAGAGTTGAACTTCGACTCGACCACCGAATTGATCAGTGACGTCCAGAGTTGGGTGTCCAGTCCGACCACTAATCATGGCTGGATCATGCTTGGAGACGAAGACGAAAACGGCAATGCGCGCCGTCTGAACGCTCGTGAAAACAGTGAGTTTCAACCCATGCTGTTGATTGACTTCACGCCTGAAGGCTTGCGCATATTCCAGGACGGATTCGAGTAAGCCGCAGACGGATCGATTGTCGCTGGCGGTTTACTGAATACCCTGAGCCGTATCAGGGTGGTGAGCGGATTGTCCAAGCCTGTGCCCGTCCAGTTTTCCGGTCAGCAACATGACCAGTGAGAATACTGCAAACAAATCCAGGGCGCCGCTGCGAGACAAGGTCATCAGCAACACAAGCGCAAAGACTGCGATCAGATCGGGCATTACTCGGGCGATCGACGCGGTCGCCCTGATTCAGCGATTCGACTTGGCCCTGAACCTCAACATCCACTTCCATATCGTATGTCTTGACAGTGTCTGCGAAGTGACTCCCGGCGGGGCGGGGTGCCAAGTCCACAATGGCGGCGCAAACTGAAGTCAGCCAGCCCCTCAAGTAGCAGGCGACGATGCGATGGGCGCAACGGCTCAAGCGGGTTTTCCAAATCGATGCCGAAATCTGCCCGACAATCAGAATTGAATATCAGGGCGATATGGCCAGACCTTTGAGGGGTGTCTCAGCGTGCGCATTCACCGAGCCGCAGTGAATATTGGCATCAGGAACCGCGCGGCCCGCGGCGCTCCGTGCGCAACATTTTGTTGTCGTCATGTCACAACCGCCTAGAGCGGTTGTGACATGCTTTGGCGGCGAATAACGATCACCCCGGCAACGGCCAGAATCAAGACAAGCAAGAGCATGCCGAGTTGACCCAAAGTCGGGATCTGCGTGACCGGGAACGGCACGCCAGCCAGGCTGGCGGTTGCGGTGTTGTTCCCCGGAATAAGATCCATGCTGCTGCTGGCGATGTTAGCCGTATTAGCAATTGGGCCGAAGGCGTTGACCGTGCTGACGATGTCGCAAGTCGCGTTGGCACCATTAGCGAGTACGCCGATATTCCAGGTGACATCCTGTCCAACAACGGTCGCGGCGCAAGTATTGGAGACATAGGTCAACTGTGCCGGCAGGCTATCGGTGACCACGACTGCGCCCGCATCGCCCGGACCGGCGTTGGCAGCCGTCAGGGTGTAGGTGACGGTCGAACCAACCAGCAGCGGGTTCGGCGCGGCAGCGGTCTTGGTTACGGAAACGTCCGCATCCACCGCCGGGCAAGTACCCGGGAACGCGCCGATAAACTCGCCCAAAGGATTGTTGGTTGAGAGCGCGGTCACCGCGCCGGTGGCTAGATTGAAGCTACCGAAGGTGTTGGTGCCACCTCCGGTATATACGAATCCGTAAAGAGTGCCATCGTCGTTATCGAAGTCCATACCCTGCGCGAAGTTCGCTGCGAGGCCGGTACCACCGACGACTGTGCCCGCGCCCGTTACCGGATCAATAGAGAAGAGGCTGTCGCTGATGATATCGTGCGCGAACACCTGCCCTTCGCAGTTCATAGCGACATCGACCATGGTTGCAGCGACATCGGTAGTGCCGATCAGCGTGGCGACAGCGGTGGTCAAGTCGAGACTGTAGAAATTCGTTGCGTCTACGATGTATGCGTCGCCGGTGGTTGGATCGATAGTCATACCGGTAGCATCCGGCGCGCCGGTCAACGCAGCGATCGGCGTCGCCACCCCGGTAGCCGGATCGATCGTGATTAGCGTGTTGGGATTGGCGGTTGCCGTCGTTCCCGGGATAGCGTACAGGACCGTTCCTGTCTCGTCGTAGTCCAACGCGAATACGCGGTTATTTGTGACCGCCACTGAGGTCATGCCAGGGAAGTCGTTGATGGTGAAGCTGAGCAGCGAGTCAATGGCAAACACGTCACCGCGAACATCGACGGCCGTGCCCATGTCAGTCGGAGCGTTAGGAGCGTTAGGAGCGTTACCCGCACCCGGCCCTGGAGCAGTGTCAAAGGGTCCGCACTGAGCATCATAGCCAGCCGGTTCCAAGTCCGCGCTTTGAGCGCCGCAGTCAATAACCTGCGCCTGGAGGGATGCGGCACTAAATGCGAGGCCGATTATGGTCGAAAGAATGGAGACGCTCTTGCACATAGTTATTCCTTGGCAGCCAGGTAGTCAGACTATCAGAGTGTATCACTAGTGTCCGGTTAACTGCCTGAGTATGGCACGTAAGTTTATGAAGTATAATTATTTTTTTCGACAAATTTTCGTGGTGTCGGCTTGAACGCAGATATCACTTTAAGCGAACCTCAGGGAGCAGTTTCTTTGAGGACTCACTATGTACGCTGGCAAAACGCTGTTTGCGCAGTTGATGGACTACCTGCCCTGGACAACCTTTACGCGAATCGTCAATCGGTACGACGGACATCATCGAGTACGCACGCTTCCCTGCGCCGAACATTTCCGAGTCCTGGCTTTTGCACAACTCACCTACCGAGAAAGCCTCCGCGATATCGAAGCATGTCTCTCGGCGCAATCGGCCAAGCTCTACTACATGGGTATCCGGTCGCCGGTTAAGCGATCGACTCTGTCCGACGCCAGCGAGCGCAGAGACGGGCGCATCTATGCCGAATTCGCCCAGCGATTGATTATGCAAGCCCGCAAGCTCTACGTCGGAGAGGAATTGGGATTGGATCTGTCGAGCACGGTATATGCGTTGGACTCGGCAACGATCGACCTGTGCCTGTCGCTGTTTCCATGGGCGCCATTTCGCAGCACCAAGGCGGCAGTCAAGATGCACACACTGCTGGATTTGCGAGGCAATATCTCGAGTTTTATGCATATTTCCGACGGCAAGCTGCACGATGTCAACGCGCTCGATCTGATGATTCCGGAGCCGGGGACGATCTATATTATGGACCGCGCGTATTTGGATTTCGACAGACTCTTTTCGCTTCACCAGGCTAGGGAACCTCTGAACAAGTCATGACCGCTTGTCTTGAGCGTCAAACACGCCCCCTCTGCGTTGCATGAACCGAGCCATAGCACCACTAT
>QIKT01000012.1 GCA_003233095.1 Oceanospirillales bacterium | reverse complement strand
AACCTCTGAACCAGTCATGACCGGTTGTCTTGAGCGTCAAACACGCCCCCTCTGCGTTGCATGAACCGAGCCATAGCACCACTATGACTCGATTCATGCGCTTTGATCGGACCCATTTCCCTTCTCAATCCAACTCGCTTAAGACTTGTTCAGAGGCTCCCTGGTACTGTCAGTCGCGGTTTATTTCCTGGTCGCAGCTTTTTTAACGGAGGTCTTGCTCGCAGCAGGCTTTGCAGGTGCTTTACTGGCGACCGTCTTGGTGGCCGTTGTTGTCTTCGCAGCAGTTTTCTTGACGGGTGCTTTCTTTGCGACGACTTTCCTTGCAGCAGGTTTTCTAGCAGCAGGCTTCTTTGTAGAATCTGCCTTGTTCATTTGCGCGACCGATTTTTGCAGATCTGCGACGCGCTTGCTCAAAGTTTGAATCTCGTCGGAGCTTGGAACACCCAGTGCTGCAAGTGCCTTGGCGACGCGGTCTTCGAAGATCTTTTCAAGCTTGTCCCATGAGGCACTGGCTTTCGCTTGTACATCAGTGACCGTGCCTTCCATTGCGCCGCGGACTTCGCTCACAGTAGAACTGGTGACATTGCGAGTCTTCTTTTCCAGGTCTTTACCATCATTGACCAGCGAGTCAAAAATCTTGCCGCCTTCCTCTTGTGCCTTGGCGAAAGCGCCCAGGCCAGCCAGCCAGATCTGGCCTGCTGAATCCTTGATGGTTTGTGCGGTTGTCTTTTTGGAGCGGGTGTTGCTCCTGGATAACTTCTTCAGTTTTTTCTCGACCATGATGGACTCCTGGCTGCTGTCTGTAACGGGCAAGTCGGGATCGACCGCTCCGTCATTCGTTGAGCAGAGGATACGAGGCTGCGTTAGAATAAACACACTAAAGAGACAGGGATGTTCGAGACAGTTGTGGCGTGTCAGCCGAGGCGGTCAGTTCGGGGCGATCAGGTCGTCCAGTTTATCGAGAGTACGATTGAGTTGCTGGCTCAATGCATTGTCATATCGGGATTGGGTGTTGAGGCCCGACGAGAGGCTGCGCGTTTCTTCGACAATGCTGCGGTTCAGACGAATGCCATGACGAGCCAGCGCAGGTTCGAGTTGGTCGGCAGCGGCGAGCAGGTCGCGTCGAGTGACCTGATACGCATGTTCCACCAGATCATGACGATCATCAAAACTGAACACATTGGTAAAGAAGATTCTGTCATCGCCGCGGTCTGGTTCGATCAGCAGCAGGTCGGCTTTCGGATATCGATTGGCATATTTGGCAATACCAATCTGCATCCGACTCTGGACCAGTGCCCGGATTGTCTGTGAAAGAACAAACGGCAAACCGCGATCAACCAGGCTGCGCCGCTTGCGAGCTGTGCCTGAGCTTTTGCTGGCATCATAGGGCACCAGAGGATTGATACCGATCAGCAAGTCAACATCATCTTCCAGAGCAACCGATGCATTGAGCGTACGTCTCAATGCGCCATCCACGCAGAATCGACCCTCGATTTCTACCGGTGGATACAATCCAGGCAAGGCGGCACTGGCTTGCACGGCTCGGGAGATTGGGATGTGATCCTGACCAGGCATGCCAAAGCGAATGGTTTCTCCGGTGTCGATGTCGACCGCAACGATGACCAATTTATGATCCAGCTTCCTGAAGTCATTGGTTCGGCCATGGACATTGAATATGTTGTGCAGAAAATCGTGAATGATTTCATTGTCAAAAAGACCCGAAGGAACCAGGCTGAAAAAATGACTGATGGTTTCAGACAGACTCATCTTGCTGGGGTGACGGATCGACTCGACGATGCTTCGAGCAATGGCTGCGGGCAGACGGCCAGCACGGGAAAAGTATTCACGATAGGCCAGCTGAAGAAACTGGCCCGGCTTCATCGGGTGTTGAATCGACGTGTTCTCGATGAATATTCGGCACATCTGGGTGATCGAGATTTGATTGGCCAGTGCTGCTGCGATCAGTGATCCGGAGCTGACTCCGACATACACATCCAGGTCGTTGAAATCAATCCCTTCCAGGCACTCCTCAAGTGCTCGCAGAACGCCCAGCTCATAAATGCCACCCGCTGGGCCGCCACCTGCCAGCGCGAAGCCGATCTTTGGCGTTTTTCGTTTGCCTGACTTGTCTTGAGCGGGTTGAAGTGTGAGCATGGGAACGCAATATCACTGGTGGCGCGAGAGTGTAGCTTGAAACAATCCTGCACCACAAGCCATCCCAATCACCCCTTAGGAGGCCTTCTTGGATTCTAACAGCGAAGCGGTTCAAATCGATCGGGCAGCCTTGCTGGACCCTGAACAAACAGCCCGTCTGGGCGAACTCATCGAGCATTGCATGCTGCTCGAAGGCGTGCGTCAGTCAGAACGCAACTACGCCATGATGCAAGCTGTCGAACAATCGCAGAAACGACGTCTGTTTCGTACCTATGACGATTTCAACGTTCAGGACAGGTATCACCGAGCAACTGACTTTTTCATCAATGAGCTGTATGCCCCTGAAAATCTCGCTCAGCGACACTCCGATCTGGAAAAGATGGTGCCGTTCATGCAGAACTGGTTACCAGAGTATGCACGACAGGCCGTTCGGCTGGCGCTTCGTTGTCAACTGATGGCCTATCATCTTGATCTGGAGGTCAGCGATCAATTGATTGAGACCGGCGTTGCGCCAGAAAATCTGTCAGAGCAAGGCTACTGGCGCGCCTACGAAGCAGTTTCCGATCCTGCCTCAAGGCTGGCTCAGATTCAGTTGATCGTGCAGGTTGGGCAAGCGCTTGAGGGGCTGGTGAAGAGGCAGTCGATTTATCTGACGCTGAAAATGGCCCGAGTGCCTGCCAGGTTGCTGGGAATTGGTGCAGTTCAGGGATTTCTTGAGCGAGGGTTCAAGGCATTCAGATCAATGCACGGTGCTGATGAATTTCTGGCTTCCGTATCGGATCGAGAGTCTCGATTAATCACTGAGCATCTGGACTCCTCAGGCTGACACTGCCTGCGGGATCACTGTACCTAGGGAGCCTCTGAACAAGTCGTGACCGGCTGTCTTGAGCGTCAAATACGCCCCCACTATGCGTTGCATGAGCTGAGCCATAGCAACACTATGACTCAGCTCATGCGCCTTGATTGGACGCATTTCCCCTCTCAATCAAATCCGCCCAGACTTGTTCAGAGGTTCCTTAGACGAATGCCTGATTCAGTTCGTCTTGAATCGCCTGTTCAATCTGTGATCGAAACATCCCCAGCATCATGTTCATCCTGGCATCCACAATAATCTCTTCGGCGTTGATTCGAATTTGTCCTGAAATTCCCGAGCGCTCGAATTCAATATGATCACCAAGCCACTGATAACGAACATCATAGGCGTCAGCGATTCGCTGTGCGATATTCTCGGCAACTTCGCGGGCACGGTCCATTCCGGCATTGTGGGTGTGGCTCAAACTCAAACTTGGCATGCCGATGTGTTCCTGTGATCAGAGTCCATTATAGCATTGACCGAATTGTCTTCATCACTGCTCTCACATACCATGCTTGTCATGACTGAACAGGGTAGCCGATCCACAATTTCCTCCAGCCGACGACGATGGGGCAGGCGACTGACTATGGCTGTCGTTATCATCCTGTGCTTGATTGCTGCGGTTCTTGTCTGGTTGGCGAACCTGGATGTTAACGACTATCGGCCAAGGATCGAACGGCAAATCGAAATGCGGACAGGTGTTCCAGTTTCACTCGGAAACATGAGCCTCGATTTGTGGCCTCGTGTGTCGATCAAGGCCAGTGATATTGCCTTGGGCGGGCAGGCTGCAGAATGGATGACGGTCAAGCAACTGTCGATCACCATGCCCTGGTCGGCATTGCTCAGAGGCAGGCTCTCATTCAACGAGTTGCGGTTGACCGGGTTGTCTGTTGAATTGATCCGCGACCAGCAAGGGGGCTGGAATATTGATCCACTGCTGGATCAGCTGAGTCAATCAGACGACGTCGCGGTGGAATCCTCAGCCGACCTCAGGATCACGAGTCTGATCGTGGTCGACTCCCAGGTCAGCCTGACTGATGAGTCGGCAGGTCAGGGCATCCTGGCCAGCCAGTGGCAGCTTGAAGCCAGGCGTTTTGGCGATCCGCCCTGGGAACTGACGACTGATGCGCGCCTCAGCGCTCGAGGAAGTGACATCGAAGCGAGTATCGATTTGTCCTTACATACCGACTGGCCTGATGAGTTCGCGACCAGCATTGATCGACTGGATCTGACACTGGCGCATTCAAGCAGTCAGCCAGCGATACAATTTGAACTACCATCGCCTGCCAGACTTGAATCTGACTGGACCGTGAATATCCCCAAGTGGCAGTTGCGGCGAGAGCAGAGTCGAATCAGCGGCAGCATGCGACTTGCTGCATTGACTGATTTTGACAGCTTGACATTGATTGACTTTGAATCGGACATGGAGCTGCGCCTGGAAGGCAGTGTGATGCCACAGAGCACTCTCATAGCACCACAAGCAGAACTCAAAGGGCGGGTCTCAGTGAGCAATGATCAGGGCATGCTGAGGCTGGTCACCGATCAGCTGTCACTCGATCAATCATCGATCAGGGCTGAGTTGTTACTTTCTCTGGTCGATTCCAGTGGCGAGATGAGCCTGCATGTCGACAGACTCGACTTGCGATCATTATTGCGTTTGGACGATACAGGCGCACTGTCGACCAATCGTCAGGGCAGTGACACGATCAGTCTGCAGTGGCTCGATCCGATCGAGGCGCACATTCATGTGGATGAATTGATCCATGTCGATGGTCGTGTTTCGAACCTTGATTTGAGGCTCAATTCGCCGGGTTCATGAATCACAAGGGGCTGGGAATTTTACTTGACGGTCAGTTCATCAAGCGCGCTCAGGGTACTGAATATCACGATATTTTCACAACATTGGCATGATTTGATTAGGCAAATGTCGCACGCAGTGTTACATTTATGTCACAACAAAAAGCTCTCTGCCAAGTGAGCATCAAGCAGCAAGGAGATTCGGGGTTTGCTGATCGCATTTCCAAACGGAGAGTCTGATGATGTCCTGATGTCTACCGGGACGAAGACTCTGGGTAGCGCGGAAACCAATGACATTGTCATCCAGAAGGGGGATCTGGAACCATCGCACGCCAGCCTCACGCTGGATCATCGTGGGATTACCCTTTTGATCAATGCACTGGATGCCGACACTCGGGTCAATCACCGAACTGTGGTTGAGAAGGCCATACTTCGCCTCGGCGATGTACTGACTCTCAACGGCCTGACTCTGGTCATCAAGCAAGAACCAGAGCAACTCAATCCTCTGTCCAGTTCCGATCCGGATTCACCTGCTCGGAGCACTGACGACGATGATGGCATTCCACCTCGCTATTACTTGCGCGGAGTTGAAGGGCAGCATTCAGGTCAA
Source organism: Oceanospirillales bacterium (assembly GCA_003233095.1). Lineage (GTDB taxonomy): Bacteria > Pseudomonadota > Gammaproteobacteria > Xanthomonadales > SZUA-38 > SZUA-38. Next base: position 3,533 of record QIKT01000012.1, on the reverse strand, counting down.
CTCTTTCCAATTTCCAATTCTTTGAGTCTCGGAGCGGTCGGCAACAGCGATATTGTTGTGGACGCAGACATGGCTGATGGGCAATCAGCAGCCCGGGTACTGTTCAATCCGGATTCTCAAATTGAATTCAGACATGGCCCTGATGATGTCTTGATCAATGGTCATGCATTGAAAGACGCTCGCCTGAATCCGGGCGATCAAATTGTTCTTGGCAGCCATCGATTCATGCTGGAATCACCGACTTTTGTTCCCGGAAGGGCGTTTGGGGGCGTCTCGAATGTCGACGTGTCGAGTACTCAGGTGTTCAAGGCCCCGGCTTCAGAAGAGCTCCGTCAGGCTTCGCATGAAGCTGGCCAGACAGACAATGAAGTGGCCCGGGGTCGTCGACGCGATCAGGTCATCATCACCAGCTGCATTATTCTCTCTGCAATGATGCTGATCTGGTTGTTTATCAACCTCTAGCAGCCTGTCGGACTTGAGGTGATCTACTGCGGAAAACCCGAGTTTGGCCAGATGTCCCGATCTTGTTGGTTAAATAGCGGTGCTATTCGCCTCAAAAGATCGAACAATCTGACTCAAATCGACTGTTCCTCGCGACGACCCGTTAAGTCCGACAGGCTGCTAGACCGTTACCCTCCGCAGTATCTCTCAAGCCCCCTGACTGTGATGTCATGATCGGACGTTTCAATTTTTCGCCAGGCCCTTCCGTGCTTCCAGATCCGGTTCGCAAGCGGATCATGGCTGATTTGCCGAATTGGCAGGGAAGCGGATTTTCGGTGATGGAACTGTCGCATCGTTCGCAGCGCTTCGATCGTCTCGCCCAGGAGTCCGAGCTGTGTCTCAGACGCCTTCTGAACGTTGATGAGAACTACGTGGTCCTGTTCATGCAAGGTGGTGCCAGTCTTCAGTTCGGCCTGATTCCGATGAATCTTTGCAATCCCGATCAATCATTGAGCTATGTGTTGACAGGACACTGGGGCGTGAAAGCCGCAAGGGAAGCTGCGCGACTTCGTCAAGTCGTGCGTATTTCGCCCGATCTTGCAGCCAGTGATCAGATTCTCACTGAGGAACAGCAAGTCAAACATGCGGCTTCTGCCTGTCTGCATCTGACTGACAATGAAACCATCGAGGGTGTGCGCCTGCCCGAACTCGGCCTTCCTTCACACAACTGTCTGATATCCGACATGTCATCATCGCTGTTTTCCAGGCCACTGGATATCAGCCCGTATGGCATGATCTATGCCGGTGCACAGAAGAATGCCGGGATCGCCGGAGTCACCATGGTCATTGTTCGTCGCGACCTGCTGGATCGCTGTCCTGACAGCTTGCCGACCCTGATGAACTATAGAGATATCGTATCCGCTTCATCCATGCAGAATACACCTGCGACATTCTCCTGGTATGTCTGTTCACTGATGCTGGAATGGCTTGAAAAACAAGGCGGTTTGATCGCCCAGCAGGCCAGAAACAAGGTAAAGGCCAATGCTTTGTATCAGTGTATTGATCAGAGCAGCTTGTATGGCAATTCGGTTCCAGCGGCGTGGCGATCGGACATGAATGTGGTCTTCCAGCTACCCAGTGATTCATTGACACAGGCGTTTCTCACCATGACAGAAGACCAGGGACTCATTGGGCTCAAAGGCCACCGGATTGCCGGCGGTTGTCGTGCGAGCCTCTATAACGCCATGACGCTTGATGGGGTGAATGCGCTGATTGACGTCATGCAAGAATTTGAAAGGAGCCACAGTTGATGGCAAAGGATCCACAGCAGATGACGCTTGCGGAACTGCGAGTAGCGATTGATCAAATCGATGGCGAGATTCTCCTGCGGATCAATCAGCGGGCCGAGATTGCCACACAAGTCAGGCGTGCCAAGGGCGGGCAGGGCAGTAGTGTTGATTTCTATCGACCCGAGCGTGAAGCTCAGGTTCTCAGAACGATTCAGGCGAGCAATCAGGGGCCGCTGCCAGATGAGGAAGTCATTCGACTGTTTCGCGAGATCATGTCGTCATGCCTGGCGCAGCAGGATGCGCTCAAAATCGCCTTCCTGGGCCCCGAAGGCACGTTTTCGCAGTCGGCCTGCTTCAAGCATTTTGGGCATGCCATTCGCCACATGCCTCTGAATACCATCGAAGACGTGTTTGCCGAGGTCGAGCAACGCCATGCTGATTTTGGCGTGGTGCCCATCGAGAACTCGACAGAGGGTGCGGTCAACAACACCCTCGACATGTTTATCGCCTCGCCGCTGAAAATCTGCGGCGAGATCGAATTACCCATTCATCACAACCTGCTCAGCGTGGCCGATGGTCTGGAGCAGATCGAACGCGTCTACTCGCATCCACAATCTCTGGCCCAGTGTCGCGGCTGGCTGCGTGAGAATCTGCCCAACGCCGAGCGGATTGATGTGGCATCCAATGCAGAAGCCGCTCGCCGAGTCATGACAGCGCCCGATGCGGCGGCAATTGCCAGTCGAGATGCGGCCGCCATTTATCAGCTCTCGCTGCTGCACAGTGATATCGAGGATCGGCCAGACAACACCACGCGATTTCTGGTAATCGGAAGACAATTGCTCAATGCCAGCGGTCAGGACAAGACGTCACTGCTCTTGTCCACAAAGGATCGCGCCGGCGCTCTGTTCCACCTGCTCAAACCGCTGGCTGATCATGGCGTGACCATGACCCGAATCGAGTCTCGACCCTCTCGACAGGGGAAATGGGACTATGTGTTCTTTGTCGACGTCGAAGGCCATGCCAAGGACGAGAATCTGGCCGCAGCACTCAGGCAACTGGCACCTGACACCACGTTGTTGAAAGTGCTGGGATCGTATCCTCATGCGCTTCACTGAAAACCTATCACAGATGGTTCAAATGCAGCGCGCTTCGAAGCCGCTTCAGGGACAGATTCGGCCCGCTTCTGACAAGTCCATCTCCCACCGAGCCCTGATGTTCGCCGCATTGGCAGAGGGCGAGTCTCGGATTGATCACTTGCTTAATGCGGGCGACGTGCAGTCAACCGCCGAGGTACTCAGGCAGTTGTCCGTGTCGATCGAGATGAGTGGGGCCACGGTCAGAGTGAGTGGAGTGGGTCTTCATGGGTTGAAGGGGGCGTCGACGCCGCTGGACTTTGGCAACTCGGGAACGGCGGTTCGATTGATGTCAGGCATTCTGTCTGCGCAAGCGTTTGAGAGTCAGCTTGAAGGCGATCAATCTCTGTCATCGCGACCGATGTCACGTATCATGACGCCTCTCAATGCCATGGGTGCTGATGTCAGGGCGACCGCCACCGGCACTTTACCTCTTCTAATTCGTTCGGTTCAGAATCTGAAGGGCATCGATTATGAGATGCCCGTGGCCAGTGCGCAGGTCAAATCCTGCATCCTGCTGGCAGGGCTTTATGCCGATGGTGAGACCCGGGTCAGAGAGACGCGACCCACACGTGACTATACCGAGCGGATGTTGCGTAACGCTGGCTGTCCGGTGGGCGATTCGGAGGGATGGATCAGTGTTCGTCCTGTCAGTCGTCTTGAACCTCAA
>QIKT01000120.1 GCA_003233095.1 Oceanospirillales bacterium | reverse complement strand
ATCAGCCACATCAAAGCCCTGTGAGACCTGCACCATCGAGACATACTGCGAGGGGGGTACACGCATGCTGTGATTGGCCACGAGAACCGTCTCGATCCGCCGTTTGTCGGCGGCACGAAACAGGATCTCCTTGATCACCACTGGACAGGCATCGGCATCAATCCAGATTTTCATCGACGAACAGATCCTCGGTTTGGTACACAGCAAGGTGCCATGGTACCAGCCAGACCTGTGCCGTGATATAAAAGCCAGCGTCCCATCAGATCACTCTATACCGTGAGCATTACATGACAGTCACCCCCATTCTGATCCCGCAAGTTGACGGTCCGGATGTCGCCATTGCACATGTTCCATCGGGTAAATCCGCGACCAGTGGCACTCTGCTGCTATTGCCAGCACTGGGGATGTCAATGCGGTTTTATCGGCCACTGGCCCGCGCCCTGGCCGAGCAGGGGCTGGACGTCGTTCTGTTCGAGCAGCGCGGACACGGCCACAGCGCGGTGCGCGCGTCCCGATCCTGTGACTGGGGTTTTGCCGAACTGCTTGAGCAGGATGTTCCGACGGTGCTGGACTGGATCGAGCAGAACCTGAAACCAACGCGCCTGACCATCATGGGCCATAGCTTGGGTGGGCATCTGGCCGCTTGTCTTACGGCCCTGTACCCCGAGCGAATCGACCATGTGATTCTGGCGGCCAGCGGCAGTCCGTACATGCCCTGTTTCGAGGGCAGCATTCACTGGAAGCTGCGATTCCTGCGCGCCATCATCCCGGTCAGCACCGGATTGCTGGGCTATTTCGCCGGTGACAAGCTGGGCTTTGGGGGCCGCGAAGCAACAACGCTGATGCAGGACTGGTCGTCACTGGCAAAGGATAATGTCTATGTCGCTGCAGGCATGTCAGTCGATTTCGATGCAGGCATTGCCCGCTACCCCGGATCGGTGCTGCGCCTGTGTTATGAAGAAGATACCTATGCCCCGCAGAAAGCCGCCGATGCAGTCGCCGACAAGTTAAGCTCGGCACGAGTCGACAAGCACATGATTACGTCGAATGATCTGGGCTACCCCGCCACTCACTTCCAATGGGTTCGAGAGCCTGAAGTGACCGTTGCGATCCTGATGGACTGGCTGTCCAAAGGTTGATCAGCCGGGCTCGACGGCAGTCTTGTCGTCGAGCGCCGCAAACTGTTCGACCAGAAAATCGATCAGCGCCCGCACGGCTGGGATTTGGCCGCGGCGGCTGGGGTAGACCATGTGGGTGATGCCCGGTTTCAGTGACCAGTCGGGCAGGATCTCGATCAGCTCACCGCACTGGATCTGATCGCTGACGATCAGCGCCGGCAACTCGACCAAGCCCATCCCGGCAACCGCCGCCTGACACAGGGTCACCATGCTGTCGGTGACCAATCGGGGCTGATGAGCAATTACCCTCTTCTCGCCATCGGGTCCGCTCAGCGTCCAATGATGGTCCTTGTGTGGTGGTCCTCGATCCAAGCTGGGCCAGTCGCTCAGATCATCTGGCGACTTCGGTGTCGATCGTTCGGCCAGCAGAGACGGACTGGTCAGAAGATACAGCGGTCGCTGCGACAGCACCCGCAGCACCAGATCGCTGTCCTCCAGCGGTGGGGGTCGGACTCGCAGGGCAATGTCGATCCCTTCGCCAACCGGATCGACTCGGCGGTTGGTTGATTCCAGATGCAGCGTGATCTCGGAACACTGCTGCATGAAACTCACCAGCAGATCACCGACCAGGCTTTGCAGCAGGTCGATCGGGCAGGTGATACGGACTATGCCACGTGGGCTGCCCTGAACCACATCGATAGATTCCTGGGCCGCTTCGGCCTCGGCGATCATGGCCTTGATGTGCCGGTAGTAGGTCTGACCGACCGCGGTCACCGAAAAGCTGCGAGTGGATCGCTGTAGCAGGCGCACACCCAGACTTTCTTCCAGATTGGCGACTCGCCGGGACAGTCGTGATTTGGGAATGCCCGTGGCCCGTTCGGCCGGGGCAAAGCCGCCGTGTCGGACCACCTGGGCAAAATAGTACAGATCGTTCAGATCCTGCATCAGATTCACATCATTGTTCTGAATTTGGAACACTGTAGCGTGATCGGGCGATCTACCGCAATCAGTGTTGTTGATTTAGAGTGCCTGTCATGACAGGGCTCCCCGGACCGAGGAGACCTACCGAGACAAGGAGACATGACATGAAAGCCATTCAAGGCATCTACAAGGCACCTGGCATGCACTGGGTGGGTGACGGATTTCCAGTTCGCTCGCTGTTCTCATACAGCGATCACGGCCGTCACCTCAGCCCGTTTCTGCTGCTTGATCACGCTGGTCCGGCTCACTTTGATCCGGTCGATGCGCCGCGTGGCGTCGGCGTGCACCCGCACCGGGGTTTCGAGACGGTCACCATCATCTACCAGGGTGAGGTCGACCATCGCGACTCGTCTGGCGGCGGGGGCCATATCGGCCCAGGAGATGTGCAGTGGATGACGGCCGCCTCGGGCGTGGTTCACGAGGAATTTCACTCTCCAGCGTTCACAAAGAGCGGCGGGACGATGGAAATGGTACAGCTGTGGGTCAACCTGCCGGCGAAAGACAAGATGACTGCGCCGCGCTACCAGACCTTGCTGAATGCTGATATCCCGACGATTGAGTTGGCAGACGGTGCCGGTCAACTGCGCGTGATTGCCGGTCAGGTCGAGGGGCATTCCGGTGCCGCCAACACATTCACACAGGTCAACCTCTGGGATATCCGGCTGAACGCCGACCGCCGTAGCGGCCTGCCGGTGCCGGAGGGTCACACCCTGGGCCTGGTTGTGCTCGAAGGCCGGATTCGCGTCAATGACGAGGAATGGGTCAATGCATCAGAGCTGGTCATCCATACTCGCGAAGGCCAGTCCATCAGCCTGGAGGCCGATCGTGACAGCCGGGTGCTGTTGCTGGGCGGTGAACCCATTGATGAGCCCGTGGTTGGATATGGGCCGTTCGTGATGAACACTCAGCAAGAAATTTCCCAGGCCATACTGGACTATAACCAGGGTCATTTTGGCAGCTTGCCCAATGAGGCCGCTGCCCTCAGCAATCATTGAATAATGAGGATTGGAACATGAGCAAGACATTGAATATTCTGGGGCTGTCCGGCAGCCTGCGAGGCGATTCCTACAACAGCGCTGCGTTGCGCGTAGCGCAGGCCGAAGTGCCCGAAGGGGTCACGTTGACGATCGCCGACTGGTCAGGCATTCCTGTCTATGATCAGGACCTGAACGACCCTGCCGCTGCCGCCAGGGTGACGGCGCTGGCCAAGCAGGTACGTGAAGCCGGTGCATTGTTGTTCGCCACGCCGGAATACAACTATTCCATTCCGGGCGGGCTGAAAAACCTCATCGACTGGCTGTCGCGTGAGGACCCGCAACCCTTTGCCGGCAAACCGGCCGCGATCATGAGTGCCAGCATGGGCGTGCTTGGTGGCGTCAGGGCGCAGTATGATCTCAGGCGCGTTGGCGTGTACCTGGACCTGCGCTTCGTCAATAAACCCGAAGTGATGATTGGCCAGGCCCACACTCGATTCGACAACGGAGAGCTGACCGATCAGGACACCCGAGCCATCATTGCCAAACTGGTGGCCTCGCTGGCACGGATGGGCCGGCAGAACTCGTCTGACTGATCCAGGGAGCCTCTGAATAAGTCGTGAACGGCTGTCTTGAGCGTCAAACACGCCCCCTCTGCGTTGCATGAACTGAGCCATAGCAACACTATGACTCGGTTCATGCGCCTTGATCGGACGTATTTGTTATCTCAATCCAATCCGCTTAAGACTTGTTCAGAGGCTCCCCAGAAAAAGAAGCATGAAGCCATGAACAGGCCAAGTGATGTCAAGATTCAGCGAGTGATCGACCTCAGAAAAAAGAACTCGGAGGGTTCAGCGTGCGCCGCCTGCTGCCGATCGCCGCGCAGAAAATGGTTGGCCCCTGGATCTTTTTCGACCATATGGGGCTGGCGGCCTTCAAGGCGGGCGAGGGTGTCGATGTCAGGCCCCATCCGCATATCAATCTGGCGACGGTCACCTACTTGTTCGATGGCGAAATTCTACATCGGGATTCGCTCGGCGGTGAGCAGCTCATCAGGCCCGGCGACATCAACCTGATGGTGGAGGGCTCTGGCATTGTGCACTCGGAGCGGGAAAAGCCCGAGACGCATCAGCAACCGCATGGCTTGCCCGAGGCTGATGAAGAGACCGACCCGGCCTTTCTTCACTTGATATTCCTGCGACGACGATTGACGGTGTGCCGGTGCGACAGTTCTCACCCACCCTGTATGTCGAGGCCTGGTTGCAGCCGGATCCAGACCTTGCAGATTCAACACGCCAAACAACGGACAGGGCACGTTTCGATCTTCGGGTAACCGCTTTCCGCCCGGCGTTCCTGAAGGGGATCAAATCGGCTACATCACCAATGGTCCCAACCCGCTCTATCAGTTGACCGATGAGCCGATGGAACTCGGCCTGATGTATACCCTCACGGTGGAAGCAGGGAATCGGCTCGGCACGCCGTATGGGGGCTATCGAGTTGCCATGGGGTTTTCAGCGAACAGCAGCTTGGTCACTCGACTACATCGTACAAAGCTTGTCCCTTTCACATGAGAATGGAGCACCCGGGCTTCACATCAATCAAGCCCGGGTGATTTCAGAACCGTTCAGTTCGGAGCCGACTCGGTCGACAGCCGCTGGATCGGGATCTGGTTCCGTTCCCAGGTGCCGCCTGGCAGGTCCTGAAATTCTACCGACAGCGAGTCGATGAAATTGCCAGCATCAAGGCTCTGCGACGGGGTTTGCATCGTGACCACCATCTGGCCGGCGATCTGATCGACCAGCGGCAGCGACGTCAGCGTGCGGTCATAGCCGTCGCGCTGGAACAGATCAATGGTGGTTGATTGGCCGGCTACAAAATCTTCGGCCAAACCGAAGTACCAGACGGGTCGACCATCATCGGCATACACATACAGCACGATGAACAGATTGCTCGGTTCGCTGCCTTGCAGGAAATGAGCAATGCTCAGACCCCAGCCCTGATCATCCACGCCGGCAAACCACAGACCGCTGAAGTCGATCTCGGGGCGCAGCGTTTCTGGAATCAGCGGTTTGACGCACCATTCCTCCAGGCTGCTGCCCAGTCGCCACTGAAACGCGGCCAGACCATCGCGGCCATCACACGCCCGGCTTCCATTCGGATTGTTGAATGACAGCACGCCCTGACCAATGCTGCTGGCAATGGCGCTCTGCGGTGGGCTGTCAGCCTCGTCGAAACGGAAACGAACCAGCGAATCGCTGAATTCATTGCGTTCGCCAATGAAGGCACCCTCACGAATCACGCCAATGGCCTGAAACCATTCAGGCTGACCGACAATGTCGTAGCTGTAGAACGTCAGTACATAGACGGTTTCGCCAGATCCGTTGACTCCGGCTGGGACAAACTCGAAGCCATGACCATCACGGTCGACATCAAAATAGAACCCATTGAACGGTGAATCATTCGGCTTGTCGTGCCAGCCGACTCCCTCAAGCATTTGCGCCTCGACGCCCAGGGTGCGCGGAAAGCCACCTTCGCAGAACCTGTTGAATGGAGTCATCAAGGTGCAGTAGTCGGAGTTCAGATGGTAGATAGACGAGCCAGCAGAAAACTCCGCTGGTGAAAAGATGATCAGCCGACCGTCGAGGCTGGGATCACGAAACCGAGTGTTGGGCTTGGTAATGTTGGCTCGGTCTTCGCCCCAGAACACGTTTCTGATGTCTGACAGCGCAAGGACGCGATCAGCGTCTGTCAGATCAGTAGACGTCAACGGCACAATGTCATTGCTGCCGCGTTGCCAGAGCAGATGTTCGGAATACGAATCGGTTACAAACGTGTTGATATCCGCACGAAATATCAGGCTGCCGTCCTCGCCCAAGGTCCCTGTAAATCCAAGGCCATGGGTGATTTCGTGCGTGCTGATGTAGATAAAGTCGACTCGTGAACTGGGCGCAGTTGCGTTCAGCCCATAAAAGTATCGACGGTCCTCGGCAAGCGTTTCGACGTCAAGATTGAAGGTAATTTCGATGTCTGCACTGCCGCACGAGCCTCCGCTGATTTGACACGATTCAGCGCCAGCCAATCGTTCATAAACTGGACGAGCAAAGAAATTGTCACTCCCAAGGCCTGGTGAGTTGGCATTGAAGTCGGCAGGGCGGGCACCGGCAATGCTGAATCCGTTGCCATTGCCAAGACCCAGGCTTTCCCAGCATGCCGCGATGGTGATCGGCATGCGTGACGTCAGTGTGGCCACAGCCGCATCAAAGGCAAATTGTGCTGCAATCCGACGTTGCTCGCCGAGAGTAGTGCCCGAGTTGCCATCGGCCGGACTGACAGGCGTAGTGTCGAACCAGGGCTCGGTGAGGCAGCTTGGATCGGCGTCGTTGTTGTTGAAGTCGACCATGGCGATTGCTGGCGGTGGCGGCTGGGCATCAAACTCCAGTGTCAATGTGACGTCGGTGCTGTTTCCGGCAAATCCGACAATGGCCAGAAAGACCGATTGGCCGCGGACATCGGGTATGGCAAAATCCTGGGCGATGAACTGCTCGTCACCGGAGAAGGAAATGGCCCGGAAGTTTGATTCGCCGACCAACTGATTGAAATTGGCGGTGTTGCTGAAGACCCCGCCGACGCGACCAAACAGGTCAAGGTCACGACCCTCACCGACGCCTGACAGGCGAACAATCAATGCCGTTGCAGTGCTTGGGACGTTCACAAAAAACTCGTTGCTCAGGCTGATGTTGTTGCCCTGAACGGCCGGGACACTGAGCACGTAGCTGGCATTGCCGTCCAGTTCGGTTTGGGCGTGAGACGACACGCTGAACATCATCAGAGACAGCAGGCAAAGGAGCGGATTGAGTCTGCGCATCATTTTGGCTCCTCGAACTGGCGTTCAACAATGTCTCTCGAAATTTCATGGCTGAGCACGAGTCGGCCGTCATCTGTGTAGTAAGCACGCAGTGGGGCAGCCTCTGGACTCTGCAGCACCAGCTCCTGGCCCAGCTTCACTATTTGGCCAGCCTTGTCGGTGTGATCCTTGGGGCCAGGGACGGTTTGCCACTGTGTCTGAAGTCGCGTGGGTTCTGCGATTGGTTCTTCAGCAGTGACAGCCGATAGCGTGACACCGCCTGTCAGCAGGGTAGCAATCAGAGATGTGGTCAGCGTTTTTCTGGTCATAGTCATTCTCTTCGAGTGGTCGTGCGGCTCAGTACCGCACATCATATGCACCAGTATACATCAGCAGCTTGTCGGCAAAGTGTGTACGAACCATGAAGGGAATGTCAGATATCAGCCAGCAACCGCCTCAGCTGTACCTCGCCTTGCACTCGATGCCGTGGGTTGTTGATGAACCCGCTCTTGATCAGTGTGGTGGCAAACAGCGCAGTCCAGGAGACTGCCGGACTTAACGGGTCGTCGCGAGGGAAAGCCGATTTGAGTCAGATTTTTCGATCTTTTCAGGCGAATAGCACCGCTATGTAACGAACAAAGTCGGGACATCTGGCCAAACTCGGATATTCCGCAGTAGATCATGTTAAGTCCGACAGGCTCCTGGTGCCAGGGATAGTGCTGGTCGGGCTGACCGATCCGCACAGGCGTGGAGACAGGAATGGGCAGGCGAATTTGCCACTGATCACCCAGACGCACCATCAGGTTGTCCCAACCCTCGCCAATCATATCGAGCGGCAGATCGGCCAGGCCCGGATGCTGGGTCTTGAGCAGATGCCGAATCAGCGCCTCGGTCAGTTCGATCTCGGCCGGTGGCATACCCTCGGTCATTTGCTGCCTCGCGATCAGATCTTGGCGACCGTGTAGTGCGGATCGTCCTCGGCTACTTCCACCTCGACCAACACACCGGCGGTCTTGATCATGGTCCGACATTCTGGGCTCAGATGACGCAGGCGCACGCGCTTGCCCGCCTGGCGATAACGCTCGGTGATACTGTTGAGCACTTCGAGGCTGGAGTAATCGGCCACTCGGGCTTCCTTGAAGTCGATGATCACCTGATCGGGGTCGTTTGAGGGTTGCAGTCGTTCGGAGAACTCGCGCACCGAACCAAAATACAGCACCCCGAACAGATTGTAGACTCGGCTGCCGTCTTCCAGATCGTGTGGGTGCAGCATGACGTGATGAGCGCTCTTCCAGGCAAACACCAGTGCCGACAGGATCACCCCGACAAACACTGCCAGCGCCAGGTTATGCATGAACACGGTGATCAGTGTGACTGCCAGGATGACGAAAATGTCTGAGCCTGGCACCTTGCCGAAGGTCTGGAAAGTCGACCACTCGAACGTGCCGATCACGACCATGAACATCACCCCGACCAGCGCCGCAATCGGGATTTCACCGATCACCGGCCCACCGATCAGAATGAAGAAGGTCAGCGCCAGTGCGGCTACCACGCCGGAGAACCGACCGCGGCCACCTGAGCGGATGTTGATCAGGCTCTGGCCGATCATCGCGCAGCCACCCATGCCGCCAAACAGGCCGGAGAGCACGTTGGCGCTGCCTTGAGCAAAACATTCGCGGTTGCCCTGGCCGCGGGTCTCGGTCATGTCGTCAATCAGCTGCAGCGTCATCAGTGATTCGATCAGGCCGACCATCGCCACAGTGAACGCGACCCCGCCAATCAGCAGGATGGTCTCGTAATCCCAGGTGATGTCCGACGGCCAGGTCGGCAGTGGGAATGAGCCGCCCAGATCGCCGCTGCCAGTGCCTTCGCGCAGCACATCGGAGACCGTCTTGGTATCGACCAGGCCGAAATAGCTGAGCATGCCCACGCCGACAATAGCCACCAGAATCGACGGCACCGCGTTGGTCAACTTCGGGAACCACTGAATGATGGCCATGGTGATCAGCGCCAGCACGCCCATCAGTATCAGCTGATCAGACGGTAGCCAGCCGCCATCGGTGCCGCGGAACGAGCTGAACTGAGAGACCAGAATGACAATTGCCAGGCCGTTGACGAAGCCCATCATCACCGGATGCGGCACTAGTCGGATGAATCGACCCAGCTTGAGTATCGCCACCACACCCTGAATCAGGC
>QIKT01000038.1 GCA_003233095.1 Oceanospirillales bacterium | reverse complement strand
ATCGGCGACCCACCCCTTGAGGCAGAGACTGCAATGCGGCGACAATTGAGTGTCGCAAGCAGGGTTGGTCATTGATGCCGGCACTCATTCCAGACAGTGGACACGGCAACAAGCCATCGACTACATGATCAACACGATGGCACTGTCCATGGACAAGGTGGTCAGGCTGGTGGAAACTTCATCCGCCAATCTAGGGAGCCTCTGAACAAGTCTTAAGCGGATTGGATTGAGATGGCAAATGGGTCCAATCAAGGCGCATGGACTGAGTCATAGTGGTGCTATGGCTCAGTTCATGCAACACAGAGTGGTCGGATTTGACGCTCAAGACAGTCGCTCACGACTTGTTCAGAGGCTCCTTAGGTTACGGTCTGATCTTCTTGCTGGGTGGTGAGGCGATCATGAGCATGCCTCAACGTGCTGAGCAGGCATTGGGCGCGAATTTCGATATCTGGGCCTTTCATGATCTCATCATCGCAGAGGGTTTGCTGCCTTTGCCGATGATTGAGAAACGTGTGGATGACTATGTTCAGCAACAGCGACCCTCGCTGAACAAGCAGGGCGGTCCCTCCGAGATCAGGCGCTGAAACGGGATGATTCAGTGTGCTGGAGAATGCCGAGTCGTCCAGGCTTCGCTGCTGCACGGAAATGGATTACCCATCCAGAGCACTGGCAAATCGACGACACGATACTGTTCATATTAATGCGTTATTTTTCATTCGCAAGAATAAGTATGCCTGATAATGCGCCATTATTAGCGCGTAATATTTATTGATATTAATTTCATATTGCGTTAAATGTGCTACATTGTGATTGTATTTGTCTAAATTGAATGAATTATGACGCGCAAAGAATATTTTACATTGATGGCCAGTGACGCCATCGAGCAGTGGCTCTCGGAGCGTCTGGAGGCGATTCGCCTGAGCCGCAACATGACTCAAAATCAATTGGCAGAAGAGGCAGGAGTGTCGCGCAGTACCTTGACGCGCATGATGCAGGATGGAAAAGGTATCTCGCTGGACAGTTTCATCCGCATCATGATGGCGCTGAAGCTGACTGGGAGTCTGCAAGCCATGTTGCCCGATCCTTCGATCCAGCCACTGCAGCAACTAGAGCGAAGCGGGAAACGACGCCAACGGGCCCGACCCAAAACCGACGAGGTGCCGGATGAGTGGCGTTGGGGTGATGACGGAGACGAGCAGTGAGCGAGGCGAGCGTGGAATTATGGGGTCGTCGGATTGGTGCGGTGGTGTGGCAACCCGAGCGAGGTCTGGCTGCCTTCCAGTACACGCCGGAATTTTCTGCCAGTGGAATAGAACCCGCTCCGATGATGATGCCGCTGCGTGAGGCCCCATACGAATTCCCCGAGCTGTCTCGGCAGTCCTTCCTGGGGCTGCCGGGTCTGCTGGCCGATGCGCTGCCGGACAAGTTTGGCACCGCTTTAATCGACGCCTGGCTGGCCGAGCAGAATCGCACGGCCAAGAGTTTCAACCCGGTCGAGCGATTGTGTTACGTCGGCACCCGAGGCATGGGCGCGCTGGAATTTCAGCCGGTCCAGAAGGCGGCTTCCACGGCGGGCCGTCCAATTTCCATTGATCGGCTGGTGGCGTTGGCCAACCGGATTGTGAATGAGCGCAGCGGCCTGGCTGGCGTCCTTAAGGGGCAGGACGATCAGCGTGCCATCGAGGACATTCTGCGAGTTGGCACTTCGGCGGGAGGCGCCAGAGCCAAGGCCGTGCTGGCCTGGAACGAACGAACCGGGGAGTTTCGATCGGGGCAGTTGCCGATGGACCAAGGATTCGAGGCCTGGCTGATGAAGTTTGATGGGGTGGGTAGCAACCACGACAAAGAACTGGCCGACCCGATGGGCTATGGTCGGATCGAGTACGCCTGCTATCTGATGGCGATTGAGGCCGGCATCCGAATGATGCCCAGCCGCTTGCACTTCGAAAGCGGGCGCGCCCACTTCATGACCCGCCGATTCGATCGGACTGAACGCGGCGGCAAGCGCCACTATCAGTCGTTGGCAGCACTGATGCATTTCGATTTCAATCAGGCCGGAGCCTATGGCTATGAGCAGGCCTTGGGTGTCATCCAGCACCTGGGCTTGCCGAACGAGGATATGGAGCAGCAGATTCGGCGAACTTTTTTCAACGTGCTGATTCGCAATCAAGATGATCACGTCAAGAACATCGGCTTCCTGATGAACAAACAGGGTCTCTGGCGTCTGTCGCCTGCCTTCGACGTGGTCTACAGCTACAACCCGGACGGCGCCTGGACCAGCCGACATCAGATGAGCCTGCAGGGCAAGCGCGATGGCTACGAACGAGACGACCTGATCGAGTTTGCCCGCGTTGGTGGCATGAAAGCCGTCAGGGCAAAGCGGATACTGAATGATGTGGCAGAGGCCGTGGCACGCTGGCCCCAGTGCGCCGAACAGGCTGGTATCGACGGCAGTCAGATTAGCCAAGTCCGCAACGGCCTGCGACTCACTGATCTGGGGTTCGCATCCAGGCATTGAGCGTCTTGACTGTTGTAGCAATTTGGCGGGATGGGCGATTTCCTGCACGCAGGCCATGCATTGGCTGAGTGGCAATATTCTTTTTTTGCAATACTAGAAATGGTGGCGGTTCATTTGAATCACCTTGTCAGATTTGAAACAAGGGAGAAGCAACCATGCCATACAGATTCATGCACTGGTGGGCGCTGAGCTTGATCGTGTTGGCGGTTCCAGCCTTCTGGCCGAATTACTTCAGCAGCTTGTCGACGGTACCGTGGCAGTATCATGTGCAACGATTGCTACAACAGGCTGGTTGTTGCTGGTCGTGTTTCAGAGCCTGAGCATTCATCGAGGCTGGCGTGCCCGTCATCGACAGTTGGGTCGGGCCATCTTTGTGCTGGCCCCACTGTTCATGGCTGGTGCGCTCCTGGTGATGGCCACTATGTTGGTCGGACAAGGGCCCTTCGACGCGATGTTTACCGATCGCCTCGTCGCTCTGGATATCGTGACGACGCTGACCTTTGCCTGGCTGATCTTCGAGGCATTGCGCTCAAGACGACAAATAACAGGTGCACGCGACCTGCATGCCGGCAACGACCTTGCTGGTGGTCAATCCCATACTGGCGCGATTACTGCCCGGATTTGTGTCTGGTTTGACTGCTCGTTCGCTCGAAGAGTTATTCGCTCTCGTTGGCCAAGAGGCTGGAAGGGTTGAACAAGTCGTGACCGGCTGTCTTGAGCATGAAATACGCCCGCTTGGCGTTGCATGAGCTGAGCCATAGCACCACGATGACTCAGCTCATGCGCCTTGATCGGACGCATTTGCCATCTCAATCCAATCCGCTTAAGACTTGTTCAGAGGCTCCTTAGCTCTCAGAATCAGCTCAGTCACGATATTTCCCGCTTCAATCTTGAGCAGCGGATCGACAATGCGGCCTTTCGACGGCAGTTCTATGTGGACTGGACGGCCGATCAGATTCATCAGTTTGGCATGGACGATGTCGCGCGCATTCATCAGGAGATGAAGGCGATCATGGCCCAGGTCGGATTCGAAGGTCCGCTGCAGGAGTTTTTTGCCTTTGTGCGCACCGACCCGAATAATTTCTATGACAATTCTGACGCCGGACGAGAGCAGTTTCTGGCGGATGCCCGGGCCGAAACGATGGCTATTTTCAAGGCGGCCCCAGAGTATTTCGATCGGATGCCAGAGGCTGATCTGGAGGTTCGTCGGGTCGAACCCTGGCGCGAAAATTCAACCAGTATTGCCTTCTACAACCGTCTGTCCATGGACGGCAGTCGACCGGGCATCTACAACGCCAATCTGGCCGACATGACCGGTGTCCAGAAATATGTGTTCAAGGCGATCACCTTTCATGAAGGGGTGCCGGGTCATCATTTCCAGATTGCTCTGGCTCAGGAACTGGGCGGTTTGCCCAAGTTTCGCAAGTTAGGTGGTGGCAATGCCTTTGTCGAAGGCTGGGCCTTGTATGCCGAACGGCTGGCGAAGGAAATGGGTTTCTACACCGACCCGATGCACGACTTTGGTCGATTGCAGGATGAAATTTGGCGCTCTGTGCGCCTGGTCACCGATACCGGCATTCACGCCAAGCGCTGGACGCGACAGCAGGCGATCGACTATTTCGCCGAGAACACGCTGATTTCCGAACAAGACACCATCACCGAAGTTGAACGCTATTTCGTCAATCCCGGTCAGGCGTTGGACTACAAGATGGGGATGACCTGGATCCTCGAACTGCGCGATCAGGCCGAGTCGGATCTCAGAGACGACTTTGATATCCGTGCCTTTTACGACGTGATCATTGGTCAGGGACCCATGCCGCTGCCGATTCTGACAAAGCAGGTCGAGGCCTACATCAGCGCCTCGTCGGCGATTCTGTGACCTGATTCAAGCACTGCGATCGCTGAATGCTGTCGATCACTTCTGATACAGATCGATCAGCAGGATTTGATCGGATTCGAATCGAAAGAGGGTCTTTGATGCTCAATCAATGCTGTTAAACCGGTTGCCATAGTCCCCAAGGTTCCAGTTGAGTCGCAGGATTGACTCGGGATTGGCTTTATTCACACACTGTTTCAGTGTACAAAGAGATGTGAGAGTAGAATCAGACTGCGCAATTGCAAATGTCTGGGTCTGTGACAATTAATAGTGGTAGGGCAGCAGGGGCAGGCACCCGTTTGACGGTGGCTCTGAACGCATGCGGTCCGAGCGAGGCAATGATGAAACATCGGATACTGTGTGGTTTTCTGGTTTTGGGAATGGCGGGGCCGGGCATGGCTCAGATCTTCATCCAGTCGGCCGCGGCTCCAATCAATCTGGCGATCGGCAAGGACGGTGGTGTGTCCTGGGGTGACTGTGACGGTGATGGCGATCTGGACTTGTTGCAAAACAGTGACGACGGGACGCGGCTTTATCAGAACAATGGGGGTGGAACCTTTGTTTCCGTCGCGACATTTCTGGGCATCAATAATGTCACGATTACTGAGCGATCGGTTATCTGGGCTGATATCGATAATGATGGTGATCTGGATTTTGCCCGCAACAGTGCCAGACGCGTCATCGTCCATCGAAATACCGAAGGTGACTGCGATGGTCCCTGGGCAGTCGCATTGGATCTGGATGGCTTCAATAACGTAGGTCCCAATCCGATTCCAGATGGCCACAACACCGAAGGCCTCGGCTGGATGGATTTCGATACTGATGGTGATCTGGATCTGCTCATCGAAAACCACAATCATGGCCTGGATATCTTTGCTAACGATGGTGCGGGCAATTTCAGCCATGCCACGCCCAATGGCAGTCTGCTCGGACTGCCTGGAAGTATCACCGGAAACGGCGATTTCATGGCATTGACTGATTTTGATGCCGACGGATTTGGCGACATTCTGGCACGCAAGAGCGACTTCGCTGATCTGTTTCGCAATCAAACCAATGGCACCTTCGGTCAGGCGGTGAATATCGACATTGCCTCCAATGGCAATAAGGGTGGGGTGGTTTTTTGCGATCTGGATAACGACGCTGATTTTGATTTCTACTGGACCGACAGCGGCACCAATCAATTCTTTCAGAATACCAATAACACCCCGGCCGGATTTACGGCAGCCGGCATCAGTCCGACTGTAGCCGGCGACATTGATGGGGTGCTATGCGCTGATCTGGACAATGACAGCGACATGGATCTGATTGTTACAAGCAGCGGGAATGACCAGATTTTTCTCAATGACCTCAATTCCGGCACTGGAGTGTTTGGCGGCGTTAGCTTCACACCCCTGGTCAATCCGACCACGGTCGGTGCGGGTAACAGCGAAGGGGTTGCCGGTGGGGATTACGACAATGACGGCGATATTGACTTCTATATCAACCGTGACGGTAATGCCAACCAGTTGTGGCAGAACGATACCAATGACACCGATTATCTGATGGTCAGAGCGCTTCACGATGTCGATGGTGTAGCGGGCGGAGTGACCCGTGATGCGATCGGCGCGACCGCGACAATTCTGGACTGTGGTCTGAATCGTGTCAGTGGCGTTCGCGAGGTCAACGGCGGCAGAGGGCACGGTAGTCAGGATCAATTGCTGATGCACTTCGGGCTGGGCAATATCAGGCCGTTTCCTTTTCAGGGCGGACTTGAAAAGTTCATTGTTCGAGTCCGGTTTCCCGGTGGAGCAACGGTCGATCGGGCCTTTACCTATAGCGACTTGAGCGGCTATCAGCTAGTTGAGGTGCTCAGCACCGGGCATCCGGGCGAAGACAGTTGTGCTCAGGTCCCAGTCAGAGTAGCGTCCTTTGCAGCGACCCTCAGCGGCGAGACAGTGCTGGTCGAGTGGGAAACGGAGCAGGAAGTCACTCATGCGGCGTTCGAGCTTTTGGGCGTCGATGCACTTGGCAAGTCGTCTGTTGATAGCGAGCTGATTCCTGCACAGGGCGGCGATACCTTCGAATCACGTCGCTACCAGGTACGCATTCCCTATCAGGGACAGACTGAATTCAGACTCCAGGCCATCGATCTGAAAGGGCGCCGTGAAGCGCATGGCCCGTTCAAGATCAATCAACGCTACGGGGCGCCCGTTCAACGTGACCTGATTGACTGGCAGCAAGTGGCCGTTGAGATTGACTCCGCAAGAGCATCACGGGCAAGTGGCGCTGTGCAGCGGATGAAACTGACCACCTCTGAACACGGGGTTCAGACGATCAGTCTGTCCGAGCTGCAATCAGCAGGGCTGTCAATTCAGACCCTGGATACGTTGGCGCTGAGTCACCAGGGCCAAAGGGTGCCCACTCAGATCGGTGTCTCCGGCGATAGCTTGACGTTTATCAGTCGTCCCGTGACAGATCTCTACGATGATGACTCCATCATGTTTGCAGAGGCCTCCGGGCTCGGTGCTCAGATGATCAATCATCGCTTCGAGCCTGCATTGGAGGGGGCCTTGAGCACCCATCGAAGATTAACTGAGTTTGCACCGCAGAACGTGTACAGCTTTGCCTCACCGCTCGCAGATCCCTGGTATGCCCATCGCATGATTGCCTTTGATGAGCCGGTGTCTCTGGAGGTTCCATTCGACCTGCCTGGTTATACCTTCGACCGACCAGCACAACTGCGTCTGACCCTGTGGGGCGGCAGTGACTTCGAGATGGCCGAAGATCATCAGGTGGAAGTGCGCATCAATGGGGTATTGTTCGAGACGCTGCGCTTTGACGGCATTACGGCGCAGCATCTAAGTCTGTCACTGTCGCCAGGCATACTGTTGGCCGAGGGTAATCAGCTTGGGCTCAGGCTCCCAGCGGAGCTGGATGTGCCGTTTGATGCGGTTCATCTGGAGGGCTTTGAAGTCGAATATACCGCCTTCAATATCGCTGATGATTCAGGCTTTGATGTGCCTCTGGAGCGCTTGAACCCTGATGAAGCGGCCTTGTTCAACGACGGGTTTGACCCGCTGAACTGCCAGGCCAATCGATGTCGTGAAGTGAGAATATCCGGATTGAGCAGTCCCTCCCCTGCCATTTACCTTGAGTCGGGACAGACCGTCTACAGGCTTGAAGCGGATGCGGTCACCGCGCTGCCGGATGGCAGCCATGATCTGGTGGTCACTGTTCCATTGGGTGGATCTGGGCATCTTTGGGTCGATAGCCGATCACCGCAACATGCGTTGACGCTGAGCAGTTCGGAACCCGGTATGCTACTTCCTGCTGGCAGTCTGGATTATCTGGTCATCACTCATCCGATGTTCGAGCAGGCGCTGAATCCGTTGATCCAGGCCCGCCAGGCACAGGGACTCACAACAGCGGTGTTCAGTCTGGATGCTATTGTCGATCAATGGGGCAACGGCTACCGACATCCGGATGCGATCAGCAGGTTCATTGAGCGGCTCGCTCAGACCCATCAAGTTCGCTATGTCTTGCTGGTTGGCGCTGATTCCTACGATTATCTGAATCACACCGGTTTGAACAGTATCAGCCTGATGCCCAGTCACTATGTGGCCACCAGTGACCTGATTCGTTATGCGCCCACTGATCAGCAGCATGCCGATCTGAATCGCGACGGGATGCCGGATCTGGCCATCGGTCGTTGGCCAGTTCATGATCTCGACGAGTTGGCCCAGATCATGCAAGCAACCCTGGCCCTGGAGGGTCAAGGCCTGGATACCTTGTTGAAAGTGACCGACAAAACCGATGGTCTGGTTGATTTTGAACGCCTGTCCAATGACTTTACAGAACAAGCGCCCGCATCTCTGCGGCAGCTTGCCTTGACTGCGGATTCGCAAGCAATCGAGTCGACCCGATCCTCTTTGTTGAACCAGATGGCCACCGAATCCAACCTTGTCAGTTACTTCGGTCACGCTGGGCCGACGCGCTGGACTTTCGATCCGCTCCTCTCGAACAATCATCTTCTCAGTGGTGCACAGAGTAATCATCCTAATGTCGTCATTCACTGGGCCTGCTGGGCCAACTATTACGCCAATCCGGCGTCCAGAGGCATGGGCCAGTCGTTTTTGACTGCCGGTCCCTATCAGGCCGCTGCCAGTCTTGGCGGGACTACGCTGACGTCTGCACAATCACACGTCGACATGGCCTTGATTTTCTTTGCCGAACTGACAGACGGTGATCGCCTGGGGGATGTCTGGCTGCGCGCCCAACGCGAGCTGATTCGTCAGCGTCCGAACGCTGACCAGTATTTGCTGGACATGAGTCTGCTGGGTGACCCGGCCATGAGGTTGCCATACTGACAGGACGGTTGAGGGCCGCAAAGCTCTCGCTGACGCAGATTGACCGCGGGACCCTTCACGACTCGAAGGAGAGGAGGGCGGGTCCGGTCACCTTCCGAGCACAGTCAGCAAGGTAGAGCTATTGTAGATCCATCTGCTGGGTCCGGCGGTGGTGGTCAAGGTGGAACACCGCCAAATATTGGTCCAAGTGGTGAGCATGTAATTACTTGCACACAAAACGCATCTGGTGGTCCCACTTGTACAGTTATTTGGGTTCCAAACGTAATAGTCTAATCGACCACTTTAGACAATAAGAGCTAGGGAGCCTCTGAACAAGTTATGATCGGCTGCCTTGAGCGTGAAATACGCCCCCTCTGCGTTGCATGAGCTGAGCCATCGCACCACTATGACTCAGCTCATGCGCCTTGATCGGATGCATTTCCCTTCTCAATCCAACTCGCAGC
>QIKT01000129.1 GCA_003233095.1 Oceanospirillales bacterium | reverse complement strand
GCCAGCGATGCGGAATGCGGCTTGTTCAGAAGGCTGTTTCGCCGGCAAACAGGCTGCTAGACCCAAGGGTTCCCGAGGGCTGATGAATCTCAGCGATCGAAAATGGACATCATGGTGCCATTCATGGTCGCGACCAGCTTCTGCTGATCGGCATCGTGTGCCAGCAAGTCGCCCTCGACTACGCTGACCGTGCGGCCAGCCTTGCGAACGCGGCCCACGGCCGTGAATCGGTCCCCGCGCGAAGGCCGCATCAGATTGACCTTGAACTCGACTGACAGGACTTGGGCATCGGCAGGCATCAGCGTGAATGCCGCATAACCACAGGCGGTGTCGATCAGAGTCGCGACGACTCCGGCGTGCAGAAAGCCATGTTGCTGGGTCAGTGCACTCTGAAACGGCATGCTTAGAACCACCTCGCCGGGCTCAATTCTTTCAATCGAAATCTGCATGGTCCTGAGAACCTCCTGGCGGTCAAAATCACGCTGTACGCGTTCTGCATACTGAGGGTCACAGGGTGTGAAAGAAGGGCGATCGGTCATCGGAAATACTCCTTAAGGCCCTGGGTTTGAATCGGTCTGGGTGTCGTCGATCACTGGGTGTCGGTACGCCTCAGGTCACGGATGATCAAGCGCGCCGGTTGGACGGTCAGGGCAACTTGTCTGGGCAGCGGCCACGGCTCACCGAGCATCTGGCTTACCAGCAGTTCTGCCAGTAATGGCGCGTAGGTGTAGCCATGCGAACCCAGGCCCGTCAACAACCATTGACCATGCATCCATGGTGGGATCACCTGGGCGACGGACTGTTCGCTTCGCGGCAATCCTGCAAAGGCTGCAAGATAAGCCTCGGGGTCTGGCAGCGGACCAGCCATCGGCAGGCGATCTCGGCTGCGCAGGCGAACGGCTACTCGTCCGCCGAGGACTGGCAGCGAGGGGTCGAGGCTATTCGGTCTCGGTGACAGTTTGTCCAGAATCTCGCGCTGGACCTCTGGATCTGGCTGTTGCGGGTCTGTGGCCTGGTCGGCTGGGATGGGTTTGAAGCTGGAGCCGACTTGCCAGCCCTGGCCATTGCTGCGGGCGACCTGCCCCTGCCCGCACAGAGGTCGATGCAGATGCGGCAATGTGCAGTCATCAACCAGCACCACCTCGCCCTGACTAGCTGTCATTACTGCTCGAAGTGACGGCATACGCTTGAGCGACGCGGCACCGAGGCAGAGGATTTGATGCGTGCCGCAGTTCAGGGGCTCGCTGTGAATGTCGGGCAGCCACTGACTGAGCAGATGGCGCGTGTCTACGGAGCCACCGAGTCCCAGTTTCAGTCCAGGATGATGAATCTGATCATCACTCAACACAGCCATCTCGTCCGCCCCCAGTCGCTGCAGCAAGGTCTCCGGCAACTGCCAGTTGGCCACCAGTGCCATGCACTGATCCTCATTCAGCCGTGAATGTTCGGCGATCAGTGCCTCATTGGCGATCAGTGCGCCGGACTGCTGATAGGCATGACGAGCATACAGCGCGGCTGACAGCAGCAGCTGGCCGCCGACATTGGTCTGAACCGGTAGTTTCGGGGCCATCACGGCAACCGGGTTTCTGGAGGCTGCTCGCTGTGGTTGTGGGTCAACGACTCGCGGTGACAGTCCTCGAAGCTCAAGCGCCTGCGCGACACTGGCACCGGCAATGCCGCTGCCCAGAATCTCGATCGAGTGGCCATCAACAGGTTCGGGCAGTCGATACCAGGCGGGTAGCCGCGAGCGGCAGGGCGTATCCAGACGTCGTTCTGCCCGGATCATGTCGTGTTTGCGACCAAAGCCTGTCACCCGAGTGACTGAGAAACCGGCCTCCTCCAGACCGCTGTGGACGAAGCCTGCTGATGTGAAACTGGACAGGCGACAGCCAGGACGGGCCAGCCTTTGAAGCTGGGCAAAGACAGCCGGTGACCACAGGTCTGCGTTGCACCTGGGTGAGAAGCCATCCAGGTAAATCGCATCGACCTGTGCCTCCAGAGCTTCCAGACACGCATCTGCCGGGCCATACAGCAGCGTCAGGCTCAACTGCTCACTGACGAACCAGCGCCGATGAAAGCCGCCTACTGGTTCGGGTAAGTGCTCCATCAGCAGAGCGGCGATCGAGGAAAGTTCTGGCCAACGTGACAGGGCGCGGCGCATCTGCTCGCCTGTCAACGGGTGGGCTTCGACGCTGATCAGGTGCAGTCGCTGTCCGGGCTTGCGAGTCTGTTGCCAGCGTTGCCAGGTCGCCAGCAGATTCAGTCCGATCCCGAAACCGGTTTCCAGAATGCAAAACTGAGAGCGATCACGCCACTGCTGGTCGACCTGACAGCCATCGAGAAACACGTGTCTGGATTCGGACAGGCCGCCCTCTGGACAGTAATACGAGTCCTTATGGGACGCGGAGACTGGCAGATCGTCCTGCCACTGAGGTGTGGCTGCCTTGACGGGATAATAGATCACAAACGCTGGTCTCAGGTCCGCTCATCGTTTGAGCGCAGAATGGAATAGTGGAAATGATTGCTCATGGGTGCATTGTCGCAGAGAATTCTCAGCCTGACGTGAGGATTTCAGGGTCCCGGCTCATCAACCGTCACGGCCGACTCATCAGCGGCGCTCAAGTAGCGTTCAAACAGGGATTCGACTGACTCCGAGTCAGTCCTCAAGCCCCGCTGCTGCAGAAATGCAGAGTTATAAAGCTTTGAAAACGAACGTTCTCCGGCATCGCAGGCGAAGCTCACGATCACTGTGCCGGTCGCGCCGTGACGAACGCTCTGCGCGGCAACAAACAGCGCCCCGGCCACGTTCAGCGCCGAACTGCTACCCAGTACCAGTCCATCGCGGTCCCGGACCGCTCGTGAAATGGTCACCAGGTCCTGGTCGGGCAGCGTGACCGCATGGTCGATGCTGGCCTGACGAAAATTGTCGACGGTCCGCATAATGCCGATGCCCTCAGTCAGCGAACTGCCGGTCGATTGGTACTGGCCGGATCGCAGGTACGAGACGATGCCCGATCCCTCCGGGTCGATCAGCCAGATACTCACCTGCTCGGATTGTGATTTGAGGTAGGCCGAGTTGCCGGCAATGGTCCCGCCTGTCCCGCAGACCGAGACCAGGGCATCGATCCGACCGCCGGTCTGTTGCCAGATCTCCGGACCGGTGTGATTCAGATGGGCGCGAGTGTTGGCCAGGTTTTCAAACTGGTTGGCCCACCAGCAATCCTCGCGCTGCTCGGCCAGGCGGCGGGCAGTGTGATAGAAATGATCGGGATTGGCAAATGGACAGGGATCAACCAGGTGAAGCTGGCCGCCGTGCAGCTCGATCATTCGTTGTTTCTCGATGGTCTGTCCACGCGGCATCACGGCTAGCATCTCAAGGCCGAAGGATCTGGCAACCACCGACAGTCCAATGCCGGTGTTACCAGCAGTGCCCTCGACGATGGTCATGCCTTCTCGAAGGTTGCCCTCATCCATGGCCTCGGTCACCATCTGAAGGGCCGCGCGATCCTTGATCGAGCCACCCGGGTTCTGATACTCGCATTTGACCAGGATTTCGCAGCCGGTCAACGTGCTGAGGCTGTTGAGCCTGAGCATGTCGGTATGGCCGATCTGATCAGCGGTCGATGTCAGAATCGAACGCAGTGTGGTGGAACCCCTCATTCGATGGCAAACAGACCGGTATCCATATCGGCAAATCCCTTGAACTCGAGGGCGTTACCGGATGGGTCAGTGAAAAAGAAGGTGCCCTGTTCCCCGGTCTGCCCCTCGAATCGGATAGACGGCTCTATCAGGAATTCAACACCGGCATCTCGCAGACGCTCGCCCAGATCGCGCCATTCGGGCATACTCAGGACGGCGCCACAATGCGGGATAGGCACGGCCTTGTCATCAACAGGATTGCATTGGTTCTTGATGGTCCCCTGATCACCGAGTGACTCATCCAGATGAACGACAAACTGGTGCCCGAACAAGTTGAAATCGATCCAGTGACTCGACGAACGGCCTTGTTCCAGACCCATTATTTCCCTATAGAAATGGGCTGCTTCGTCTATGTTGCGTACCGCCAGGGCCACATGAAATGGCGTCGGCATGGCAGGTCTCCTGTGGGGTCATCAGCCAGCCGGTACTATGGCCAGAGCTGCGAAGACTTTCAAGCCCCGTGCCAGCCCGTGTTGCAATCCGGTCGAACTGGGCTAGCAGCCTGTCGGGCTTAACGGGTCATCACGAGGAACAGTCGATTTGAGTCAGATTTTTGGATCTTTTGAGGCGAATAGCACCGCTATGTAACCAACAAGATCGGGACATCTGGCCACACTCGGGTTTTGTGCAGTAGATGACGTCAAGTCAGACAGGCTGCTAGAGTAGCGAGGAGACAAGGGTAATGCTGGGGAACTGATGGAACACACTGTCCTGTTGACCATGTTGGGGATCATGGCCCTGCTGACTGTGGCGGTCATGATCTTGCCGCTCGCCAAGCGACTGAACATTCCCTACACGGTGATGCTGGCGGCGATCGGCATTGTGATTGGACTGCTGGCGCATATGGCACCCGATGACCTGAGTCAGGGTCAGATTTCGGATATGTTGCATGCCTTGCATCAGATGGAGATCACTTCGGAGGTGGTCTTTTTCGTGTTCCTGCCAGCGCTGGTGTTCGAGTCGGCCCTGGCCATCGACGTTCGTCGATTGGTCGACGATCTGGCGCCCATTCTGATGCTGGCGATCATCGGCTTGCTGATTTCGACCATGGTGGCCGGTCTGGCCATTTACGGGGTCTCCGGTCAAAGCCTGTTGGTCTGTCTACTGCTGGGCGCGATTGTCTCAGCGACCGACCCGGTCGCCGTGGTCGCCATATTCAAGGATTTGGGTGCGCCCAAACGCCTGGCAATTCTGGTCGAGGGCGAGAGCCTGTTCAACGATGCCACCGCGATCGTGGCCTTTACCATTCTGTCCTCCATGATCCTCGGAGAATCCGATCCCTCGGTCATGGGCGGTATTCTGTCATTCCTGACTGTTTTTGTCGGCGGCATCGTGGCCGGTTATCTGATGGCGCGTCTGGTCTGCTGGATGCTTCGATGGATCGGTGAATCGGTCTTGGCACGGACCACGCTGACCATCGGTCTGGCGTATCTGTCCTTTATTATCGCCGAACACTATCTGCATGTTTCCGGCGTCATGGCCGTGGTCACCGCTGCCTGTGTGCTTGGATCACGCGGGCGTAGCATCATTGCCCGATCAAGCTGGCATGGTATGGAGCACGTTTGGGAGCAGATTGGCTTTGTCGCCAACAGCGTGATTTTCGTACTGGTCGGCATTGCCGTGCCGCGCATCATGAGTGATTTGGGCGCGCAGCAATTTGGCTGGATGGCGCTGCTGATCGGCGCTGCATTTGTCGCCCGTTTTGCCATCATCTTCGGACTGTTGCCACTGCTTTCAGCAATGGGTATGGCCCAGCGCGTCGAACGGGGCTATCAGGCAGTGATGTTCTGGGGTGGCCTGCGAGGGGCGGTGTCACTGGCCCTGGCTCTGGCGGTGATGGAAAATCCGGCTTTCGACGAAAGCGTACGGGAATTTATCGGCGTGATGGTCTGTGGCTTCGTACTATTCACTCTGTTCATCAATGCCCCCACGGTCAAACTGGTGATGAAGCTGTTCGGTCTCGATCAACTCAGCCCGGTCGATGTGGCTGTGCGTGATCGAGTGTTGGCCCGGTCGTTCAGGGAATTGTCCAACCGAGTCGAGCGGACTGCCGAGAAGCAACAGTTTGACCCGACCCTGGTGGCCGAGGTGGTCGAGCCCTATCACCAGCGCAGTAAAAAGATTGCCGAACATGCCAGTCAGACCACATTGAATGAGGCTGAGCAGATTCGTCTGGGCCTGAAGACGATGGTCTTTCGGGAAAAAGATCGATATGCCAGCTTTCAGGAGCAGGCACTGGTCGCAAATGAAATCAGTCGACAACTGTTGCATCATGCAGCCGATCTGATCGATGCCACCAAGAGCGACAATCTGGCCGGATACGAAGCCACCTATACCCGCCATCTGGAGTTCGGCTGGCAGGCCAAATGGGCGGCTCGTGTTCAGCGGCAGCTTGGCTCTCAACGCTGGTTGTCACGCCTGCTGGCCGATCGTTATCACTGGCTTCAGGCGACCACCATGGCGCTGCGCGAACTGGTCGATCAGGTGCCTGAATGCGTCGGAGAGGTGGTCAATGAGTCAGTGGCAGCCGAACTGACCCAGATCATTCAGCGCCGACTGTCGGTCACTATTCTGGCATTGGAATCGATCGAAGCGGCCTATCCCGAATATACCCGAGGGGTGCGAAAGCGCTGGCTCTATCAATGGGCCGATCGTCTGGAGAAATCTCATTTTGGGCGCATGCGTGACAATGCATCGATCGGCGGCGATGTTTATCGTGACCTGATGAGCGAACAGGCGCGTAACACAGAACAGCATGCAGCCAGTCCGAGCCTGGATCTGGGTCTGGATGCGCGCCGACTGGTGGCACAGGTGCCGCTGTTTGCCGAGCTCTCGGATGTCGGTCAGCAATCGATTGTGCATCGCCTCAAGCCTCGTTTGGTTTTGCCTGGTGAGGAGATCATTCACAAGGGTGAGAAGGGCGATGCGATGTATTTCATTTCCTCCGGCGCAGTCAAGGTGCTGGTTGAGCCGGCCCCGGTCATCCTCGGCAGCGGCCACTTCTTTGGCGAGATGGCGTTGCTGTCCGATCAGCCGCGGCTGGTCACCGTGGTCGCCAAGAGCTTCTGTGACCTGCTGGTGCTGACTACCGGTGATTTTGAATCACTGATGTCCCAGGATCACGAGCTCCGGCAGATGGTCGAAAAGGTAGCCGCAGAACGCCGTGAGTAGGTTGCCTGCTCAACCTTTTCGCTGGCGCTCGCGTTTGCGTTGTTTTTCCAGCCGATGACGTTCCGCTGCGGCGCTGGCATCACTGCCAATATGCGTTTCGCCGCGAGCCTTGGCCAGTTGCATCTGTCGTTCCCGTTCGGCAAAGCGATCGCGATCAACTTGTCGATCAATGCAGTGCGGACATGAGACGCCTGGCACATAATCGTCACTGCGCTGGTCTTCAATCGTGATCGGATAGCGACAGGCAAAGCACTGTTCGTACTGACCCTTTTCCAGCTGATGATTGACCGCCACTCGGTTGTCGAAGACGAAGCACTCACCTTCCCAACTGGACTGTTCCTCGGGGACTTCTTCCAGATATTTGAGAATTCCGCCTTTCAGATGGTAGACCTCTTCGAAACCCTGCTCTTTCAGATAAGCCGTGGATTTCTCGCATCGAATGCCTCCAGTACAGAACATGGCCACTTTTTTGTGGACGCGCGGATCCAGTGATTGCTCGACGTAATCGGGAAACTCGCGAAAGGTTTCTGTTCCCGGATTGATGGCCCCCTTGAAGCTGCCGATCTGTACTTCGTAATCGTTGCGCGTATCAATCAGCGTCACCTCAGGGTCGTTGATCAGTGCATCCCAGTCGGCAGGGTCGACATAGCTGCCCTTGATGTGATTGGGATCAATGCCTTCGACGCCCATGGTCACGATCTCACCCTTGAGTTTGACTTTGCTGCGATGGAAGGGATGGGCAGCATGAACCGATTCCTTGTGGCTCAGCTCGGCAAAATGAGGGTCGGCCCTGAGCCAATTCAGCAAGCTATCGATGGCCTCACGAGTGCCCGAGATGGTGCCATTGATGCCTTCACCTGCCAGCAACAGCGTGCCTCGGATATTGTTGGCCTGCATGCAATCGAGCAGCGGTTGGCGATAGGAATCGGGATTGTCCAGGCGGACGAAGTGATACAGCGCCGCCACAAAAATGGGTGGGTTCATGATGAGTCCTCTGTGTTCAGCAACTCGAAACGTAAATCCGGTGCTAGCCGTGCCAAGCGCGCATTGTAGGACAGTACAGAGAACTTGTCAGGCCATTGTAGCGCTGGATGTGTGCCCTGGATCGAGATGACGTCGCTATCATGCGGACGATGTCAGCGTGGCGCTTTGCACTGGTATTCAACCAGCCTTGAGTCCTGCTCCCTGCGGTGTTCCAAGCGCACGTATGATTGCCGAGGGCTGTCGTGCCATCGAGCAGGCGCTCAAGACGACCTTTGATCAGGCTTGAGCCTGGACTGCCCCGCTGGCTACAGAATCTGGAAAAAGCGTCACTGTCTGGCCAGTTTCCCAGGGCGGATATTTTTCCATCACCTCGGTGAACAGTGGGCGATCAACCCATCGTTGATACCATTGCTGTACCGCCGGATAGGGTGTGTTCATGAACCAGTTCAGGTCGACGTGGGCAAACTGTCGAACAAACGGAAAGATCGCTACATCGGCCAGACCAATCATCCCCCCGTGCAGGGTCGCTTGCGTACTCAGCACAGACTCCAGTTGCCGAATGAACCGCTCGCCTTCAGCGCGATAATCATCGGCGCTGCGTTCCGGGTGGCGATCGGCATACTTGTAGCGATCCAGCCAAGGCTTGAACTCATGATCATTTTTTTCGATCAGTGCCGAGGTGCGTGCAGCGGCTTGATCGCTGACCGGCAGCCATCCATCCGGGTCTGATTGCGACATGGCCCAATGCATGATCGCGAGACTTTCATCAATCACAGACTCATTGACCGGCGCCAATACCGGGACCGTGGCCTTGGCTGAGGCATCGATCAACGCCTGAGGCTTGTTGCGAAGAACCACTTCCCGCAATTGAACCTTGACACAGGCCTGCTTGATCGCCATGCGTGCCCGAATGGCATAGGGGCATCGGCGGAAGGAATAGAGAATGGGAAGGGCGTGATTTTGGCTCATGGGATCAAAGGATAGCAGAGCGGTGAGTGCTGTGATTCAATTTTGAAGCGGCAATGTCATCTGTACGCCAGATTTGACTATAGCTCCCGCGCCATGGCCTGTCGTTCGGCCATGAAACGCTGCTGCTCGCGATACACCCGGCCCATCCCGCCGCTGCCAATCAGGTTAATAATTGTGTAGCCGCCCAGGGTCTTGGGTTCACCCGGGAGCCTGTAGTCCTCGAACTGTTCGATTCCCAGCGCTTCGGCGATCAGCGGCTCTACTTGATCTCGCAAGCTTGGGTCGGACTTACAGGCCTGGTCGAGAAAACGCTCGCGGTCTTCACGGCCTTTGGACAGCGCCTGGGTGGCCAGGGTCTCGATGATGTTGAGGGTTTCGTTCATGAAGTATCCGTGGGGAACCTCTAGAAACCGTAGCGAGCGGTTCGAGTGCAAGGCGCACGGACGGATTGATTTTATTGCAGCGATGAAAACGGCCCTCAAACCGAGGGCCGCCAATCGTCATTTTCTGTCCGTTGTTAGTGGCTTTCCAGGGGCCTGCTATCATCAATGTTGGGCGTACCATCA
>QIKT01000225.1 GCA_003233095.1 Oceanospirillales bacterium | reverse complement strand
CCCGAGTCCCATTAACCCCGGTTCCACGCCGCTGGCCGCCCCATAGGCTGGTTTGATGCAAGCCCTGGCGGAAGGTGTTTTTGGTGACGGGATTGAGTGGAACTTCATCTTCATTGGCTTTGCCGTGGCGGTGGCGTTGATTGTGCTGGATCTCATTCAGAAAAAACGTGGCGCGAGTTTTCGCTTGCCTGTTTTGGCCGTCGCCGTGGGGATTTACCTACCGCTCGGTTTGTCGGTATCGATCTTTATGGGTGGTCTGATTTCATACGTGGTCCAGAAACGCTCGAACAATCTCACCGATAGTGAGAAAACTGCTCGAAGCAGCCACGGTCTGCTGATTGCCTCAGGTCTGATTACCGGTGAGGCGCTGATGGGGGTACTGGTCGCGGTAGTCACTGTCCGGTTGTTCAAGCAGGGAATTGAATTGCCGTATCTGGATGCATTCAGCTGGGCGACATGGCTGGGCCTTCTGGCCTTTGTCCTTGTGATCGCGTTTCAATATATTAAAACAATGAGGGGCTCTTGAAATGGCCAGAGTGCTGGGAATAGGTGGCATCTTCTTCAAGTCTGCCGATCCATCGGCGCTTGCCCAATGGTATGCGAAGGCACTCAATGTGCCCATCGAAGCGGAGTGGGGAGGGGCCAGTTTTGCACTCGATAATATGCCCGCCGGTGGTGCGACCGTGTTTTCGCCCTTCAAGGCAGACACTGAGTATTTCAAGCCGTCACAGGCCACCTTCATGATCAACCTGGTTATCGATGATCTGGCCGAGGCACTGGTTCAGGTCGCCGCTCATGGCGGGCAAGTGGTCGGCGATATCCAGACCGAATCCTATGGCCTGTTTGGCTGGTTTCTGGATCCGGACGGCAACAAGGTCGAACTCTGGCAGCCTGGTGAGTTCGATACGGACTGACCCGATGCATAGCTGAACCATCGCTTCCAATCTCTGTAGCACATTCCGGTCGACCCACGTCTTTGCTCTCTATCCGTGTGATTCTGGTTCTGGCTGCGTTGGCGACGGTCGTCTATGCGGACTGGCGATGTTTCAGCGCGATCTAAGAAACCTCTGAACAAGTCATGGCCGGCTGTCATGACTGGACGCATTTGGTATCACAACTCAATCGGCTCGAAACTTGTTCAGAGGTTTCCTGGACCGTTTCAGGCCTTGCGCTTCGATGACCTGGAAGCGCGCATCGCTGGCGATCTGTTTGACCTTATGGAAATGACTGGCCAGTCGGGTCGGGTAATCCAGAAAATGATTGGCGACCATGATCAGCCGTCCCCGTGACTTCAGCAGCCGGCGAGCACGAGCAATCAGGGTTTCGCTGGCTTCATAGGCGGTGTCGACGCCTTGGTGGAACGGCGGGTTGGTGACGATGACATCGACCGGCAATATCGTATTCGGCAGGCCATCGGATGCCATCACCTCGCCAGTCACCTGTTGCCACTCGAAGCTGCGCCGACAGGCGGCAATGGCCATCGCATCGTGATCGACAGCAATCATTTCTGCGCCCGTATGGCCATGAATCCAGCAGCTAAGAACGCCACAGCCTGCGCCAAAGTCGATCATGCGACCACCGCTATCGGCTGAGAACAAATCAGGCAGGTTATCGAGCAGCAAACGACTGCCATCGTCCAGACGACCGTCGGCAAAGACGCCGGGCAAGCTGGCCAGTTTCAGGCTCTGACCGGCGATATCCAGTGTCCAGGAATCAATCCAGTCATGCATCGAAAACAGGTGTGTTTCAAGCGCCGTTGCGGTAAACAACACGCAATGACGAGCGTTGTCCAGGCGCTTGACGGCAGGGTTGATCGACTCAAGCAGTTGGGCTTGTGACTTGATGCCGGCCTTCTGATGACCGGCCAGCCAGACTTCGCCACCAGGTTTGACCTGTGAGTGGGCATAGGCGACCAGGCATCGGTTGAGAGGTTTCGATTTGCTGATGGTGACGATGCAGCAGTCGACCGGATCAGCAGCACGCTCCTCCAGCCCGAAGTAAACAGGGATTGAATCGCTGGTCTGACTCATGCCTTGCCACAGAGTGACCGCTTCGATCTGCGCCGTTGTGTTCAACCCACTGAGCAAGCCCGCCTCTTCGAGGTTGATCAGCAGCACATGCTGATCAGTGAGACGATCGCGATTTTTGAGAAGGATGGCTCCTGCCTGAATCGACGCCATGTCAGTTCCCCGACATCCTCAGGACCGGCGGTAGTTCCGTGCCGACCGGTTCACCCCATAGATCGTAATCATCGGCATGTTCGATTCTGACTGATACGATTTGCCCCGCTGTGACCTTGGCATCAACCGGAAGATAGACCGAACCATCGATCTCGGGCGCATCGGCGGTGGATCGTCCAATCACCGCATCATCACTGACCTGATCGATTATGACCGAGACGGTGGTGCCGACTTTGCTGGCCAGAATTTCACGACTGATGCGTTGCTGGACGACCATGAAGCGTTCATATCGATCCTGCTTGACAGCCTCGTCGACCTGATCGGGCAGAGCGTTGGCTCTGGCACCGTCCACATTGGAGTAGGTGAAGCAGCCGGCTCGATCAATACGAGCTTGCTCGATAAAATCCAGCAGCTGCTGGAACTCAGCTTCGGTTTCGCCCGGAAAGCCGACAATGAAGGTGCTGCGCAATACCAGCTCAGGACATTGCTCGCGCCAGCGGGTGATGCGATCGAGTACTTTGGCGGTCGCCGCCGGGCGCTTCATTCGCTTAAGCACAGATGGCGCGCCGTGCTGCAACGGCATGTCCAGGTACGGCAGAATTCGCCCATCGGCCATCAGCGGAATGACCTGGTCAACGTGTGGGTAAGGATAGACATAGTGCAGTCGAACCCAGGCACCAGTTTCAGACAGGCCATCACACAGATCGGCGAAGCGGGCTTGTCGTGATTTGTCCCGAAAGGTGCCGGACTGATACTTGATATCCACGCCATAGGCCGAGGTGTCCTGCGAGACTACCAGCAGCTCTCTCACACCGGCCCTGACCAGCCGATGGGCTTCGGCGAGAACTTGTTCAATCGGTCGACTCACCAGCTTGCCACGCAGGTCAGGAATGATGCAGAAAGTACAGCCGTGATTACAGCCTTCGGAAATTTTCAGATACGCATAGTGGCGAGGGGTCAACTTGATGCCCTGGGGTGGGATCAGGTCCAGGTGCGGGTTGTGATCGTGTTCGATAGGCAGGTGTTCATGCACCGCGCCAACGACTTGCTCATACTGCTGTGGTCCGGACACATCCATTACGCTGGGATGAACGCTCAGAATGCTGTCGCGATCCGCGCCCATGCAGCCGGTGACCAGAACGCGTCCATTGTGCTCGAGTGCTTCACCGATGGCGTGCAGAGATTCGGCCTTGGCGCTGTCAATGAAACCGCAGGTGTTGACGATGACCAGATCGGCAGTCTCATAGTCTGGCACCATCTGATAGCCATCGATATTGAGCTGAGTGAGGATTCGTTCCGAATCGACCAGCGCCTTGGGACAACCCAGTGATACAAATCCAATTTTCGCCACGCCTGTTGACCTTCCCGAAAGCATTGATTCGAGCGGCATTATAGCGGGAACTGGCTATCATCTGTGCTATATTTGTCCCGATTAATCCCACTGCCTGCTGATTGTCAGGCGGGCGACCCTGTTTGCGACTCCGGGGCCGAGTAAACGATCCCGATTCAAGCACACAGGAGCTTCTCATCCATGCCCGATTGTCCGGTCACCCCTACTGAATCCTCCAAATTCCCGGCCGTCGCCGGTGCCTGCCGCTGGCTGCTGTTAAGCCTGTGCTGGTGCAGCCTGTTTGCATCACCGCTGTTTGCAGACGGCCATGAGGCAAGCGATGAAGTTCACTCCGATTCATTGGAATCGCCGGTTGAAGATGATGCGGATGATGCGGAGACAGCCTGGAATGTCAACGAGCCTCCGGGGAATTGGAAATCGATTCGAATCAACACAAAGACTGTGACCTGGAGTAATCTGGATGTCAGTCCCGACGGCAAGACTCTGGTCTTTGATTCGCTCGGTGATCTGTACTCCATGCCCATTGAGGGTGGCAAGGCCACGGCGCTGACCTCGGATATCGCCTGGAATTTCCAGCCGCAATTCTCACCAGACGGCAAGTCCATTGCCTATATTTCCGATGCTGGCGGAGCCGACAACATCTGGATTATGAAGGCCGACGGCAGTGACGCCAGTGCTGTGACCGAAGAGCGCAACAACTTGTTTCACAATGTTTCCTGGAGCCCGGACGGCGACTGGCTGGTCGCACGCCGCGGTTTTGTCTCACAGCGGAGCATTCCGGCCGGTGAAATCTGGATGGTTCATCGCAGCGGCGGCAAGGGCATCCAGTTGGTCGAGAACCCGCATGGCAAACAGGGTCAGAAGAACATCGCCGAGCCGGTGTTCTCCCATGATGGTCGCTACCTCTACTACAGCCAGGATGTGACCGCCGGAACAGTCTGGCAATACAACAAGGATGCTACCAGTCAGATCTTCGTCATCAAGCGACTGGATCGCGAGCGGGGCGAGACCATCACCGTCGCCGGAGGACCGGGTGGAGCCATTCGTCCTGTGCCATCGCCGGACGGCAAGTCACTGGCCTTCATCAAGCGTCTGCCGACGCTCAAATCGGCTATCGTCATTCAGGATCTGGCTTCTGGCAATGAGCGCATCGTCTTCGAGGAGTTCGAGCGTGACATGCAGGAGACCAGTGGCGCCCACGGTAACGCTCCAGCATTTGCCTGGACCCCTGATTCCAATCAATTGATTTTCTGGACTGCCGGCACCTTCCATTCACTGGATGTGGCCAGCACCCAGCTGAGTGATATTCCGCTGAGTCTGGATGTCCAGAAGCAGGTCCGTGAGACCGTGCGCTTCCCGGTGGATGTCTGGAAGGATGAGTTTCCCGTCCAGATGATTCGATTCGCTAAACAGTCCCCGGACGGTTCCAAAGTGGTGTTCCAGGCTCTGGGCCATTTGTACATTCGTGATACCGATGGTGGCGAAGCCCTTCGCCTGACCCGACAGGACGCTGACTTCGAGTTCTGGCCTTCCTGGTCAGCGGACGGTAAATCAATCATCTATACCAGTTGGAACGACCAGACGCTTGGGGCGGTTCGCATCGTCTCGGCCCGAGGTGGCACTCCCAAACAGGTGACCGAACAGCCTGGACATTATGTCGAGCCGGTGTTCTCGACCGATGGCAAGCGCATTGCCTATCGCAAATTCGGTGGTGGCTATCTGCTCTCGCCTCTGTGGTCCAATGAAACAGGTTTGTACGTGGCGAACCGAGACGGAGCCAACGCCGTCAAAGTCAGCAGTTCAGGCCAGTCACCGATGTTCTCGACGGACGGTAAACGACTGATGTTCATGGGCAGCGGGGAAGAGAATGCAGCCCTGCTCAACAGTGTCAATCTGGATGGTTTTGACCCGATCACACACTTGACTCTGGCCGGTGCGACCTCGATGAGCGTCTCACCAGATGGCAAATGGATCGCGTTTACCGAGCAGTACAACGCTTATGTAGCGCCCATTGCCATGGCGGGGCAAACCGTCTCGGTCGGCAAGGCTGGTGACAATCTTCCTGTCACGCAGATTTCATCGCGATCAGGCGAGAGCCTGCACTGGACTGGCGACAGTCAGTCGGTGATGTGGTCGCACGGACCCATCCTCTACAGCCGCGCGCTGAACGATGCCTTTTCGTTTCTGGCCGATAGTCCCGAAGAATTGCCCGAGCCGGTCAGTGAGGGCATTGATCTGTCCTTTACTGTCAAGGCGGACAAGCCTGACAGTGTCATCGCTATCAAGGCCG
The DNA here is from genome assembly GCA_003233095.1 of Oceanospirillales bacterium. Classification (GTDB taxonomy): domain Bacteria; phylum Pseudomonadota; class Gammaproteobacteria; order Xanthomonadales; family SZUA-38; genus SZUA-38. The sequence continues at coordinate 3,651 of QIKT01000225.1, read as the reverse complement.
CTCGAATAATCACCATGCGCGAGGCCCAGCGGTTCGAGGAAGTGATCCAGGACGGCGTGATCGTGGTAGAGGGCAATCGCATTGTTGCGGTGGGTCCGCAAACCGAGGTCGAGATTCCCGAAGGAGCCGAGGTGATCGATGTCGGTGACAAGACCATTATTCCCGGATTGATTGATGTGCATGCCCACGGTGGCATGGGATCGAACGAGATCACGCCGCAACAGAATTGGATGCAATACTCGAATCTGTCATTCGGTGTGACCAGCATTCACGATCCGTCCAATGACAGCACTGAAATTTTCTCGCATGCCGAGTTGCAACGCAGCGGTCAGGTACTGGGGCCACGGACCTGGTCGACTGGAACGATCCTCTATGGTGCATTGGCCAAGGGTTACACCACTGAAGTGAATTCCTATGAAGATGCGGTATTCCATCTGCAGCGACTCAAGGATCTTGGCGCCATTTCGGTCAAGAGCTACAACCATCTGCAGCGCGATGTGCGTCAGCAGATTATTGAGGCGGGCAGCGAGTTGGGTGTGATGGTGGTACCGGAAGGCGGGATGAAATTCCAGCACAACATGAGCCACATTGTCGACGGTCACACAGGTGTCGAGCATGCCCTGCCGATCGCGCACATCTACGATGATGTGGTCCAGCTCTGGGAGCAGACTGAGACTGGATACACACCGACGTTTGGTGTGGCCTATGGTGGCCTGACGGGTGAAACCTACTGGTACGATCGCACCGATGTCTGGAAGAATGAGCGGTTGATGCGCTATTCCCCCAAGACGTTTGTCTACCCGGCATCGATGCGACGCACGACAGCGCCAGATGAGCACTACAATCATTTCAATGTGTCCAGGCATGCGCTCACCCTGCGCGACAAGGGTGTCAAAGTTCTGATTGGTTCGCACGGCCAGCGCGGAGGTCTGGCTGCACATTGGGAAATCTGGATGCTCGAACAAGGTGGTATGACGCCGTGGCAAGCGCTGCGAGCGGCCACCATTGACGGCGCCTGGTATCTGGGCATGGATGAAGCCGTCGGCTCACTGGAACCAGGAAAACTGGCAGATCTGGCGATTATCGACGGCAATCCGCTGACCGACATTCGTCGCTCGGAATACATCAGTCATACCATGATCAATGGTCGCTTGTATGACGTCGCCAGCATGAATGAAATGCTCAGTGGCGATCGCCAGCGAAAGCCGTTCTTCTTCGAACTGGAGGGTGGCGATTCATTCCCCAGTGAAGCGGCCAGTCGTTATGAAGCCAAGGCCGAACGCTATCACTGGACGCATCACTGAGCGCGTTCAGTCCGGCCAGGTCAGCAGCTGCTTCGGCAGCTGTCTGATCAACTCGGCAATCGATTTGAGAAACTCGGTTCGTGCCACTGTGCTGCGCCAGTAGAATGACAATTTGCGACTGGGTGCATCGTCATCGAAGGCGCGCAGGGTCAGTCCTTTCTGAGGGCTGACCGGCGGTTGAATCGACAGCAGCGGCAGCAGCGTGATGCCGACTTCAGCCACGACCATCTGGCGCAAAGTCTCAAGGCTGGTGGCCCGAAAGTCGGGGCGCTCGGTGGTTTGCGCCAGCGCGCAGACATCCAGAGCCTGCTGTCTGAGACAATGACCTTCTTCCAATAACAACAACTCTCGATTGGCCAGGTCCGACATCTGGATTCGTGGTTTGTGGGCCAGTGGATCGGAGTCCGGAACGGCCAATACAAACGGCTCTTCGAACAAATGAGTCGAATGAAGACTGGGGTCATCCACCGGTTCGGCCAGAATCGCACAGTCCAGTTCACCCGCTTCGAGCTGGGACAGAAGGTTATCGGTTTTTTCCTCGACCAGCAGCAGCTGCAGGTTTGGATATTGACGCCTGATATCGGGCACGATATGTGGCAGCAGATAGGGCGCCAGAGTGGAGAAGATACCCAGTTTCAAGGTGCCTGATTCCGGATCACTGGCGGAACGGGCCGTTTCACGAATCTGTTCGACTTCGTGCATGATCCGGACTGCGCGCTTGACGATCATCTCACCAACCTGGGTTGGAAAGACATGTCTCTGATCACGCTCGAACAATTGAACATCCAATTCCTCTTCCAGCTTTCGAATCTGAGTACTGAGCGTGGGTTGGGTCACGAAACAGGCTTCGGCGGCCTGCCCGAAGTGACGGGTGCGATTGAGCACGATCAGATACTGCAGCTCGCGCAGGGTCATCGGACACTGTTTGAAAAGAGGGTGTTCGCCATGTCTGGACTCGGTTCGGTTTATACTCTCAGTATAGCCATGCCATTGCGGAAAGATATCGATTCGATCGAGTCGATCGAACCATGCCACTGTCTCCAATGATTCACACAAGCCGAACAAACCAGTTCTTGCGCCGCTGGGTGAGCACCTGCGTGCTTGTCCTGCTGTCAGGGCAGCCCTGGGTCATCTCGGCGCTCAGCGCGGCAGAAACAGATCAGTCACTAGCGGTTCTGATGACCCCCAGGCCGGAGGCAGTGCGACTGTCTCCGGATGCATCACGGCTGGCCATCATCATGCGCGGCGACTCGCTGCTGCGTCTGCAATCGCTTGAAACCAGTGAGGTTCAGACCGCTCTGCTGCCGTCCGAAGGCCGTTTGCACACGCTGCGCTGGGTGGACGAGGGACGATTGGTGCTGCTCTGGCAGACTGACGCTGAAGTGAAGATATACCAACTGATCCTCACGGATGTCGGCCAATCGCTTGGGTCGTTGAGGCGACTGGCCCAGATGGACTCCAGCGCGTCAGGTCAGTTGCGAGTCGTCAGCAGTCAGCATGACAGCCTCTGGTTGTCTCACGATGTACGACGCAATGGGCAGCCGGATCTGTTTCGACTGGATCTGAACAGCGGCCGTTTGTCGTTTGATCGCAGCAACCCGGGAAGTCTTTTTCGATGGTTTTACCATCCCGCAAGCAAGATGCAGATGGGCTGGTTCTGGCAGCGGGCCAGCAACGGACCCTCCTACCAATTGCGCTATCTGGCCAGTGGGCACTCCCAATGGAATGACTTGATCACCCATACCCTGCTGGAGCCTGCAATCACTGTGCTGGGGTTCAATGATGGCGGTGGCAGTGTCGACATTCTGACTGAGCATGCCGGGGATGAAACGAGTGACTTTCCTTATCAGATCATGCGTCTGTCACTCGATGGCATGAACCGATCGCAAGAAATGCTGCGAATGGCTGCGCCACCGCGCCAATTGATCTGGAGCGATAACCGTCAGGCGGTCGAGTACCGGGAGACTGGCTCGCTGTCGATTCAGTCACGCTCGGTATCGCCGGGTTGGAAAGCCAGACTGGCTCGATTGTCGCAGCTTTCAACAACTGCTGATCCGGTCTGGCAGGGTGGCGGCCTGTTGCAACGATTCAGTCTCTGGCGACTCGAGTTCCCCGATCAACCGGCGCACTGGAGGCTTGAAGACGACCAGGGTGATCGCTCCAGGTGGCTGTTTGATCGCAATGACCGTTCGCGTGCCAGCTACCACCACGAGCGACACTCAGTCGCTGCGCGTGACGGTCTCAGGCTCGAAGCATTTATGGCGCGACCCTTGCTGAGTACAGAACCTGCGCCTACCGTTTTGCTGGTACATGGCGGTCCCTGGGCGCGCGATCAGGCGCTATACCG
>QIKT01000123.1 GCA_003233095.1 Oceanospirillales bacterium | reverse complement strand
GCAATATTGGTCGCTACTTCCTGCTGAGAGCTGACGCCAAACACCGCAGCGCGATCATACTGGCTGCGGTAGATCAGGCCAGGTTGGCTATGGCCGGCAGCGATGGAGGAGAGAATTTCAGTGTCAGGCAAGTCTGCGGGCAGGGATTCGATGGTGTGCCGGCTGCCTTGCTGACGAAGGCTCATCAGAAAATGCCAGCCGTCTGAACCGGGTTGCACCGCGAGCGTGTCCGGTGTGGCGGGATCGGTATTGTTGGCTACATGATCGACCACAATCAGATCATCGTGGCGGATCGGCGAACTGAAGGCCAGACTGTCTGGTAATGGTCGCTGGACCCACAGAGGATCACTCATCAGATCAATGCTGCCCGCCTCCAGTGCCTTGAGCGCCGAGCGAGTATCGGCAAACTCCTCGACTCGCAGTGTGACACCAAACTGAGCGGCCAGAGCACGCGCTCTGCGATGGTCATCAATGCGCCAGGTGGCACTGGCCGTTCGGTAGGCAACCACCAGCTCTCCGCGCTCACGAATCTGTTGCATGGTCACAAACGCCGAGGCCTGCATGGCAGCGCACAGCGTAACGACAGCAGTCAACATCAGAGCAGTGAGACGGTTACAACGAGGAGACATGGGATGATTGGACAGTGGGCGCCATGATGACGGTCGCAAAATGTAGCACAAACAGCCTTGGTTCACCCCATTTGCCGGGCATCATGGAAAGACAATAACAAATATTTTACAAAAGACGAGAGCTTTATTATGCTGAATGCTTGCACGCTTCTTGCACCGGAAGCCTGCTGATTGATCCATCCAAGGGAGATTAACATGATGAACAAGACACGATTGAGTCTGTTGCTGGCAGTTCTGTTCAGTGCCATGTGGCAGACAGTTCTGGCCCATGACCTGACCGAACTGTATCCGCACAAGCGAGCCATGCAGTCCGCCAACCGCTATGTCAACAAGGGCGACATGGGTGGCGCCCACAAGGAGTATCTGGCTGCTGCGGCCTGGGGACACAAGGAAGCACAGAAATTGTTGGGTCTCCAATACCTGGATGGACAGGGCGTCGATCAGGATTTTACTCAGGCCTATGCCTGGTTGAAATTGGCCGCAAGCATGGGCGATTCCCGGACCAGCATCGCGTTCAAGGACATGCTGTCTAACCTGGATGAGGACACCATCAGCGATGGTGAGAAAGCCTTCAGCAAGTTGCAGAAGAAATATGGCGATGAGGCTGCGTTGAAAAAGCGCAAGAAATGGGTCCGCAAGGAACTGCGAAATAACAAGTCGACTGGCGCTCGAGGACGGGCTTCGCGAACCACGCAGGTTCAGATCTCATTGTCGCCAGGACGGATGACGAATGTCACCATGGGTGAACTTCAGGATACGCTTGACGCCTATGTGGATGAATTTGAATCGAAGATGAAAAACAGCTGACTGGAGTGATCGGTTGATGAAAAAAGCCGTCATTTTGACGGCTTTTTTTGTGCATGGAAATCCCTGTTCAGTTGCAGCTGTGACCTTTCAGTGAGGTCAGACGAGCAACATCCAGTGATCCATTTTCGAATCCGCTGATGGGGGTCTGCCAATCGACCGTCATGGTGTTGTCACTGGTAAAGTTCAGCGTTAGCACGCCCCAGTTCTGTCGATTCAACGCTGTTGTGTCGTAGTCCAGTGGGAAGTTGGGGCCATTGAATATTTCCACCGGAACAACCGCTTGACCATTGCTCAGCGGGCCGGCACCAAACAGCCAGACCTGCCGGCCGTTCAGATACACATACCAGGCCACAATGACCTGTTCATTGTCATTGCTGCCGATCACCTCGACCACGTATCCATGGCCATTCTGGCTGCTGTTGAAGTAGCTGCCACTCAGGCAGCTGTTATTCGAATTGGCGATGCCAGCCAGGCGAGTGATAGGCATCGAGTCGTTGCCAAACCCAGGCAGATCAGAACTCCAGCTGGCGATGGCCGTGAGTTCATCACTGAATTCGAAAGTCATTTGACCCCAGGGCGTCAACGTCAGGTCATCACTGCTGTAGTTGGGCAGAAATTGCGGTCCCTCGGTGATGAACGCATCAACGGTAGCCTGATTGCCCACCAGGTTACCGGAACCCGTCATCCAGACTTGCTCACCGTTGAGGTAGACGTACCAGTAGGCATTCAGTCGGTCGGTCGTCGTGCCTGGGATCGGGTCGAGCACTTCGAGCATCCAGCCATGGCCGGACTGACTGGCGTTGAACCAGGAGCCGCTCAGCTCGGTGGTGTCCAGAGAGCTGACAGTACATTCAGCTGGAGTGCTGGCGTTAGTGATGCGGATATCGTCCATGAAAAAGCCAGTACCCGCGGTATTGGGATCGGATGAGAAAGCCCATCTGATTTGGACAGTTTCACCTGCAAAAGAGGCCAGCGAGCTGGAGAAGGCCTGTGCGGGGCCTCCGGTGCCAGTGAATGCGCCCTGAGAAGCAGTGAAGCCACAGGCATTGATCGGCATGCCACCATTGGGCTGTGTCAGGCTCAGCGTATCGGGATAGCCACCTGCAGGGGCAAGATCAGCCCAACTGGCCCCACCATCATTGCTGACCTGAACGACAACTCCATCGAAGTTAGGCTCGAAATCATAGCGAGCCGAGTAGCTGAGAGATGCGGTTCCGGTTGATTGAAGCTGGATGGGCGGAGTGGTCATGAATGCACAGGTCGCATCGGGGTAGACCGCTCCACCGGTCGCGATGGCGAATTGATTGCCGCCACTGCCGTCGGCAATGACCTGCCAGGGAGCTTCCAGTGAGGAAAACACCACGCCCTCGGCATCGTCGATGAAATCGCCGGCCGTCGAAGTGTTAGATTGGGTGGTGATCGAGACGCGCTCAATAGCAGAGGTTTCATTGCCGCCATTGGGTCCGTTACCCGAAGTTGATGTGTCTTCGGCGCGGACGCCATAGTAGTAGGTGACGAACGAGTCGACCGCCAGGTCAGTGTAGCTGGTGGTAGTGAACCCCTGGGCAATCCGATTGCTCGAACCTGGCGTGAATGTCGGGTTGGTGGAGCGATACAGATTGTACTGAACCGATGTGTCCGAACAGCTTGCCTGTGCCGAGGCCCAGTTCAAGGTCACCCCGCAGGTTTGAGAATCCAGATTGCTGGCTGCCAGACTAGCGGTATCAAACTCTGGTGCAACACTACAGGCCAATGATGAGACCGCTGACCGACAGGCGCTGATCGGGCCTTCTCCGCAGGCATCTGCAGCCCGGACACGATAGGCATACTCGAGCCCGCCGATGGCGGTCAGATCGATGAAGCTGTTGGTATCGGTCAGGCCGATGAGGTCCTGAGTTATCGGGTCTGCGCTGCAGCTCCCTAGCGTTCGATAGACCTGATAGGACTCTGCGTTGCTCACCGAACTGATGTCCAGACGAGTACCGCCATCGGTAGACAGTGTGAAGCTGGGGGCGGCACTGACGGCGCTATCACACTGCGCCCCTGAGGCGACCAGGGCAAAGCCCTGACGATCGGAGCCCTGAATAGAGTTGCCGGGCACGGCGCTTGCCCTGACTCGCAGGGTGTAGGTGCCAGATTGTGGTGACAGGATGATGACCTGCTCGACCGGGTTGAGTGAGTCTCGATTGCCACCAGTCTGCGACTGGCCAGCCGAGATGACGTTGCCCAGATAGGTGCCGTTTGGCGCAATGACTTCCAGGTCCAGATCATTGACCAGCGCTCTGCCACTGGCCGAGGTGGCGGGCGGATCAAACCAGACCAGCGTGGCTCTGAAGGGCTGTCCGGCATTGACCTGGACGCGGACCGATTGTTGCTCTCCGGTAGCCAGGCCTGCCTGATGAGGCATGTCCCAGATTCTCAGGTCCCGATCATCACCGGCAAAGTACAGGTTGTTGTCCAGCCAGATTCGTCCCCAGCCTCGCTTGATGTCCGGGAACGATCCGGTCGGCAAGGTGCCGTTGAGCAGGGTGGCTTTCATCAGTGCCCCGGTCGGCGTCAGTTGGTCATCCGGGTTGCGGCTGCCGCCCGGATAAAATCCGTCCATGAAGTATTGGCGCATCAGGGCGGCACCACCGGCAACGGTGGGAGCGGCCATTGAGGTGCCCGAAAAGGCGATCGCGCTGGGCTGAGCGATGGCTGATGGAGGATTCTGGTTGTTCATGTTGCCAGCCGCCGAGATGATGTCGACTCCGGGCGCCGCAATATCGGGCTTGATTCGGCCATCGGCCGCGTTGCCGGTGCTGGTGAAGGTGGCCGGTTCAATGGAATTCCCGTGATTCAGTGCGGCGACGGCCAGCGCGTTCTTGGCCTGGGCGGGGTGGCCGATCAGGTCGACCTCATTATTGCCGTTATTGCCGGCTGAGACCACAATCAGCATGTCTTCAAACTCATGGGTTGCTCTGTCCAGCATTTGATCACTGAAACTGTAGCCGTCCACCGCTGCGCTTTCGGCAGTGCTGCCATAGCTGTTGTTGTGAATAGCGGCCCCCGAATTGAAAGCTTGCCGAAACATGTCGTATCCGCCGACTCCATCGAGGCAGCCGGTCTGGACATTGCCGAGGTCCTGAAAAAGGATCTGGGCGTGAGGGGCCATGCCGTCGCCCAGGTCGTGATTGGGTTCGGTCGTTGTGGCGGTGGCATCCCTGTCCCCAGCGGCCGTGCCTGAGACGTGAGTGCCATGGTAGTTGCCGAAGTTGTCACCGCACTGGGTCTGAAAGTCGTACGCCGAGGCACCAGGCTGGATAAAGTAGCCAATCACCTTGTTATCAGGGTGCAATGTCCCGACCTGGCCAAACGGGGGCTGCTCGGCATCGGTGATGCGGCGTGTATTGTCGCCGTCCGGATTGGTCCAGCGGCTGAAATAATCTTCGTTGCGATCTAGGCCCGAGTCGGCCACTCCGATGATTTGTCCGCTACCCAGCAAACCCTGGTCCCACAAAGTGGCGGCCATGATGGATGGCGAATTCGACTGAATGGGGCCGACCGAATCAGTGGTGTGAGGCTGAATAGGCACATAGCGGTCCATCCACATGACCTGATCGCTCTGTGCAAGTCCGTACAGTGATGTCATCTGATCCGCAGGAACACCGGCCACGCAGCGATTGCTCGCCTGACTTTCTACTGAGGTGTGAATCACCGCTTGAGGTATTTCCTTGGCGACCAGCTGACACAGCAGCCTGGAGGAAACGCCCGGAAATCCTTCCACGCTCACACTGACACTGGCGTTGCTGATAGTCAGTATCTGTTCTGAGCGCAGACCGGGAGCTACGCGCCACTCAGCTCGATAATCACCCACGAAGCGAAACTGTCTGTTTGCCTCAAGCAGCGTTCTGCTGTTGGCATCCCACGATACCAGGTAGCTGTTGTCCGGCAGGTAGGCGACGATCTTCGCGCCAGTCTCGGTGACCGCGTTTGGGCGTGCAGGATCATTGGCTGAGAACTGAACAACGCCATGACTGAGCCGAACGCCAGACTTCAACTGAGTCTGTCCACGCAGCGCCGGAATTCGCATGGACCCGATGAGCGGATCAAAGCTCTCAGCCCGCAGGTGCAACATGACCGGTGAATCGATGTCAGTGGAGGCAGTTGCAAGGAGTGGCCCGATACACAGCATCAGGGCACAGACGGTCAACAAGAGATGTTTTTTCATGAGTTGTCTCACACGATATCGCCGGTCAGTATACGGCGAAAATTGTCAATGACTGGTGAATTCAGCCCTCTTATCAGCGAATCCGGTCGAGGATGCCTTCGAGTTCTTCGGCGTCGGTGAATGAGATGATCAATTGTCCCTTGCCTCGAGCATTGGATTTGATGTTCACCCGAGCACCGAGTTTGTCGGTCAGGTCGTTCTCCAGACGTGCCACATCAGGGTCAACGCGTGGAGCCGGTTTACTGCGTTTGCCGGAGGTGTCTCGACCCCAGCCCTGAACCAGCTTTTCACATTCACGAACCGTCAAGCCGCGAGTTGTAACGACGCGGGCCGCATGACATTGCTCATCGCCATCCAGGCTCAATAGTGCTCGTGCATGGCCCATGTCGATTCGGCCATCGGCCAACAGCTGTCGGACATCGTCTTCCAGACCCTTGAGCCGCAGCAGGTTGGACACTGAGGCTCGGGATCGGCCGACGGCCTCAGCAACCTGTTGATGGGTCAGGTCAAACTCTTCAATCAGGCGTTGCAGAGCCTGGGATTCTTCGAGCGGATTCAGGTCTTCGCGCTGAATATTTTCAATCAGCGCGATGGCGATGGCAGCATGGTCATCTACCTGTTTGATGATGACCGGAACAGTGTCCAGAGCGACAATCTGAGCCGCTCGCCAGCGACGTTCACCCGCAATGATCTCGTAGCGTTCAGTCGTCAGCTTGCGAACCACAATCGGCTGAATGATGCCTTGAGAGCGGATCGAATCGGCCAGTTCCTGCAGTTTGTCCTGATCCATCTCGCCGCGGGGCTGATATTCTCCGCGCTGCAACCATTCGACAGGCAGTGATTTCATCTGATCACCAGCCTCGCTTGCTGTGCTCTTGCCGCTCCGGTCTTGCCCGGACAGCAGGGCATCCAGGCCCTTGCCCAGGCTCTTCCGTTTCGCGTTCATGCTGAGTTCCTTTGTCGGTCGGCGAGGCGCTCACGTCGCAGCAGTTCGCCTGCCAGACCCAGATAGGCCAATGCGCCGCGTGAACCTCGATCGTACTGGATGACGGACTCACCGTGACTGGGCGCTTCTGCCACTTTGACATTCCGCGGGATAATGGTGCGGTAGACCTTGTCCGGAAAGTGTTGCTGCAATTGTTCGGACACTTCATTGGCCAGATTGTTGCGCCCGTCGTACATGGTGCGTAGCAAGCCCTCGATCTGCAGGTCCGGGTTGACCATTTGCTGTATCTGTTCGACGGTCTCCAGCAATGAGGCCAATCCTTCCAGTGCATAATATTCACACTGTATCGGGATCAGTACGCCATCAGAGGCGGTCAATGCATTGACGGTCAGCAAGTTCAGCGCCGGTGGGCAGTCCAGGAGAATATATTGGTAGTCGTTTCTGGCAGCTTCCAGAGCCTTGCGCAATCGTTGTTCGCGTCCGATCAGCTCCATCAGACGGACTTCGGCAGCTATCAGGGACGAGTTGGAGGGAATCAGGTCAAACTTCATATGAGTCACCCGAAGGGTGGCCTCGGCGACGCTGCAGTCGGACAGTATGACATCACCACTGGTGATTTCCTGCTCCCGGCTGTTGATACCGCAGCCCATGGTCGCATTGCCTTGCGGGTCCAGGTCGATCAGCAATACCTGACGACCGGCTTCAGCCAGTGCACTGGCCAGATTGACGCAGGTCGTGGTTTTACCGACACCGCCTTTCTGGTTGGTGATCGCGATGACCCGACCCATCAATGGGACCTCTCGAAGACCAGGGCTTGGCGGGGTTCATTCAGCATCGGAACGGTCAATTTGTGGCAGGCAGTGAGCTGGAACCGGCCATCTTCGGGCAGTTTGAAGGTGGAATCAAGCTTTGCGGTCATGGCAATCAGGGCTCCTCCGTCGCAGAGCAGTCTTCCGGCGCTTTTGATGAAGGACAGTGGATCCTGAAAAGCGCGGGAAGTGACGGTCTCGAATCCGGGCTCGAACTGGTACGATTCGACCCGCTGCTGGACCGGATGAATGTTGCCCAGGGGCACGGTACGCCGGACGTGATTGATAAAACGAACTTTTTTGCCATTGGAATCCAACAGCGTCACCTCGAGGTCCGGGCGAACAATGGCCAGTGGTATTCCCGGCAGCCCAGCCCCACAGCCAACATCAATCAATCGGTGATGACCGATCAGGTGGGTAATGGCCAGTGAATCCAGCAGGTGGCGGATCACCATGGCTTCGGGCTCGCGAACTGCAGTCAGATTGTAGGCCTGATTCCAGCTCACCAATTCACGCAGATACGTCATCAACTGTACGATCATCGCATCACTGGCGATGAGTCCGAGCTGTTCGATGCCGGATTCGAGAACTTCGGTGTGCCGGGTCTGGGTCATGGGGCTGGCATTGATTTGAGTGGACTTGTCAGTATAGCGTGTGTCGGCGTTCAATGAGCTGACTGTTTCATACAAGGAAAAGACGATGCGACGATGGATACTGGGTGTGCTGATTGTCATGATGTTGTTGCTCACAACCATTTCGGTTTTGGCTGGCTATCAGATCGAATCGCGTCTGCCCGATCAACTCAATCGTCTCGATGAGCGGCTTGAGTCTGTGCAGTTCGAAGGCCTGGTCATCGACCGAGGCTGGTTCAGCACCAGGGTGCAGTGGTCAGTTTTCGGGATGCCCGACGGCATGGCCAATGCCGCACTGACGGTCACTCATGGGCTCAAAGCCATGTTGTCCGGGAACTGGGTATCCATAAAGGGCCAGTTTGTCAATGCAGATGATCCTTCTCTCTTTGACAGCGAGCTCACCGGTGGACTGGGCATGTTGCTGCGCAGCCACTTGCAGTTGGAGATCGGTTCCGATTCGTTGTCAGGTCGTTTGATGGCGTCTGCGCCTTGGGGCATGAAGCAGGGTCTGGTCGAGTTGGACGATCTGAGGCTGCGTGACACTGGTAATCTGGCCATCGATGGACTGGACGCCCGACTCCAGTTTGATCACCAGCAGGCGACTGAGATTGATCTGGTCATGACAGCAGAGCGGCTGGCTTTCGTCAGGGGTTCAGGTCAGGTGATCACTGAGTCGACCCTGAATATCAGCAGCAGTTCGCTGAATAAACGGGCCGACCTGAAATTGATGGCATCGGCAGCATCCTGGCAGCAAGGCAGCTCTCGGCTCGATGCAGTTCGCTATCAATCGAGCACATCACAGATCAACCTGCCGACACTCAAGACGCTGATCGACGCACTGATGGAGCTGAATCAGCAGGGTTATCCGGCCGATGTGATTCGCCAGCAATTGGGCACGTATCTGTTTCTGGCAATCCCCGAATTGCTCAGAGTGCAACCTTCCCATCAGCTGGCCGAGCTGTCCTGGACTCAGGCAGAAGGGGCCATTCGCATGCAAGGACATATTGAGCTGACGTCTGAGCCGCAAGGCGCGTTCATCAGCGAGCCACAACGGTTACTGGCGGTGCTTGAAGCCGATGGCACTGTGGACGCTCCGGCCCCAGTCATCCGGGGCTGGATGAATCGATACTACAGAGCTCAGGCCCCGGAGATGACCGATGTGGAGCGTCAGTATCTGATCGAGTATCAGCTCGGCCAATATCAATTGCTGGATGAGGACAACGGAGTTCGGGCCAGGTTTCAGTTCACGGATGAACAGCTGAGAATCAACTCCCGGCCGGTTGTTCCAGAGCAGGGTGCCGACTCTCTCCCGGCGCCGGGTTGACTGCACAGGGCCAGGATGAATCATATTTATTGACTCGATCGCCTCTTGAGCCTCACTTGAGGTTCTTATAAAGTCCTGACTCCCGAGCTATCAGGGGTGCCTGATAGCTCTGTCTCGCCAGTCATCTAACGTTCCCTGGCCCGACACCCCTTGGCGCAATGCCCGGAATTAAT
>QIKT01000063.1 GCA_003233095.1 Oceanospirillales bacterium | reverse complement strand
CACTATGACTCGGTTCATGCAACGCAGAGGGGGCGTGTTTGCCATCTCAATCCAATCCGCTTAAGACTTATTCAGAAGCTCCCTGGGCCTGCAGTCTGGCGGCTTCAACCGATGTCTGATAACTCGCTCCGAGCTGCACATCACAGTCAGTCAGGTAGTGAGTGATTCGGCGCATGACACGGCCAAGCGTCTGAGAGCCTCCTGTGTTGTCCGTCAGAATTCGATCCTGGCGTTCAAGACCGGGAAAATGCTGCCTGACGGCGTCAATATCGAAGGTCATATCAGGTGAGTCTTTGTTAAAGATGGGCAGGCAGGGTCATGCCGTTGATCAGGCGGATGGGGTCGAGACATCTGGACGCTGGATCAGTCGAGTCTTGACCGTGAAGGGCCGGCCCTCGCGCCACACTTCCAGTTCAACCTCCTGGCCGGGTTCGAGGATGGCGATATCTCGATAGAACTGGTTGATGCCGGTGAGTGCCTGTTGATTGATGGCGGTAATGTAATCACCGGGTTGGATGCCCACGCTGTGCGCTGGACTATCCCGATAGACGCTCATCACCACAATGCCACCCTTGTTGTCGGCGCTGCGTGCGAATTGAGGATAATAAGTTCGTCCATCCTTCATGTCGATTCCCAGCCAGCCACGCGTGACAAAGCCTTTGTCGATGATCTCGCTCAGGACAATTTCGGCGGTCTCCATCGGGATGGCAAAACCGATCCCTTCGGCATTGCGACCGCGCCCGATCATGGCGGTGTTGATACCGATCAGTTGGCCACGCGAGTTAACCAGTGCGCCGCCCGAATTGCCCTGGTTGATGGCCGCATCAGTCTGAATGAAGTTCTCGTAGATGCTGATATCCAGATCGCTGCGGCCGGTGGCGCTGACGATACCCTGGGTCACGGTCTTGCCAAGTCCCAGCGTATTGCCGATCGCCAACACCACATCACCGACCCGAATCTCGTCGTTGCCAGCAAACTCGATCGTGGGAATCTGGTCCATGTCGATCTTCAGAACGGCCAGATCCGTATCAGGGTCTGCGCCGATGACACTGGCCTTGGTGACGCGGCCGTCCCATAGGGCGACGTTGATGTCATCAGCATCTTCGATGACATGAAAATTGGTCATGATGTAGCCGTCAGCAGAAAAGACGACGCCGGAGCCCAGTTTCTTTCGGTTGACGAGCCGTGGGCGGGTGCCCATGCCGCTGAAGTTTCCAGACTGAGGGTCGCTCAGAATGCTGATGGGTCGTTCCTGAACATAATTGTTGACATAATTATTGACGACTGCTGGTGCGGCCCGATCGACGGCCTGAGAATAGCTTGCGCGCAGTTCCAGCAGATTGTCCGGGGCTGGCTGCGTCACCGAGTCCTGGCCTGTCAGCTGAATGAACCGTTGCGGAAAAATCAGCAGGATCAGTGTCACCAGTGCCAGTCCCAGCAAGACAAAGCCGCCCAGATACAGGACCCAGTGATAGAGTGCGCGCATGCCCCTAGGAGCTCCTGACAGATCTATGAGTGGTGGTCATGATGGCGCTATCTTCTTTCATCCGGCTATTGTCTCATATCTGAACGTGAAATCATGCCCTCTGGCCGGTGTCAGGTGTCCTGCAGAGAAACTGTGCACAATGGCGTCGGTTTGCAGAGGTCAGCAGGGCATTAGACCAGCATCCACAACGGTTGATAGGGCTGGTTTAAGGTCGTTAAGAGCCTTGCCTGGATCATCTGAGGGAAGCAATTGGCCAAACATCGACAATCAGGTGTTCTAAAAAAAAATCTGATCGCGTACAATATGCGGTTGAAAGTGTCAGGACTGTAAGAGGGGGGCGTGTGGTCACTTTGATCATGCGACGGACACGAATCGGTTCTGCAAGATCTTCAGGTTTTGCCCGTGTGACGGCGCTGCCTGTCTTCCAAATCCAGATAGTCTCTTTGACTTTTAGGAGAAACGCATGTCCAGCGATGGTGTGAATTCCAACCGGCGCAACTTGCTGATCGCCACTGCAGGCGTCGGCGCTCTTGGCGTTGTCGGTGCGTCTGTGCCGTTTATCAAGATGTGGTTGCCCAGTGAGCGTGCGAAGGCAGCCGGGGCACCGATCAGTATCGATATCAGCAAACTCAATGCCGGTCAGAAAATCGATGCCCTGTGGCGCGGCAAACCTGTTTGGGTCGTGAGGCGCACAACAGAAATGCTTGATGGGCTGGACTTGCATCGTGAAGATTTGAAAGATCCTGATTCAGAGAACCCTGATCAGCAACCGGATTACGCAACAAACCCGACGCGATCCAGAACACCGGAGTACCTGGTTGTTCTGGGTGTCTGCACTCATTTGGGTTGTTCGCCAAAATTTGTGCCAGAACTGGAGCCGCAGTCCTTCGATCAGGAATGGAATGGCGGATTCTTCTGCCCCTGCCACAACAGCCGGTTTGATCTGGCCGGGCGAGTCTATAACGGCGTGCCTGCGCCAACCAATCTGTCCATACCGCCCCATTTCTTCGAGGATGAAAATACGATTGTCATTGGCCTGGAAGGCGGCGAAGAAGGTGACGCAGCATGAACAAGCCACAGGGTACCATTTCTCGAACCGCTGATTCAGCCATGGGCTGGGTCAACAAGCGTCTGCCGGTGACCCAGTTCTACCAGGATCACCTGTCGAAATACTACGCGCCGAAAAACTTTAACTTCTGGTATTACTTCGGATCATTGGCAATGATCGTTCTAATCAACCAGATCGTGACCGGTATCTGGCTGACTATGCACTACAAGCCGGACGCCGCTCACGCATTCGCGTCTGTCGAATACATCATGCGGGACGTGCCTTACGGTTATCTGGTGCGTTATATGCACTCAACCGGTGCGTCTCTGTTTTTTGTGGTGATCTATCTGCACATGTTTCGTGGAATCATCTACGGGTCACATCGTAATCCGCGGGAAATGATCTGGATTTTCGGTGTGCTCATTTTCCTCTGCCTGATGGCTGAAGCCTTCATGGGTTACGTGTTGCCATGGGGCCAGATGTCGTTCTGGGGCGCTCAGGTGATCGTCAACCTGTTTGGTGCAATACCGTATATCGGCGAAGATCTGACCATCTGGATTCGTGGAGATTACGTGATTTCCGATGCCACTCTGAATCGCTTCTTCGCGCTTCATGTGGTCGCCATGCCAATAGCTATTCTGGCCTTGGTTGTGCTGCATCTGGCCGCATTGCACACGGTCGGCTCAAACAACCCTGACGGCATTGATACTAAGGACAACAAGGATGCCACGGGCAAGCCAATCGATGCCATTCCCTTCCATCCGTATTACACGGTCAAGGACACCTTCGGGATTGGCGTGTTCCTGCTGTTATTTGCCTTTATCGTCTTCTTCGCGCCGGAGATGGGCGGCTGGTTCCTCGAGCACGACAACTTTGTCGAGGCCAATCCGTCGGTGACGCCGGAGTTCATCAAGCCGGTCTGGTACTTCACGCCGTTCTACGCCATGCTCCGGGCCGTTCCGGACAAGTTATTAGGCGTGGTGATCATGGGTGCAGCCGTCATGATTCTGTTCGCCCTGCCTTGGCTCGATCGCAGTAAAGTCCGCTCGATTCGTTACAAGGGCGCGATCTGGAAGCTGATGATGGTGCTGTTCGTCATCTCGTTCATTGGACTGGGATGGCTGGGTGCACAACCCGGATCGATTGCCCAGACCTGGTTTGCACGAATCTTCACGACCTTCTACTTTGCATTTTTCCTGTTGATGCCCTGGTGGAGCCGGATGGGCAGCACCAAACCTCTACCGGAGCGGGTCACATGATTAAGAAACTGATTTTGAGCCTGGCGCTGATGAGCATGAGTGTCCATGTCCTGGCGGCCGGTGGTGTCGTGACAGATGCGGCCAACATCAATCTGTCCAGCAATCAGTCGCTGCAGAACGGCGCCAAGCTGTTCGTCAACTACTGCATGGCTTGCCATACCGCGAAATATATGCGCTACGGTCGGCTTGCACAGGATCTGGAGCTGACCGAAGAGCAGGTGCTAGCTGGTTTCACATTCAATCCCGACGCAAAGATCGGCGACTTGATGACCAATTCTGCATCCACAGAGGATCAGACTGCCTGGTTTGTCAATCCACCACCGGATCTGTCGGTGATCTCCAGAGTGCGCGGCAAAGACTGGTTGTATACCTTCTTGCGAGCATTCTACAAGGATGAAAGTCGCCCTCTGGGGTGGGGGAATACTGTCATGACCGTCAATATGCCCAACCCGTTGTGGAGTCTTCAAGGCGTTCAGGTGCTTGAAAAACAGCAGGACCATGCAGCCAAAGGCGATGCCTCTGGGCATGGCCCAGATTCGGCGACCGCTCACCTGGCGCTTTCGCAGCCTGGTTTGATGAGCCCTGAAGAGTTCGATGATGCCATCAATGATCTGGTGACGTTTCTGGTGTATCTGGGTGAACCTGCCCAACTGGAACGAAAGTCGCTGGGATGGAAAGTACTGCTTTACCTGTCACTGTTCACCTTTCTTGCGTACCTGCTGAAAGTAGAATATTGGCGGGACGTGCACTAGGGCACGACCTACAGGGAGAAGGTTCAACGTGGCAATCAGCAACAAGGGCAGATCAGTGATCGTACTGTATTCGTCTCCGACATCGATTCACTCGCATCGCGCGCGTTTTGTCCTGGCAGAAAAGGGAATCACGTGTGAAATCATCGATGTTGATCCGGATAACCCACCCGAAGATTTGATCGATCTGAACCCGTATCAGAAAACTCTGACACTGGTCGATCGTGATCTGGTGCTCTACGATGCAGCAGTGATCACCGAATACTTGGATGAACGCTATCCACATCCACCGTTGATGCCTGTCGATCCAGTCTCTCGTGCCCGGCTGCGACTGGCCATGCATCGGTTGATGAATGACTGGTATCCTCTGACCGAAGATATCCAGCACGGCACCAAGAAAGCTGCTGACTCGGCTCGCAAGCAATTGGCAGATGCACTGCTCAACTCGGACGAACTGTTCAGCTTTGCGGATCATTTTCTCAGCGAGGACTTGACCTTGGTGGACTGCGCAATGGCGCCTCTGTTGTGGCGGCTTGAGAAGTACGATGTCACCTTGAGTGCTAAAGCCAAAGGGGTCGCCGAGTACTGCAAGCGCGTGTTCAATCGGCGTTCGTTCCGTGACTGTTTGTCCGAGGATGAGAAGATGATGAGGTCATGAGATGACCCCAACTCGCCCCTATCTCATCAGGGCGCTGAACGACTGGATCAACGACAACCAGATGACGCCACACATACTGATCGACATCAGTGTGGATGGCGTGGATGTTCCGGATCATCTGATCAATGACAGTACGCTGACACTGAACATCTCGCAGACCGCTGTGATGGGGCTGGAGATTCAGAATGACTTGATCACTTTCAGTGCGCGATTTTCAGGGCAGAGTTCTTATCTGAGAGTTCCCGTTCGCGCCGTGCTCGCGGTGTATGCACGCGAAAGCGGCAAGGGCATGATGTTCCCGGCGTCTGACGACGACGATTCACCCGACGATCCGGATTCAAATCCCAGCACACGTGACCAGAGTCCTCCTCATCTGAAAATCATCAAGTAGTCGATTCCCGGACGATACGACGAGGCATCGGTCAAAAACTGATGGTTGCCTGGCGTCAGTTCTGACCGGGATGCTTGATCAGTTCAGTGAAAGGAATTAGGCTGGATGGACCGGATGGCATTCGGTAAACTGACACAAGCTAGAATCCAGCTCGCTGGAACGACACTGATATTCTGTGTCGGCTGCCCTGACTGAATAGATACAGATAACCGGCTTGGCAAAAAAAAGCCAGGCGGGACGTCCTTAAGAACAGAGGTCAGGGGAATTCATGCTGTGACGACCATGCAGTATTACGGTCAGTGAACCACATCAGCAATGCCAGTATTCTGGCATTGCTGGCAAGGCCATCACGGACATTATCGGGGGACGATAGATGAAACTTGTTTTTCCCAACGGCGATCGGGATCAGGTCGAATTGACACACGGTCAGATTTCCATCGGCAGTGACGCTGATTGCGACGTTGTTCTGTCTGGTGAGGGCGTTGCGCCAGACCACGCCCGAATCGAACTAGGCCCTGACGGAATCATCATTGAAGTCGATGACGCGACCAATATCACGCGTGTCAATGGTACGCTGGTGGTTGTTCGGACGCGCGTATCACCTGGTGATGCGCTGTTATTTGGAACCATACACTGTCAAATCAACAGCGGCGCAGCCTCCACCCCCAAACGATCTGTCCCGCCGCCGATTCAGGCGCGGTCGAAGGATGACAAGGACGATTCCGGTGAAACCAAGGTTCGCATGGCCATTCCCAAATATATTCTTCGTGGGGTTTCCGGGAGTACATTCGGCAAGAATTATCCGCTCTACAAGAACACCACCATCGGTCGTCATAGCGATTGTGATATCTGTCTAGCCGGTGATGAAGTGTCCAGAAAGCACGCGAGGATGATCGTTAACGCATCTGGCCTGGAAGTCGAAGACCTTGGTTCGTCCAATGGCACGTTCATCAACGGCAAGCAGGTGCAACGAGCCAAGCTGAACCCCGGTGATGAAGTCCGTCTTGATACCGTTCGATTCCTGGTACAGATTCCGGGCATGGAAACGCCTGCGAAACCTGCGGAACAGCCAGTAGCTAATTCGAGACAGGAGAGCGTTCCAGCAGCGACCGGCGCAGAAGGCAAGTCAACATTACCCATCATCATTGCCGTTGTCGTGGTGATTTCGGTCGGCGCAGTTGCCGCGATGAAATACTTCGGTGTGTTCTGAGACCGATATTCCGTTCCGGGTCAGTGGATGACTTGTCCCTGTCCGAATCATCCGATTGACATCAGGTTGGTCCATGAACACTCCCCACAAGACTCGTACGGCGATCGTTCGCTCCTCGGGGCATCCATGGTCACTGATGTCTGCGGTTTACAAGTGTGACTGATTCCTGGAAACAGTCGATTCAAGATCAGGTCAAAATCATCAACGACCTGATTCTCCAGGGCAATCGGTCTGACGCTGTGCAACAGGCGACTACGTTACTGAACCGTGGGGATCGGCATCCATTTGTGTTGAGTTTCCTGGCCCATGAGTCGCTGCTTCAGAGGGATTTTCCCGAGGCCGTCCTGCTCAGCGAAGAGGCACTGCAACTCTCGCCAGATCATCTGAGTCTGAAACGAAATCTGGGCATCGCCTTGCTTGAAAATGGTCAGAACAGCCGTGCCATCGAGACCTTTTCCCGCCTCATCAATGCAGGTCACGAAATACCAGACCTGTATTACTGCCTCGGATCTGCGCTACGGCGATCAGGTGAGGACTACTGGTCGGCAGTCAGTTTTCAGAAAGGCGTGTTGATTGAGCAAAGCGAGCAGCGACTGGGGCTGGCGACAGGCACCGTTCCTGATCAGGTTCTGCGCCATGAAGGCTTGCAGCGGGTTGAAGCACAATTGAGGCGACAGCTTGATCAACTCATTGTACGGACCGAAAGAAAGACTCCGAATTCCATAACGGAGCGTGTTCGTCGACTGTCTGAACATCTGTGTCAGGACCCATCGAGTCTGGACGCACTGAACCTTGGTCGGACGGCGTCACTGCTGATCTTTCTCGAAACACTCGATTGGGCTGTTCCACTGAGCCGTACGTCGTTTTCCTGGTTGATCCAGCTGGAACATCGCTTTATGGATCTGATCGAACAAATATCCGAACTTCTGTTGCCGGACAATCGTCATCACTGGGTTGAGACCGAGGATCAGAATGGTAGCGACGTGGTCCAATGCCCTCTGATCGTTCACGGCAGCAAACGACGTTTCAATCTGCCCTCTGTTGATGCCCTGATTAATCAACTGCAGACAATTCTGGGCCAGCGGATCAGCAGTCTGTTGCCGCAAGTTGCGATCATCAGAATTCTACCGGGAACAAGCCTGGAGCAACCGCTCGTGAACACGCCAATGATGGTGTCTGTGGTGTTGCCACTGTTCTGGCCGGATGGTTGTCAGATCGGTTCCGATAGTCAACCTTATGTGCAGCTTGTTGGTCGTTTGATTGTTCCCGCAGGAGAGTCTCTGGAGATTCGCAATCAGTCCGGTCGCGATGCAGTCTGCCTGTTTCTGAATGTGGCTCATCCGGATGTGTCCGACGCCGAACGTCGGGCGCTCAATGCCATCGTTCTCGAGCTGTCCAGCTGGCTCAAACTGTGCGAATCATTCTCACCATCTGACCTCTCGCTGTCCTGTTCAGCTTGGCTACGAGCCTGTCGGAGGTCACATGATCTACTGCGGAAAACCTGACTCAAATCGGTTTTCCCTCGCGACGATCGGTCAAGTCGGACAGGCTCCAAGGCTGCCTTCAAACGCCTGTTTGAGTTGTCCCTGAGGCGCTGATATAGTGATCCGGCAGTAGCGAAGCTACACGCACTGAACGGCTGATCGCAATGATCAGCATTCCACCATACCTTGGGAGGGGTAACATGAAAAAACTAGTCTCAGCATGTCTGCTGTGGGCTCTGGCTGTGCCTGTGTTTGCCAATACAGGAGTCGCCTTTGTTCACGGAACCGGCAAGCAAACCAACGCCTTGAATGACTACTGGAAGTCTGAATTTGTCAATTCAGTCCGCCAGGGGCTGCCCAATAGCAGCAAATACACGGTCATCAATTGTGATTTCGAGCAGTACATGTGGAATAGCAACGCGGCAGGCTGCCTGGCCAGCCAACTGGGCAGTTTCATCAGTGCTCAGGGAATCACAGATATGGTCGTGATCACGCACTCCAATGGCGGCAACGTCATGCGCTGGATCATGTCCAATCCAACCTGGGATAGTCGCTATCCGAATATCATCAGCAAGACTCGATGGGTCAATGCACTGGCGCCTTCGAGCAAGGGCACTCCGCTGGCCGAAGCGGTCATACAGGGGAATATCTTCGAGAGTGCACTGGGTTGGTTGCTGGGATACCAGAGCGACGCAGTTCGCATGCAACAACCATCCTGGATGGCCAATTACAACGCCAACTGGCTGCTGGGTACAGCAGGCCGTCCATCTTTGCCCAAAGGTTTCTGGGCGGTTGTTGGCAGTGATGTCGAAACCGCCATCTGGGATAGTGACAGCTACTGCGGTGGCTATACGCTGAATGTCGGACTGGAACTCACTCAGGCCTGGCTGAACAGCTGTTCCGATGGTTTCCTGGAGTGTTCGTCCCAATCAGGCGCCGGCTCGGTCTGGTTTACCGATACCAGTCGAACCAATGGCCGCGAACCCTTGAGTCACAACCAGAGCCGACGCAAATGCTTCGGTCTGGATGTCATCCTGCGTAACGACCTGTGAGGAGCCTGATCATGACAATATTCAAACCAATTACCAATCGGGTCAATCAGGGTCTGACGGCTCTTGCCATTGTCGGACTGATGACCGTCTCTGCCTCCGCAGCTGAGCAACGAATCACTCTATCGCCTCTGCAAAACATCGATCGGGGTGCCAGCGCTCTGGTTGCCTTGCCCAGCGATGTGGCCTTGCCCAGC
>QIKT01000027.1 GCA_003233095.1 Oceanospirillales bacterium | reverse complement strand
ATCGACCCAGCTTGAGTATCGCCACCACACCCTGAATCAGGCCAGCCAGCATCACCGAGGCAAACAGATACTGCATGCCCAGATCCTCGATGCCGCGCTCGGCGCCCACCTGGTTACCAATCTCGACGGCCTTGGCCACCACCACGGCAATCGCCCCGGTAGCGCCGGAGATCATCCCGGGTCGGCCACCGAAGGCCGAGGTGATCAGGCCCAGAAAGACTGCCGACCAGAGGCCGACGATTGGATCGACTCCAGCAACAAACGAAAAAGCCACCGCTTCAGGGACCAGGGCCAGTGCGACGGTCAGACCGGAAAGGGTATCGTCCTTCCAGCTGCCGTTTTTCTTGGTAAACAGGGTGACAAACATGCGGTTTCACTGTGGCGAGACGGTTCCTGCGGGCTCCGAATCGTCTGATTGGGGTTTCATGGACCACACAGGCCCATCGATCAGCCCGTCCATCGGAGCGCATCCGGGAAAGCCAATCATTTCGCCTGTGAATAATGGCGCAAGGATAGCAGATCAACGGCACGGACTGAATGTCGATCTCGGTTCGATAATTCCCGATTGGAGGCAGTCATGCCAATGACATCTTTACCTGAGAGCATCGCCGGTTATCATGTCATCTGTTTCAGTATTATTCAGAGACCTTTCAGGACACTCTCATGCGCGTCGCAATTGTCATACCCTGCTACAAGGAAACCCGGCACATCATGGCCGTGCTGGCCGCCTTTGATGCGTCGGTCGATACCATCTACGTCATTGATGATGCCTGCCCCGATCAGACCGGCGAGATGGTGCGCCTTGAATGCACGGATCCGCGGGTGCAGGTGATCATTCAGGAGCAGAACACCGGCGTTGGCGGTGCGGTCCTGACTGGCTATCGTCAGGCGCTGGCCGATGGCATGGACGTCATCGTCAAGGTCGACGGCGACGGCCAGATGGATCCGCGCCTGATCCCGGCGCTAGTCAAACCCATCGTCGAAGGCAAGGCTGACTACTGCAAGGGCTCGCGCTTTCACAGGCTTGAATCACTGAAGCAGATGCCGATCTTGCGGATATTCGGCAACGCGGTAGTCTCGTTCATGAACAAGGCGGCCTCGGGTTACTGGAATATCATGGACCCGACCAACGGCTTTACTGCTATCCACCGCAATGCGCTGCTGCATGTGCCGCTGGACAAGATTGCGCTGGACTACTTTTTCGAAAGCGATATGCTGTTCCGACTTGGGACCTTGCGCGGCGTCGTCCGTGACATGCCGATGGACGCCCTGTACGGCGATGAGACCAGCCATATCCGCGCCTCTAAAGTCGTGCTTCGCTTTCCCTGGATGTACTTCAAATCATTCTGCAAGCGGTTGTTCTACAGCTATCTGTTTCGAGACTTCAACGCAGCGTCTGTGCAAATGCTGGCCGGCTTCCTGCTGATGAGCTTCGGCCTGATCTGGGGCATTGTGCAGTGGTCGGCCTCATCAAGCGCTGGCGTCCCGGCCACCACTGGCACGGTGATGTTGGCCGTGCTGCCCATCATCCTCGGCTTCCAGCTGATGCTGTCGGCCATACAGTTCGACATGAATAATGTGCCGACCGATCCCATCCAGCACGTACCGATCTCGCAGCTGAGCTTGCCGCCAGACACGAGCAACGATGCGGACGCATCAGGTCCGAGCGACTCCGGATGAACCCGATCACCTCGCTGCGCCATCTGGCGGCCGGGCTGTTGCTGGTCGCGCTGGCGCTGACCGCAATGATTGTGCTGCTGTGGTCCATCCAGTACGGCGGCCTGGCGGTCGACGCCAGCCGCGTTTTACTGGCCCTGCTGATTGGGCTGTGTCTGTTCCTTCTGCTGTTCCAGGCGATGTTCCATCTGCCGGTCAATCTGCCCAGGATCTATGCCGCGATCACCGCCTTGCCATGGCTACGCTTTACCCGTCGCAGTGATCCGGTCCACTGCCGACTGCCCGCCTTGTGGCGGGCCGGTCGCACGCCCTGGTCGCACAGCTTGCTGATGGCCATTGGCCTGTTGCCGGTCGTCTTCCTCGCCATTATCGCCAACCGACCCGAGAGCGGTCACGATGCGCTCAGTTTACATCGGTGGATTCCCGAGTACGTCGCGGGCCACGGCTACTGGCATTTCGACGTCACGAAATCCATCTGGTCGGTGTTCCCAATGTCGGCCAGCGTCAGCTTCACCTGGGCGTATCTGCTGGGCGGCGAGATGGCGGCGCGGCTGATCAACCCGAGCTTCATCCTGCTCACCGGCGCGCTGCTGAAGATTCTTCAGGAAACCGACACGCACTTCGTCATGGGTCGCTGGGCCTACGTCGAAGGTTGCACAGTATCGGCCAACTTTGTCCGCGACGATCTGATCATCCAGCACGAGCACCGCGAATGGTTTCTCGGCAAGGTGCGACCGGATCGGATGTTTGACGAAGCTATGATCGAGAACGAGGCCCTGAACAGTGATCTGGCACCCTGGCGCAGCCGCCTGCCGGTTGAACGAGACGGCGACCTTGAACGCATCACTAAGCCACACAAGCTGTATCAGCGCTTTCGAGTCGAGGCGGGCGACCGCATCCAGGTCAGCTATACCATCTGCTGCCCCGAGCCCACCCAGATGCGGCTCGAGCTGATCTGGGGCAGCCACGCCACTCGTTACCTGGGCAACGGCATGGACATTGTCCAGTGCCTGGGCGAGGCGCAGACCTTTGTCCGAGAGTTCAACGTCCCCAAAGACTGCGAGTACGGCAACATCCACGTCCAGCCTTTTGGCGATGAGACCACCCTGCTTCACGCCGTGACGGTGACCCGCTGATGCGGCGGCAACTCAGCCTGTTCCTCGTCATCGGTCTGGTCCAGTATGTGCTGGATGCCGCCATGTTCTGGCTCTCGCTGACCGTCGGTGCCCCGCTGATCGCCGCCAACCTGGTCGGTCGGATCAGCGGCGCAGTCTGCGGCTACCTGCTGAACAATCGCTACACCTTCGGCCACGATCGCCATGACGACCCAGGCCGCATCGTCCGCTTCATCCTCTACTGGCTGTTCATGACCACGCTGTCCACCGCATTGCTGGCCTGGGCCGACGCCCGCTGGAACACAGCTGATCAGGACACCACCTCCGTCCTGATCAAGCTCTGCGTCGAAGCAGTGCTGGTCGCGCTGTCGTTTGCACTGGCCAAGTGGGTGGTGTTTCGGAAGTAGCCAGAACCGAGAGTCTGTGCCGTCCGCTGGCTTGATTCTACGTCGCTGCTCCTAGACTATGGGATTCCCTTCAGCGGAGCGCCTGTGATGATTCGTCTTCAATGTCTGGTGATCGGCCTGTTGCTCATACTCCTATCGACGGCGGTCAGCGCGGACCTTCGCGACGTCTATGTCAGCACCGCCACCGCCAGCCCTGCCTGGTATCAGGTCTTGCCGCTGGAACTGCCAACACCTGGCAGCCTGTTGGGCTTAACGGGTCGTCGCGAGGAACAGCCGATTTGAGTCAGATTTTTGGATCTTTTGAGGCGAATAGCACCGCTATGTCACGAAAAAGATCCGGAAATCTGGCCAAACTCGGATTTTCCGCAGTCGATCATGTTAAGTCTGACAGGCTCCTAGCCCAACCAACCAGTCAGGCGAATCAGTTGGAGACAACCTGCCGCCATGATTCCAGCGATGACATCGTCAATCATGATGCCAAAGCCGCCACCCACGCGTCGATCCAGCCAGCCGATGGGTGGAGGCTTGAGAATATCAAACAGGCGAAACAGGGCGAATCCGATCAACGCCAGCCTCCAGTCGAAGGGACAGGCCAGCATGGTGATCCAGTAGCCCACCATTTCATCGACCACAATGCCGCCAAAATCGTGTTGCCCGAGACGGCGACTGACCACGTTTGAAACCACCACACCCAAACAGAACATCAGTACTACAATCAGCACATACCACCACAGATCCAGTTGGCTGAACGCCCACCAGAACGGGATCGCCATCAGTGTGCCCGCGGTGCCAGGAGCCACCGGGCTGAGTCCGGAACCGAAACCAAAGGCCAGCCATCCGGAGGGTGAGCCCAGCGCGATCCGGCGTGTCGAGTCAGAAGTGCTGATAAGACATTCTCCCGGGATGGTAAGGCTGACCCTGTGCGTCGGTGAGACGAAGTCCCGACAACGACTCGATTTTGCCAATGCAGGTCAGCGGCAATGACAGACTACTGGCAATATCCTGAAGTCGAACAAGCTGATCAGGTGCGCAGCTCAGACACAGTTCGTAATCATCTCCTCCGGTCAGCGCCAGGTCACGGGCTAAGCGTTGACCGGCAACCGCTCCAAGCGCTTTGGAAATGGGCAGATTCTCGACCTCGACCGTGGCGCCGCAACCGGACGCGTCCAGTATATGGGTGAGATCTGCCAGCAGTCCATCCGAGACATCAATGCACGCATGAATGGAGGCTCGCGCCTGGCAAGCGAAGTGAACTCGCGGCTGCGGCTGATCGAGTTGTTCGGTCAGTCGATCATCGCTGACAGCAGCCGCGCGACGCTGGATCAAGCCCATGGCTGCATCACCCAATGAGCCGGTCACCAGAATGAGATCTCCAGGCTGCGCTGATTCTCGCATCAAGGCTTCTCCGGGAGGCACTCTGCCAATAGTCGTTACCGTGATGCTCAGCGGCCCGCGGGTGGTATCTCCACCCAACAGTTGCAGGTCGTATGAGCGGGCAAGCGTTTGCCAACCCGTCATGAATTGCTCAAGCCATGCCGAGCCGGCTGTCGGCAGAGTCAGCGACAAAGTCGCCACCCGGGGTTCGGCGCCCATAGCCGCCAGATCGCTCAAATTGACAGCGAGAGATTTGTGGCCGAGGGACTGTGGCGCAGTGCCTGGCAAGAAGTGAGTCCCTTCTACCAGCGTATCGGTGCAGATGACTATCTGCTGCCCGTTGAACGCAGATGCATCAAGCAGCGCCGCGTCGTCTCCTATCCCCAGCACCACATCAGCACGCTGCCCGGCATGCCGGGCGATGAGGTCAATCAGCGAGAATTCAGGAGCTTGAGGCGGCCTGGTATTCAACGGATCGCGCCTCGGCAGCACACTGGTCCAGCACGCCATTAACATAGCCGGCGGTCTGATCGGAACCGAATTGCCTGGCCAGTTCAATGGCTTGATCCAACACCACCTGAAAAGGGACATCCAGTCGCTTGAGCAATTCATACCCGGCCAGCCTGAGGATGACCAGTTCGGTAGGGTCCACTCGATCAATGCCTCGATCCATCTGCCCCAAGAGCAACGCGTCGATGGGCTCGCATTCGCGGATGGTGCCACTGAGCAGCTCTTCGAAATACTCGACATCGACGGTGCGCATGTCCTGCTCTTCGGAAAATTGCTGAGCGATATCGCTGGCTTCCTGACCGGTCATGGACCACTGATACAGCGCCTGAAGAGCGCGGCGACGGGCCTTTTTGCGACCATCATGTGGATCGTGCTTCGAACGTTTGCTCATGAGTCTTCCAACAGTTGATTCAGATGTGCCATTTCCAGCGCGGTCGCCATCGCCTCAAACCCCTTGTTCGAGTCACGGCCAGCGGAGCGCGCCTGAGCCTGGGCGAAGGTGTCGGTGGTCAGCACCCCAAAGACCATGGCGATACGATATTGCATGGCAAGTTGTGAGATGCCGCGAGCGCACTCCCCAGCCACATAGTCGAAGTGCGGTGTCTCGCCTCGAACCACACAGCCGAGCGTCACAATCGCGCGATAGCGATCACTGGCAGCCAGGCGACTGGCCAACTGCGGGATTTCAAAGGCGCCCGGGACCGACAACAGATCAACCTGATCCTCGGAAATGTCCGTGTCCGCCAATGCTTCCCGTGCTCCAGCAATGAGCTGGTCCACAATACCGGGATTGTATCGACTGGCAATGATCGCAATCGGACCGGATGCGTTGCGATAATCACCTTCGAATCGATTCATGACTCTGTTCCGGTGCTGCTGTGATGATAGCCCTCGATATGCAAGCCAAAGCCGGACAGACCCAGAAAGTTCTTCGGAGCTGAAATCAGGGTCATTCGTCCGACACCCAGATCACTGAGTATCTGAGCACCGATGCCGTAGGTGCGAATCTCGTCACTTTGCTGGTTCTGTATGCGGGGCAGATCAGCAGGCGCTATCCCGAGGCGGTGAATCAACTGATCGTACTGAGTGTCGTCATTCAGGACCACCAGAACTCCGGTGTCCGCTTCGGCAATCTGCTCGAGCGCATAGCGAACCGGCATTCCCTGATCCGGGCTGGTCACGGTCAGCACATCACTGAGCACATTCTGCACATGGACACGAACCAGAGAATTCTGATCGGCCTGCGGTTTGCCCTTGACCATGGCCAGATGCTGGTGGCGATTGAGCACATCCCGATAGGCTACCAGATGAAAATCACCGAATTCGGTACTGACCTGTCGATTGAATTCGCGCTCGATAGTTTTTTCATTCGCCAGGCGATAATGAATCAGATCGGCGATTGAACCGATTTTCAGATCATGGGCTGCCGCAAACTCTTCCAGCTGCGGTCGACGAGCCATCGAACCGTCGTCATTCAGAATTTCAACCAGTGTGCCTGCCGGAGGCAGTCCAGCCAGCGCCGCCAAATCGGTGGCCGCCTCGGTGTGACCCGCACGGGTCAGCACGCCGCCAGGTTGTGCCATCAGCGGAAACACGTGTCCCGGTTGAGCCAGATCTTCCGGCTGGGCATTCTCAGCAACAGCCGCCTGAATGGTGACCGCGCGGTCATGCGCCGAGATTCCGGTCGTCACCCCACGGGCTGCTTCGATGGAGACGGTAAAGTTGGTATGAAATGCTGATTGATTGCCATTGACCATCAGCGGCAACTTCAGTCGTTCGCAGTGTTCTCGCGTCAGCGGCATGCAAATCAGACCGCGTGCATGGCGGGCCATGAAGTTGATATCTTCGGGCCGAACCTTGCTGGCCGCCATGATCAGATCGCCTTCATTCTCTCGGTCTTCATCGTCCACCATGACGACCATCTTTCCCTGGCGGATCTCATCAATCAGTTCTTCTACGCTGTTCATTGTCTGTCCAAAAGTCGTGCGGCATAACGGGCCATCAGGTCCACTTCAAGATTGACTCGATCGCCTTCGGCTCGCTGCCCCAGAGTGGTCTGTTCAAAGGTACGTGGGATGATGTTAACCCACAAGGCTTCTTCATCAACGTGATTGACGGTCAGGGAAATCCCATCAAGTGCGACTGAACCCTTGGTGGCGATCATCGACTCAAGGCCTGCTGGCAAACCAAAACTCATCACCCAGGACTCGCCCTCCTGACGTCTGTTGCGCAAGTTCACGGTGGCATCGACATGTCCGGTGACCAAGTGACCGCCAAGGCGATCCCCCAGCGCCAGGGCGCGCTCCAGGTTGACAGCATCACCGGCCTTCAAGCCGCCAAGCGTAGTACAGGAGAGGCTCTCGGCGGACACATCAACCTCAAATCGAGTGGGCTCGAATCGGGTCACCGTCATGCAGGCACCGTTGATGGCAATACTGTCCCCAAGCTTGGCATCGTCCAGAAATCCTGTTGCGGCCTGAATGCGCAGGCGACAATCAGCACCGTGGTCTTCGATCTGGTCGATCTGTCCAATCGATTCTATGATTCCTGTGAACATGCGTCCTGCCCTGGCCTGAAAATCAGTTTCATGTCAGCCCCAAGCTGCTCTGAACAGTGATATTGTAGATGGATGCGCTGATCAAATTCATCAAGGTCTGGTGTGACAAACAGCCGCCTGGTCTTCTCACCCATGATGACAGGCGCCTGATACAGCAACAACTCATCAACTAGCCCAGCCATCAGCAGACTGCCCTGAACCCTGGCACCGGCTTCAACATGCAGTTCATTGCACTCTCGTTCAGCCAGCAGCTTCAACAATGGCCGCCAGGATTCAATCGAATTCACCGTCCCGGTCGAGTCTGACCTCAGGCGAATGACCTCGCAGCGATCGGACCACTCGGGCAGCGTGGCCTGCTCACCAATCGCCCAGATCACCCGACGCGCGCCCTCAAGGACACACGCATCATGCGGCAAGCGCGCGTGGCGATCCACAATCACCAGATCCGGTTGCCGCTCGAGGCCGTCCAGGCGAGCGGTCATGCGAGGGTCATCAGCCAGAATCGTTCCAATCCCGGTCAGGATCATCGATGAACGCGCTCGATAGTGCTGATTGTCTTCGCGTGCCTCTGCCGAGGTAATCCACTGACTGTCCCCGTTGTGCATGGCCGTTGCGCCATCCAGGCTGGAGGCGGCTTTCATTCGCACAAACGGCAGGCCGCGCTCGACCCGACTGAAAAAACCGATATTTATCTCATGCGCTTCGCTTTGCAGAACACCCGTGTCGACCCGGATACCGGCCTGACGCAACTGCTCCACTCCACCGCCGTTAACCTCGGGGAACGGATCACTGATGGCAATCACGACCCGCGTTATTCCTGCCTGAATCAGCGCCGCGCTGCAGGGACCGGTTCGACCCTGATGACAGCAGGGCTCAAGGCTTACATAGGCTGTCGCACCAAACGCCAGACTGCCCGCCTCTAAGAGCGCCACGATTTCGGCATGAGCCTCTCCTGCACGTCTGTGCCAGCCTTCACCGACCACCTGTCCATCGGAGACCAGCACACAACCCACCCGAGGGTTCGGTGCCGTTGAATACAGGCCCTGTGCTGCCAGCTGAAGAGCTCGCGTCATGAACAGCACATCCATCTCAGTGCTCGCCTGCCGTTCAGCTGCGTTCATGATTTCTTTCTGCGAAGCTGATCTCCGAGCAGTGACAATTGGCGTGCATCAAGGCCTTCGGGAGTTTCCTTCTCCAGCCGCTCGATCACCTCACGAAAGGCGTTGACGTCCTCGAATCGACGATACACCGAGGCAAATCGAACATAGGCCACCTGATCAAGATGCGAGAGCGCCTGCATCACATGCTCACCAATCGCTCGTGACTCGATTTCCGAAGAATCGACAGAACGCAGGGCGTGCAAAATGCGTTGAACGGCTTCATCCACCTGTTCGGTACTGACCGGGCGCTTCTCCAGAGCATGTTGCATGCCGGATCTGAGTTTGTCGATTTCAAATGATTCACGTGTGCCATCGGACTTGATGACATAAGGCAGCTTGAGCTCGGGAACTTCAAGGGTCGAAAAGCGCTCTGCACATTTCATGCATTCACGCCGTCGGCGGATCGAGAACCCGCCCCCCTTGAGCCGGGAGTCGACCACCCTGGTATCCATCGAATTGCAAAACGGACAATGCATCAGCGTCAGCCGGCCGGACGATAAACCGGCAGTTGCCGGCACTGGGCCTGAACCAGAGTGCGGACACGGTCGGTCACCGCTTCGTTGTCAGAATCATCCAGGATGTCACACATCCAGCCCGTCAACAGGCGGGTTTGTTCCTGATCGTAACCACGGGTGGTGATCGCCGGCGTACCGACTCGCAGACCGCTGGTGACAAAGGGTGATCGCGGGTCATTCGGAACCGCATTCTTGTTGACCGTGATATGGGCTTTGCCCAGTGCGGCCTCAGCAGCCTTGCCGGTCATGTCCTTGTCGATCAGATCGATCAGCATCAGGTGATTGTCAGTCCCTCCGGAGACGACCTTGTAGCCCCGAGACATCATCACCTCGGCCATCGCCCGTGCGTTGTCGATCACGGCTTGCTGAT
>QIKT01000056.1 GCA_003233095.1 Oceanospirillales bacterium | reverse complement strand
GAGTGGTTGGCATACTGATGACCTGGGGCATGATTCTGGCCTGCGCGGCGGCCAATCTGTATACCGTCCTGGTGGGCTGAATCACCAATTCTGGAACCGAAACAATGAAAATAATCTTTCATGCCGACCACGTTACCGAAGCCCATCTGGTGGCAGAAATTCTCAAGAGTGTGGGTATCAGACCGTTTGTCAGCGGCGGGCTTTTGCAAGGCGCCATGGGCGAGTTGCCTGCAACCGGCCTGGTGACCGTGTCAGTCATAGACGATGAAGAAGAGGCGGCTATAGTCGCGATTCAGGATCAATACAGCCAGCACGAACCGACCGCATCAGAGCAGTCGGGCGAAGCAGAACTTGATCTGGATGAGGGCCTGAATCCGGCTTAGCCGCAGGCATCAGAGAGGGCCTGTGTAAACAGGTGCAGATCGTCTTCGGTTTTGGTCTCAGTGACACAGACCAGCAGCAGGTTATCGGCATCGTTCAGATCACGAGACAGGTCGTAACCGGCCACGATGCCCTGTTCAGCCAGGCGTTCAATCACCGTTGCTGCGGCGACCGGCAAACGCAGAGCCACCTCATGAAACACCGGTGCGCTAAAGGCTGGCTCAATCTGATGAGGTTTGAGAAGCTCAAGCAGCTGGTGGAGACTCTGGTGGGACGTCGCTGCGACCTGCTGCAGGCCGGTGTCGCCCATCATGGCCATGTAAATGGTCGCTGCTGTCACCATCAGTCCCTGGTTGGTACAGATATTCGAGTTGGCCTTGTCGCGCCGGATATGCTGTTCGCGCGCCTGCAAGGTCAGGGCAAATCCATCCTTGCCGTCCAGGTCGGTGGTTCGTCCCACCAGCCGACCCGGAATCTGGCGAACCAGCGCTTGTGTGCAGCAGAGGAATCCGAAGTACGGTCCTCCGGATGAGAGCGGAATACCCAGAGGCTGGCCTTCACCACAGACAATGTCCGCACCCTGCTCACCCCAATCTCCAGGCGGCGTCAGAATGGCCAGCGCCATAGGATTCACCAACCCAATTGCCAGGCCACCGTGCTGATGAGCCTGATTGGTGAGCAGATCAACCTGTTCGAGCACGCCGAAAAAGTTGGGCTGTGGAATCACCAGTGCGGCAAATGGGGTAGCCACTGCGACATCCAGTACTGCCTGATCCAATCGCCCTGTCTTGCGATCAAACGGAATGTCCTCGATCTCGATATCCAGCACATCGACCAGAGTGTGGACTACCTTTCGATACACCGGGTGGACGGTTTCTGGCATCAGGATACGTTTCGATTTGGCCTTTCGATTCGAGCGCACCGCCATCAGAATCGCTTCGGCAAGCCCTGAGGCGCCGTCATACAAAGACGCATTGGACACTGCCATTCCAGTCAGCGCCGTCATCATGGATTGATACTCGTAGATGACCTGCAGAGTGCCCTGTGATGCCTCGGCCTGATACGGTGTATAGGCCGAGTAGAATTCGCCGCGAGTCGCGATTTCCCAGATCGCTGAGGGCACATGGTGCTCGTAGGCCCCGGCCCCGGCAAAGCACATCGGCATCCCGTCCTGGCATGCACGACTGCGCATCAGACGCGAAATTTCCATCTCGCCCATACCACAAGGTAGTTTGAGTCGATCAATTTTCAAGTCAGACGGGATTTCGTCAAACAGCGCCTCGATTGAATCAACGCCAATGGCGTCGAGCATGCTGCGTATATCCTGATCGGTATGAGGAATGAATGGCATCGGTATTGGGCTCTTAGTCGCCAAGAGTTGCGGCGTAGGCGTCCGCATCCATCAGGCTGTCAATTTCAGTGGTATCGGTCGGAACGATCACAAATAACCAACCATCCTCGAACGGAGACTCGTTGGTGAGTTGGGGAGCATCTTCCAGTGCTTCATTGATTCTGATCACTTCGCCACCGATCGGTGCATAGACGTCAGAGGCCGCCTTGACCGATTCGACGACGGCGATCGCATCGCCCTTGTCGAAGGTCGCTCCGACCTCTGGCAGTTCGATGAACACCAAGTCACCCAATGCCGCCTGAGCATGATCGGATATCCCGACTGTAATGGCGCCAGCGTCTCCCTGGCGAACCCACTCATGTGAGGCCAGATAACGGGCAGATTTGTCAACGTGACTCATTCGATCTTTCCCCTGTCAGCGATCATGGTCAGTCCCATCTGATCGCTTCGGCAACCTGAAAGGACGAGAATTCTATCATTGTTGAAGTTCATAGTCGGGCTTGCCATTGCGCACGAACGGTGGGCTGACCACCTGTGCCCTGAGGCGTTTGTTGCGCATAGCTACCTCGACGATATCACCTTCGACGATGTCGGCCGGCAAGCGGGCCAGAGCAATCGATTGTTCGGCCACCGGGGAAAAACTGCCCGATGTAGTCTCACCGTCGCCACGGCTCGAATGAACAATCTGGCCATGGCGCAAGACGCCGCGATCCAGCAGCACCAGTCCGGTCAGCTGACGGGACACTCCGGCATCTTTTTGCGCCTGAAGCGCTTCACGCCCCAAAAAGGCGCGATCCTCGGGCGACAAGGCAACCGTCCAGGCCAGATTGGACTCAAACGGGGTCACCGTTTCATCCATGTCCTGACCATACAGATTCATCGCTGCCTCAAGCCGCAGCGTGTCACGTGCTCCCAGGCCACAGGGTTGAACCGATTGTTCCATCAGTTCCTGCCAAAGTCGCTGAGCATCCTCCGGTGCGCAGATGATTTCATAGCCATCCTCGCCGGTGTATCCGGTTCGAGCGACAAACCACGAGCCGATCTGCTGTGCCGAAAAGCGCTTCAGTTCACGGGCCTCTTCTGCTTCTTCGGCACCCAAAGTTGTGTGAAAATAGCCTCTGGCCTGAGGGCCCTGCAGAGCAATCATGGCCAATTCGGGTCGCTCGGTCACGGTCATATCAAAACAGGCCGCCTGCTGGTTGATCCAGGCCAAGTCACGAACGCGTGTTGCGGCATTGACCACCAGTCGATACCACTCATCGTCCATGAAGTAGACAATCAGATCGTCAATCACGCCGCCCTGTTCGTTGAGCATGCAGCTATACAGGGCCTTGCCCGGCTGTTTGAGTTTGTCGACGTTATTGGCCAGCAGTTTGAGCAGAAAGGCGCGAACATCAACGCCCTCCAGATCAACAACCGTCATGTGCGAGACATCGAACATGCCCGCAGCTTGTCGAACCGCATGATGTTCTTCAATCTGTGAGCCGTAATTGATCGGCATCTCCCAGCCGCCAAAATCTACCATGCGGGCACCAGCCGCCACATGCTGAGCATGCAAGGGGGTCTTGTTCATTGAATTGAGGTCTCCGCTCGCAGGTCGATCAGTTCGATCCGGGTGTTTTGGGTGGCCCGGCATGCCGGTGCTTATTATCCCACAATTGCTCTTCGACGGCAGCAATCTGAGACAGTTTGCGAGCGACCACGAAGAGCAAATCGCTGAGTCGATTCAGATATCTCACAGCCAGCGGGTTGATACTGTCCTGATGGGCCAGTGTCACCAGTCGTCGCTCGGCTCGTCGGCAGATGGTGCGCGCCAGATGACAGTGCGCAGCGGCCTTGCCGCCGCCGGGCAGAATGAACTCCTTGAGCGCCGGCAGATCGGCATTGATCTCATCGAGCACCTGCTCAAGTCCATCGGTGTCCTCGCCGGTGATCATCAAGGCATCGGGAATACACAACTCACCACCCAGATCAAACAACTGGTGCTGAATCGATATCATCAGAGTATTGAGCGATGAGTCGCTTGTTTCGGCAATCACCACACCCAACGCGCTATTCAGCTCGTCGACCGTGCCGTAAGCTTCAACACGTAGAGCATCCTTGGCAATGCGACTGCCATCTCCGAGTCCAGTTGACCCGTCATCGCCCGTTCTTGTGTAAATCCTGGACAATCTGTGTCCCATGAGGTCTCCTTGTCAGTGCACGTGGGCTGCAGAGTCGCACGGTGCCCTACTCACCGTCGTCCTGGTGTCAATTTCGGCCAGGATCCAGTTAGACTCAACATGATCTATTGCAAAAAATCCGACAGGCTGCCAGGGAGCCTCTGAACAAGTCTCAAGCGAGCTGGATTGAGAAGGGAAATGCGTCCGATCAAGGCGCATGAGCTGAGTCATAGTATTGCTATGGCTCGGTTCATGCAACGCAGAGGGGGCGTGTTTGACGCTCAAGACAAGCGGTCATGACTTGTTCAGAGGTTCCTTAGCTCAGGCAACGCCGAGTGGGCGTATTTCACGCTCAAGACAGCCGATCACGACTTGTTCAGAGGCTCCCTAACTGAGCCAGTCCACCAGGATCAGCAACGCAATCACCGTGATCCAACAGGCCACGGTCCGCCAGACCAACGTCATGGCTTTGTTCACTTGCTCCCGCCGCCCTTCGTAGTCATGCTCGAACGCGGTCTCAACATCATCATCGCCGAGCACCGTCTGGAGACCCACATTCGGATAAAACGCATAATCCCAGGTCAGCAGTGATTTGTGTTGAGAGACGAAATGCTGTCTCCACAGTCTGGTCACTCGTTCAAAGTCACCGACGATGGCCGTCGCCAAAGTCGCCAGGGCCGCCGGCAGCAAATCCAGCCATCCAACCAGGTGTTTGCAGACCGCCCGCTGGCGACCGTTCAGCCTGGCTCTGACTCGGGAGTCGGATAATTGTGCATGAACCAGTCGAAACAACAGTGCCCCGCTCGCTCCGAGGGCCAGAAACCAGAACATCACACCAAACCATCGCACCAGGCTCTGATAAAAAATGCCACGAATCAGGGCGTACTCATTATGACGCCCCGATGAATGTCGATAGTCGCAGGCCAGTCGTTCGGCGAGACGATCCTGTTCTTCACCCGCCTCTGCCTGTAGCCAGGCTTTGACATCGTTGTCCAGGTCATTGGGACCCAGAGACCAGGTCACTACCAACAGCGACAACAGAAACCAGAGCAGTTCCGAGTGACCATCAAGCCACCATTGCAGCAGGGCCAGCGGGATGACAATCAACAACGGTGCCAGAGACGGCAGCAGGAAACCCTGACCCATGCGCAGCCTCTGAAGCAGATTCATGCTCAGCAACAGGCCGCTCCCATTCAGCGTTCTACCTGGTTCCTGCCAGTACCGACCGAGAGCATGCACGATCAGATAGGCGAGTATCAGAATCCAGAGGCTCATCCGCGCACCCATTCGTCAATTCGTTCGCCGTGCCTGTCTTCTGCCCAGCCTGACAGTAGCCGACAAGAGATGGAGACCTGAGTCGGCAATTTGACCTCACCGGACATGACGCTCTGTTTCAATCCATCGATATCAAACCATCGAGCGTCTTCGAGCTCCGGACCGCAACGGATTACCGGGTCGGCGGCATGGGCATAAAAACCAAGCATCAACGACGCCGGAAAGGGCCAGGCTTGTGAGGAGTGATAGTGAACGCGATCAATCTGAACACCGGACTCTTCCTCAACTTCCCTGACCACCGCCTGCTCAATGGTTTCACCGGGTTCAACGAAACCGGCCAGCGTCGAATACATTCCTGTGGGCCACTTCGGCTGTCGTCCGAGCAAGCAACGCCCCTGATGTTCGGTCAGCACAATGATGGCCGGCTCCAGTCGTGGAAACTGAGCATGCGCACAGGTGTCTTTGCTGCACAGCATCCTGAATCCGGCCGTATCCAGCGTATTGGGACTGCCGCAGCGTTGGCAGAACTGATGAGTTCGCCACCATACCTCAAGTGCTCGTGCATACAGCGACAGATCAACCTCACGGCCTGAGAGTGACAACATCGCTGAGCGTGCTGCAAACCCTGTTTCGGGATCGCTGGTAAATCGTTCTCTGTGTTGCGAGCAGATTCCCACACTGAAATAGCTGACGCCTTCACCAATACCCAGAAAGGCATATCGATCAAGCACATCAATAATCTGATCAAGAGTCTGATAATGGAGCCTGATACCCTGCTCATCATTGATGATCAGCAGTTCGCCTTCGGATACCACGATAAAACGGCTGCGATCAGATTCCAGCTGCTGACGAATCCAGTCAGTATCTTCACGAAGATCCGAATAGCGATTCAGCAGTCCGTCGATTGCGTGAGTCGGATTGTCTGGCAGATCGAGCGTCATGGTGTCACTGACATGGGTGCCCGATTGGGTCAGACCGCGAACGACGAGCCGCAGCCACAGGTCGTGGTTGCATTGGGATTACGAATCACAAATTGTGCCCCTTGAAGGTTTTCCACGTAATCAACTTCCGAGCCGCTCAAATACTGATAACTCATTGGGTCTACCAATAGCAGCACCCCCTCATTGTCGACCATCAGATCGCCTTCGTCTGGCTGCTCATCAAATGCAAAACCATACTGAAAACCGGAGCATCCACCGCCTGAAATGTAGACTCGGAGCTTCAAATCAGGATTTGCCTCCTCAAGCGCCAGCTCGCGAACCTTGGCGGCGGCCGAATCGGTAAACTGGATATCTGCGTTTGGATTCATCATCGACAGGTCTTGGTTCATCCGGTTTTCTTGTCGAATTTATCTCGATTCTGATCCGGCTTGATGCTCACCGGTGCACCCGGTTCGTCATATTTCAACTGCCCGTTAACCTGAGCACCGAGCTGCATCTCGATGGTCTTGTAGTAAATGTTACCGGTCACCCGTGCATTGGCCTGGAGTTCGATTCGTTCGGTTGCGTAAAGATCACCTTCAACTTCACCGTTGATGATCAGATTCGGGGCCGTCACCTTGCCGATCAAGCGTCCGGT
The DNA here is from genome assembly GCA_003233095.1 of Oceanospirillales bacterium. Classification (GTDB taxonomy): domain Bacteria; phylum Pseudomonadota; class Gammaproteobacteria; order Xanthomonadales; family SZUA-38; genus SZUA-38. The sequence goes on along the minus strand of QIKT01000056.1, from coordinate 2,951 downwards.
CTGAAACAACCTGAACTCGCCGCCGCTGCTGTCAGTGGTGTCAATATTGCCCTCGACGGTGCCCTGCACATACAAACACGACTTGAAGCGCAGGTCGCCTCGCAACACGGAGTCTTCTCCGATCAGGGTGTCGATGGATTCACTTCGATCCTTTTGATCTTTCATGGCGTTGTCTGTTTCCCGGTTATTCCTGAACATTGCTTTTCATGTCTTCAATGAGTCTGGACCATTCAAATTGCTCGTCCACCTCGTTACGGTTCGACCGACCCGACGGTCGGATGGTCACATCCAGGCTGATGGGAGAAAAGCCCGCAGGAATGATCATGGTTCCCGTCAGTCTCTGAAAGTATTTGAATTCATAGCCCAAACTGCCTTTGTTCTCGGCCGAGGCGATCTCGACCGGGTTTAGCTGGACCAGATTACCATCCTGCATGCCATTGAGCAGAATTTCAATCGTCCCGGTCACGACTTCGGCTTTTTCGAGGTTCTGTGACAGGGTCAGCCTGTATCTGTATATGGATGCATCCGCCGTATTCTCAAGCAATAACTCATGCAAACCGAGGCCACGCCGAACCCCTCCGGCTTCCAGCAAGCGCTGATAGAATTCAATGTCATCATTGAGCTCGGACAATTGGCGTTCCACCTGTTTGAGATCATCGCGCAACTGATCATTCGCAGCGCCGGTGATCTGATTCTCGCGTTCTGCGATCACCAGGGCGCGTTCCAGCGATTCATTGCCGCCCGTCAATTCAAGGACTCTCGAGTCGGCAGTCATGAGCCTGCCCTGCAAATCATCACTGATGCGAGGAAAGGCCCACCAGGCAGTCAGTGACAGGGTGACCGTAGTTAACAGCACGCTCAGGGCGACCATCCAGCCTCGCGGCATGCGCCACTTGCCAGAGCTCCGGGTGATGATGAAACTGGGATCAATCGCCATCGGTCGCAAAGCTCTCCCGGCTCAGATTGATCGGGTTCGATTCGGTGATCAGCACATCGTCCTCGATCCGAATTCCCCCATACGGAGTGAGGGCGTCGATCATCTGCCAGTCGAACAGTCCGGAACGATCATCGCTCCGACATGGTTCGAGCAACAGGGGAATGATGTACAGGCCAGGTTCAATGGTGACGACGTGACCTGGCGCAAGAATGCGCGTCAGCCGCAGAAATGGATCATTCTCTGGTCGGTCAATTTCGCCGCCGCGTTCATCTCTCTGAAAACCACCCACATCATGAACCTGAAGACCCAGAAAATGACCCAGACCGTGGGGAAAGAACAACCGAGAAATGCCTCGATCAACAATCTCGGCTGCGGGCAATCTCACCAGACCGCTACTCTCCAGCAGGTCAGCGATCAGATCATGCGCCTGAAGGTGCAGATGCCGAAAGTCGACGCCCGGCTTGACGGCTACGACCAGTTGCTGCTGCAAGACATCCATCTGGGCCAGCAAACTGTCGAAGAGTTCATGTCCATTCGACCAGGTCCGAGTGATATCCGATGCGTAACCAGCAAAGCAGGCGCCCGCATCAATCAGGAAGGAACGATGCTCCTCTGGCGCATTGGTGTCCTGCTGTTGATAGTGCAGCACCGCACAATGCTCGTTGAGCCCGACGATATTGCCATAGGGCAGCTGATTCTCGGTTTGACGAGTCGCAAGGATGTATTGCTGATTGATGTCAAACTCGCTCATCCCGGCCTCGAACCCCCGTCTTGCGGCAACATGTCCTCGGACAGCGATCTGATTGGCGATGCTCAGGCAATTGATTTCGTAGTCAGTCTTGACCGCACGCTGATAATGCAGGTGATTGAGCAACGGCTCAGGATTCACGTCCCTGAACCCCGGGTTGGGCAATCGGTCGGTTTCGCCGATGGCCGTGATGTCCTCGACTGGAACACCCAGATGCTTGGTAAAGTCTTCGGGTTGTCGTATCACCACGATGTCGAACGAGTCAACCCAGTAGCCACTGGGAGACCCCGGAGACAGATGCCAGCAATCATCCGGCATAAAGTAGATCAGCCTCGGACGATGCCCTGTGCGGTAGATCAGCCAGCAATCCGGGTGCTCGCTGAGCGGACACCAATAGTTGAAATGCGGATTGACCGCAAAGGGATACGAGCAATCATCGAGAAACTGGAACACCTGTTGACCCGAATGAATGGCAACCACCCCGGTTTGGGTCGCATCCATCGCCTGGTCGAATCGCTCAATCAGAATCCGTACGTGAGATTCAAAGTCCTGTTGCATGCCGTGGGTCCGTCTGCTGGTTCCAAGAGGGTCATTATGACATGCGTCAACCGCCGGTGACATCTGGACGGATCGTGGACGGATCGATCAAGCTCAGACACTCTGGCGGGCCGGCTTGCCAGTGCAATCGCTGCTGCAAACCCGCATCCATCCGAACACATCCACTCTCGTCAATCAGCAGCAGGTGCTTGAGTTCGAGCTGTCTCATCAGTTGCAAGGTCTGCTCGGGCGGAGCAACAATGAGCGCAGTTGCCGCTGCATCGGCAATCAGGCCCGAGCTGGCCACAACCGTCGCGCTGACGATCCGATCGACTGGCCACCCCGTCTTGGGATCCAGGATGTGGCTATAGCGACCGCTGTCCACCTCCTTGTAACGACTGTAATTGCCCGAGGTAAACAGGGCTTCATCACCGATCATGTCAATGCCTGCCAACACGCCGCCCTGCAATGGATGACGAATCGCAATGCGCCAGGGTTCCGATCGTTGTCCATAACCGCGCAGATCGCCTCCGGCATTGATCAGTGCCGCACTGACGCCGCTTCGCTGGTACAAAGCCAGCAGACGATCCACCGCCAGGCCCTTGGCCACTCCTCCTGTGTCGATCTGGACTGCGGGATTGACAGATTGAACGAACCGATCGTTGATCGCAAGATCACTCATCCGGGGGTTGCCACGCAGCCAGTTCGCGATCGCGTCCAAGCTAGGCA
>QIKT01000088.1 GCA_003233095.1 Oceanospirillales bacterium | reverse complement strand
CAATGTCACGATCAACCCGGGCAATACCGCGCTTGTCAACAACATTCAGTTGGGGGCACGTCTGGTCTCGACCGATCCGGTCCAGATGTATGCACTGACAGGCGACCGAGACACGACCTACGCCTCTCGCTGGTTTGTGCTGGTACCCCGTGATCAGTGGGACAACAACTACTTCAACCCGACTGGCACTACTGATGCAGGAGACCCTGCAACGGTGCATCTGTACAACCCGGGCAGCACTGCAATTGACGTCACCACCGAAACTCTGCAAGCCACGTTCGCTACCACAACCTACGACAATACCACCGCAGGCGCTCTGGACGAGGTTGTTGCAAGCTGTGCGGGCACGCCATTAATTCGGACATTCACTGTCGGAGACACTTTCAATGTCGCTGGTGTCAATCTGGGGCTGAACATCACGCACACCTTCCGAGGCGATGTTCAGGCGACGCTGGAGTCACCCGGTGGTACGCGGGTCACACTGCTCAACCCCAATGGTGGTGATGGCAACGACAACTACGATTTTCTTCTGGATAGAGCTTCAGCCAATGCCGTCGACAATGGCCTGGATGACACGGTGGCCGCTCCATTTTACGACCGCAGTTCGGCGCCATCCGCCTCCAGTGACCCCTTCGAAGGACAAACATCCAACGGTACCTGGACGCTGGAATTGTGCGACAATTTCGCTGGTGACTTAGGCACATTCAATCGTGCGCAATTGCAATTGCTGGAACAAACGAGCGTTGCTCAAGTCACCAGCATTGTCAGTGTCCCTGCCGGCGACCTGGCAGAATTCACCATGCCACTGAACTCGGCAGGTCGATTCTTCACCGCAGGATTCGAAGACTTTTTTGCCTATACCACGATGGATTACGACGACACTGCTCATGACTGGGGCTTCACCTTGTTGCCCGAGGAAAGCCTCACTACCACATTGGCCGTGGGCTTTGCGGTTGGACGCGACCCTACCTCTGCCACCAATCCGCTTGAGAATGGCTCGCCGATCTGGGTCACCACCAATGCCGACACCAATCTCTTCGTCGACTTTGACGGTGATCCACTCACCGGCGCGTTGATCGACTCGAACGGAAGTCGATATGACCTTGATGTCCCCGCGAACGAGTTGGAACTGATCCGGATTTACGACAACGGTGATGGCGATCAAAGCGGCATGCTGATCTACACCCTGGACGGTACCCTGCTGCAGGCCTCATGGGGTCAGGACCCGACTACGGCCAGTGGCGGTGCCCCTGGTCTTGACTTGGGTACTACCGTGCTGCCGATCAGGCGCGTACGAGTCTCCAAGGAAGGCATCCTGGTCAATGATGTCGACGGCGATGGCGGCATTGATCCGGGCGATACCATTCGCTACCGGATTGAAGTCACCAACATCTCAGATACACCGATCGATGATGTCGAGGCCGAGGACAATGGTCTGGACGCCAACGTGACCTATGTTGCTGGAACAACAGAAGTCGACGGCGTGGTTCTGGCCGATGATACCTTGGGCGCTACCGCGTTCCCGCTGGATGAAGGCGGCATCAACCTGGGCACCATGCAACCCGGCCAGGTGATCGTGTTGCTGTTCAGGGCACAGATCAACGACCCATTCCCGATCGGTGTGCCTGCTGTTACCAATGGCGTGGAAGTACGTGCGGATAACGAATTTGAAGTCGATACCAGCTTGTCGCCTGTGGGCGATCCAACCTTGGCCATTACCAAGATTTCTGATGCCGCAGGGGATCTGCTGCCAGGTGACACGATCAACTACAGCATTTCGGTGACCAACACGAGCGCCATCACCCAAAATGGCCTGAGGATTCTGGACACGCTGCCGACAGGCACGGTCTATGTTCCTGAAAGTACCATTGTCACAGGCTTCAATGCCTCGCTAAGCAGTCTCAATACCTATGACAACGATACCACCAGAGCCATCAATGGTGCCACGCCTTGCACCACGCCTCTGGTGGAGCTGATCAACGTCCCCGACTCTTTCCTGGTTGGAGATATCGAGTTTGGCTTCAGCGCATCACATCCGCGACGTGGCGATGTACAGGTCGTGCTTGAGTCACCCACAGGAACACGCATTCAGGTCATCACTGGCAGCGGTGATGTGGATGACAGCTACGACGTACTGCTGGATGACGCCTCAGCTGGCCCGCTGGACAACGGGGCCGCCGATGACGTAACTGCGCCCTTCTTTGATCGCTCAGCGCTTCCAAGCAATGCCCTGAATGCCTTCATCAATGAGAATGCGGCAGGAAATTGGCGTGTTGAGGTCTGTGACATTGTTCCGGGTGGTCAGAACGGCACCTACAATCGCAGCCGGTTGGAACTGACCAGCCTCGATGGGTTCATCCCAACCATCAAAACCAATGTGAGCCTGGACCCTTCCGCATTGCTGGATGGCAGCCCAACCAACGTCGTCCTGGCTCCAGATGAGTTCTCGCTGCGACAGAATGACACCATGACCATCACCTATGCGCTGACCGTCGCTGACCCGCTGGACATCAACGTCATCAACATCAGCAACACGGCCATAGCCACCAGCCTGGAAAATCCGTTCCCTGTATTCGCAACCGTGGTCGATCCAATCACTGCCGGCGGGACTATCGGTGACCGCGTCTGGCTCGATACCGACGGCGACGGCATCCAGGATGTCGGCGAACCCGGCCTGAGCAATGTAGTCGTCAACATTTTCAGCACCGGCGGCGACGGCATGATCGGCGGAGGGGACGATGTTCTGATCGGTACGCAGTCCACCGACCCGAACGGCAACTACCTGTTCGAGCGTCTGTTCCCGGGAAGCTACTATGTCGATGTGGATGGGACCACTCTACCGGCTGGTCTGACCACCTCACCGGGCACAACTGATCCGAGTGGCGTGATCCCTATTGCCGCTGAAGAAATCATCCTGACGGTGGACTTCGGCTACACCAATGCCGATCCGAACACCGGCATCATCGGCGATTATGTCTGGTCCGACGCTGATAGCGATGGCGTTCAGGATCCAGGTGAGCCCGGGATTAGCGGCGTGAGTGTCGAGCTGATCAACAACATCGGCACCGTGGTCGCAACCACAACCACAACGGCCGATGGTTCCTATCTGTTCGCAGGCGTCGCTCCGGGTGAATACTCGGTCCGCATGCAAGCTGCAGAATTCAATCCGGGCGGTGATCTCGAAGGCTTCACCGCCACCGTTGGCCCGCAAAGCGAAGGCGCCAGCCAGAGCGACCCGTTCACGGTCAATGCTGGCGACATCATTCTGGACGTGGACTTTGGCTTCAACAACGCCGCCACCTTCAGCATCACCGATTCTGTCTGGCTTGATGTTGATGACGACGGCGTCTTCGATGCCACCGAAAGCGGCATCATGGATGTGACGGTCAATCTGCTCGATAATTCAGGCAACATCATTGCCTCGACCAGCACCGATGCCAACGGCGATTTCAGCTTCACCGGTGTCTCACCGGGTGATTACACCCTGTCGGTCTCGGACAATGACGGCGAACTGAATGGTCTGCAAGGCACGACCATCGCCGGCCGCAACCGCTCTCAAGCAGTGACCGTGGTCAATACTGATGTGATCGGTGTCAACTTTGGTTACAACGCACCAGGCACGATCGGTGATCGTATCTGGTCCGATGCCAATGGCAATGGCGTCCAGGACCCTGGCGAAGTCGGGATTTCAGGGGTCACCGTCGAACTGGTCGATCGTGGTGGCAATGTCGTCGACAGTCAGGTCACAGGCCCGAATGGCGATTACCTCTTTGATGGCGTGGCACCCGAACTGTTCACTATTCGCGTCGTTCAGGGCCCAGCGCTGACCGGTTACACCCAGACTGGAGATCCGGATGGCACCTTGGACGATGAGTCGTCCTTCACACTGTTGCTCGGCGAGAGCAATCGGGATCAGGACTTCGGTTATCAGAATAGCGCACTCCCCGATCTGTCTGGCACGGTCTTCAGTGACCTGAACGCCAACGGCGTCGAACAACCCGGTGAACCCGGCTTTGCAGGCGTCAGTCTGGACCTGCTTCGCGAGATCGGTGGTGTATTCAGCGTCGTCGGCACCACGCTGACCGACAGCATGGGCAACTACACCTTCCCTGATTTGCCGGACGGCAACTACCGTGTCTCAGTCACCGATACCAGCACGGTGCTGGACGGCTTCGAGCTGACGTCCGGTCTGGACACCATTGCGGTGACCATGACGGGTGTGGATGTCAACGATATCGACTTTGGCTATGCCCGTGATCCGGACATTGCCCGAATCACCGACATCGTCTGGCTGGATTCCGATGGTGATGGCGTGTTTGACGCCAATGAGCAGCCAATTTCCGGAGTCACGGTCAATCTGTATGAAGATACCGATGGTGACGGCCTGTTCGATCCGATGAGCGACACTCTGATTGGAACCGATCTGTCCGATCCGGATGGCTTCTATCTGTTCGATCTGCTACCAGCAGGCAATTACTTTGTGGACGTGGTCGAAGCAACCGTTCCAGCGGGTCTGGTCCCGACCACCTTCATTCCAACTGGCTTTTCGAATCTGATCGCTCTGTCCGAAGGCGAGACTGCGCGTGAAGCACCCTTCGGGTTCCAGCCCTCACCGACCACAACCGCACTCAGCGGTGTCACCTGGGTGGATGCCGATAACGACGGCAACCGTGATCCCGGAGAGGCTCCGATTCCAATGGTTGATGTGACCGTTCTGAGCGTCGCTACCGGCTTGCCGGTAGGCTCGGCCGTGACCGCAGCCGATGGCTCATGGTTGGTGACTGGATTACCACCCGGTGATTATGTGATCGTCTATGATGATGCCGATATTCCAACCGGCCTGGATGAAACACAGCCGACCAATCTGCCCATCGGCGATGACACCTACACGGTCAGTCTGGCGGCCGGCGAATCGATCGGTAACCTGGACTTCGGTTTCTTTGGTGCCGGTGCCACCCTGCGCAGCATTGAAGGCACGATCTACAACGATCAGGACAGCAGCTTCCTGCAAAATGGTGCAGAGCCTGGCATCGCCAGCGTGACGCTGGCACTGGTCGATGACATGGGCAACACCATTGCCACCACCATCACCGACCTGAACGGCGATTACAGCTTCAGCGGCCTGATTCCAGATGGCGGCAGCCCGGATTCTTACATCGTGCAAATTACTGACAACAACGGTGCTCTGGACAACTTCAACCCAACCCAGTTGTTGCCCGTCAGCGTCGATATTTCTGCTGGCAATGTCACTGATGTGGATGCAGGCTATGTTGCCGGCTCCCTGCTCGGCTCGGTCGGCAACCAGATCTGGCTGGACCTGAATACCAATGGCGTCTTCGATATCGGCGAGCCCGGTATTTCGGGAGTGACGGTACAGTGCTGGCTGGATACTGATCAGGATGGTGTGATCACCCCGGGCATCGACAATCTCGTTCGTGACACCGAAACTGACCTGAACGGGGAATACACCTGCGACAGCCTCCCCAGTGACTTCTACGTCGTTACGGTGACCGATGCGGACGATATACTCAGCGATGCAGTCAAGACGCTTGGCGCGGGCGCCACAAGCGCGAGCTACAGCAATGTGGACAACGCATCAAAGGTGGACCCCTATGCTCTGATCACCCTGTCACCGAACCTGACTGCGGACTTCGGCTATGCCGGTACCCGCAGCCTGTCCGGAACCGTGTTTGCCGATGCCTCCAACGACGGCGCGCTGGATGTTGGCGAAGATCGTGTCCAGAGCGCCACGTTGACCTTGTATCGCGACCTCGATGGTGATGGCGTCATTGATCCGACCGATGCCATATTCGGCAGCGTTCAATCGGCAGCAGACGGCACCTACAGCTTCACCAGCCTGCCTGAAGGCGATTACATCGTAATCGTGAATATCAGCGGAACGACCGTGGACGGCGACACTCAGACGACCCAGGTTTCGACAAGCGGCGTACAGCCGGTCGATCTGACAGGGGCCAATACCAGTTCCACGGACAATGACTTCGGCTTCTTCATGATGCCTGTGACTACACCGGTCACACTGTCATCCTTCCAGGCCTTGACTGTCGGAGCTGACCTCAGCGTGACCTGGTCGACCGAGACCGAAGTCGGCAACGTCGGCTTCTTCCTGTATGCCGAGAATGCGGATGACGTGCTCGTCTCGCTGGGTGATCTGGTGCCTTCGAAAGTCGTTGATTCCGTCACTCCCCAGCAATACAGCGCCTACTTCGAAAACACCGCCGCCACGACGCTATGGATTGAAGACATCGATATCCAGGGCAATCGCACCCGTCACGGCCCGTTCACGGCTGGACAGCAACACGGTCAGCCTGCCAGCGCCTCTGTGCGACTCACCAACTGGTCCGAGATCACCACCGAGTCAAATCACAAGGAGCAGCTCCGCCGCAACTTGATTGACACTCCAACCGGCGCCGTGATTCGGGTTGCCGAGACCGGCATGCAGCGCATTTCATACGAAGGCCTGCTGGCCGCTGGAGTGGATCTGACTGGCGCACCCATCAATCAGCTGCGCGTGACTCTGGACGGCGTGGCTCAGCCTATCGAAGTCAGCGGCTCTGACACCGCCTTTGGCCCTGGTAGCAGCATCGTTTTTTATGGCCAATCACTTGATTCGCTGTACACCCGCGAACGGGTCTATCGTCTGATTCAGTCGAGCAGCGTGGCCGGCGCATGGATTGAGGATGTCCAGGCGGTTCCTGGTGCTGTGAATGAGCAGGTTTACTACCGTCAGAAGACCACTCTGGATCAGGACAATCGCTACAGCTTCGCTTCACCGAACGGCGACCCCTGGTTCCAGGACGAGCTGTTCGCCTATGGCAACAATGACATTATCACCTATGATGTACCGGTCAGCGAGCTGCGCGAAGGTACGGCCAGCATCTCCTTTGACCTGTGGACTGTCACCGACCTGCCCGACGTCGTCGACCATCATCTGCTGACCAGTCTCAACCAGGTCCCCCTGATTGATGAGCGTATTGATGGCCTGGAAGTGGTCGAACGACAGTTCAGCGTCGACACCTCGTTGCTAGTCAACGGCAACAATCCGGTGGATGTCGAGGCACGACTGGAGGACGGCGTGCTGTTCAGCCTGATCAATACCGAAGCCATCACGATCGAGTACCCACGCAACCTGGTCGCAATGGACAACCAACTGGACTTCGTGGCCATCAATGCGAGCACCAGTTCGGCATCGGCACCGACCGTTCCAGACGGCACAGGCAACCTGATCTTCAGCGATGGTTTTGAACCTGCCTCAGCAGGCAACACCATTGAAGTGAGCGGCTTTAGCGACTCGCAAATCGTGGTCTACGGCATCGGCCAGCAAAGTGGCTCGCGGATGAGTGCGGCACAAATTGATGGTCAGGCCGGCAACTACTCGGTCCGGTTTGTCAGCAGCGTGCCCGAGCATCATTATGTGGCGACCACTCGCTCGGCCATGAGCACGCCTGATCTGTCGCCGATGAGCACACCGGTTGATCTGCTGCGAGGCAGTGCTGACTATGTGATGATCACTCATCCCGACTTTATCGACGACATCCACCCACTGGCCGTGTATCACCGGGACAGAGGCTTGAGTGTGCGTGTCGTCAACCTGCTGGACGTCTACGATATCTTCACCGATGGCGTTATCGATCCATCGGCCATTGACCAATACGTCGAGTATGCGGTCAATCGACAAGGCACACAGTTTGTGCTGTTGGTTGGCGGTGACAGCTATGACTACATGAATCACCTGCAGCTGGGATCGAGGAGCTTCATTCCTTCGCACTACGTCCGAACCGGGCCAATTGTCGCGTTCACGCCAACCGATGCGCCGTACGCTGATTTCGATAACGACCTGAGTCCCGACGTGGCGCTGGGCCGCTTGCCGGCTCGCAGCAGTGCCGAACTGCAGGCCATGGTCAGCAAGACGCTGCAGTATGCAGGACTGAACACTGGCGGTCTGGCTGTGTTTGCCTCCGATCGCAGCGGCACCGACGGCAACTTCAAACTTGAGAGTCAATTGCTTGAGGATAGCCTGTCGGGTCAATGGTCAATCACCACGGCTCACCTGGACGACCAGCCGGTCGAAACGGCGCGGCAGATCATCAATGATGCGATTGAAGGGGGCGTCTCACTGACCAGTTACTTCGGTCATTCGGGCCCAACCACCTGGAGTTTCAACGGTTTGTTCACTGCCGACGATACCTACGCCCTGACCAATTCGAATGCGGCCACCGTCGTCACTCAGTGGGGCTGTTGGAACACCTACTATGTGTCCCCTCAGAATGACACCATGTCGCACGCCTGGTTGACCAGCGATACTGGTGCTGCCGCTGTTCTCGGTGCCGCCACGCTGACTCAGACCGAATCGGACCGACGCCTGGGTGAACTGCTGATGCCACTGCTGACTCAGCCCGGCATGCCACTGGGGCAAGCCCTGATGGATGCAAAGCGCGCACTGGCCGCGACCCATCCGGAACTGATTGACGTGCTGCTGGGCTTCACCCTGCTCGGCGACCCGGCGATGAGTCTGCAATCCAGCAACTGATCCGGCACCTCCGGTTCTGAATCAAGGCCGAGTCCTCCCGAGGGTTCGGCCTTTTTTTCGGGCTGCGTGCCGAGCAGCGCCGAGAAACCAGCGATTTTTGTGAGTCTCTTTTCTTGCTGTCTTTCCAGCGAACGCTGGAATCTTGCCTGAACGAAGTGCGCAGCCTGATTGAGCAAGATTTCAGCGTTCGCTGGAATACGCTACGTACAGGTCGCATCCTGTCTACTAATTGAATAAACGCAAATAGAGCTTGTCTAGTATTTTTTCATCACCTCCCCACTCAATAAGAGCTTGATCCATAATGTTAGCCATAGACTGAAATCGAGTGTCTAACTCGTATGCTCGTCTGCCGAAGACGTATGTATAGTCAGGCCGTCTTTCATAAAACGGGCTTGACCAATAAGCCAGTGCAACAGCTTACAAAATGACTATCAACACCACCACCACCACGGCAACACCCGCAATGAACTTGTAGAGACTGCGCGGAGTCAACGGCTTTTTTTTGTTCATTTCCTCTTGCATGACCAGTTTGGCAAACAGTGCATCGGTATCGCCACTGCCCAGTCGTTCAGGAGTCAGGCTCGGTTGACTGTTGTGAAGATTCAAGCTGTTTGACTCAGAGGCAGTCAGGGAAGGCAGTTCATCGATGTTGACCCCCCTGTCAGTTGTCTCAACAACAGCAGTGGACTGCCCTGGATCAAGTTGCTTGACGGCCTCCAGCAATGAAATCAACTGCAACCTGTCGGAACTGGATAATTTTCGGATTGATTCCTGATCACTGGTATTGAGGCGGTATGGGGTCCCATCGATTACAACGGTGATTGTGGTTTGTTCCATAGTGGTTATCCTGGATCAGTGACTCCATTGTACCAAACCACGGTTTATCGCAGTGGCGCTCCTGTTTTGCATTTTTGAACCAGTAATTCCTCGGTCCGACCTGAGAGTATCGACAGTATGGGTGGCCAGCGTGTTTTGGAGGTGGCGTTTTCAGGTTACAGACGTGCAAAACCCTCAGCGAGCGCCGATCATGGCCTTGTGGATTGCCCCGGACGCTAAGCGTCGTCCACCAGCTCTCCACAGTGAGGTTCGGTAACAGCAGCCCCTGGCCGTGTTTGTCGATGGTCCGCTCAGTGACCCGAATAACCCGCCGAAACTCTCTTTCCTGGCCGTTGAAGGTT
>QIKT01000213.1 GCA_003233095.1 Oceanospirillales bacterium | reverse complement strand
ATCGCCACAGTCAACGGGATATTCATCGACTCTAGCCTTGTGCGGCCGTGGTTTTCAGAGCGGGGCCCAATCCCAGTCGTTTACAGATTTTCAGTGTTGCCAGTGAGCGATTGATGGTATAGAAATGCAGCGACGGTGCACCCCCATCAATCAGTCGCTGGCACAAGTCAGTGACAAAATCGATGCCAAAGTCACGGATCGAATCGCGGTCATCACCAAAATCGCGCAGGCGCAGACGCAGCCAGCGAGGCATTTCTGCGCCACACATTGATGCGAACCGGGACAGTCGGGAGAAGTTGATGATCGGCATGATGCCGGGCACGATGGGTATGTCGATATTCCGAACCTGACAATCATCCAGAAATCGGAAGTAAGCATCGGCGTTGAAGAAAAACTGGGTGATGGCCTCGTTGGCTCCGGCATCAACCTTTTGTTTGAAGAAATCAAGATCCCGGTTGGCGGTCTCAGCTTCCGGATGTATTTCAGGATAGCAGGCGACCGCGATATGGAAATGATCACCGGTCTCCTGTCGAATGAAGGACACCAGCTCGTTGGCCCATCGCAGCTCACCGGCAACCGCCATGCCCGAGGGCATGTCACCCCGCAGGGCCACCAGACGATTGATTCCGGCATCCTGATATCGGTTCAACATGCTCTTCAGGTCATTCATCGCGCCACCCAGGCAGGAGATATGCGGTGCCACGGGGATTTCTGCCGCATGATGGATGTCCATCACCGAACGCTCGGTATGATTGACGGTTGACCCGCCAGCGCCATAGGTCACCGAACAGTATTCGGGTTGCAGGCGGGTGAGGCGACGATGCGTTTCATTCAGGACAATGTTCTGCTCTGCGGTCTTGGGCGGAAAATATTCAAAGCTGATCGGGATCATGCGGTGCCTCGGAAATCAAAAACGCCCGACAACCAGAGGCTGCCAGGCGATGTTCATGGTCGGGGCCTTGGACCCCATCGGTTCTGACCTTCTGGCCGCTCGTTCCTCCGCGACTGCTCTGCGAGCAGCACTGTGGGGATCGTATGGCGGTCAGAAAATCATCCATGATGAAATCCGTGCTCCCTCAGTAGCGGTAGTGGTCCGGCTTGAATGGGCCGTCAACCGTGACACCAATGTAACGTGCCTGTTCTTCGGTCAGCTCGGTCAACTGAGCACCAATTCGGTCCAGATGCAAGCGAGCCACTTTCTCGTCCAGATGCTTGGGCAAGACATAAACCTCGTTGTCGTACTGACCTTCCTTGCGACAATGCAGTTCGATCTGAGCCAGCACCTGGTTGGTGAAAGAGTTGGACATCACGAAGCTAGGATGACCTGTGCCACAGCCCAGATTGACCAGACGCCCGCGCGCCAGAAGAATGATGCGCTTGCCATCAGGGAAAATCAGATGATCGACCTGGTCTTTGATCGGATCCCAGATCACGCCTTCCAGGCCGGCAATATCGATCTCATTGTCAAAGTGACCAATGTTGCAGACGATGGCCTGATTCTTCATTCGAATCATGTGTTCTGGGCGAATGATGTCGTAGTTGCCCGTTGCGGTGACAAAAATATCGGCTTGCTCGACGACACCTTCGTGGTTCATATCAACCACACGGTAGCCTTCCATCGCCGCCTGCAGGGCGCAAATCGGATCGATTTCGGTGATCCAGACGTTGGCGCCCAAACCACGCAGAGACTGGGCTGAGCCCTTGCCCACATCGCCATAACCACAGACGATCGCAACCTTGCCGGCGATCATCACATCGGTGGCCCGCTTGATGCCGTCGACCAGAGATTCACGACAGCCGTACAGATTGTCGAACTTGGACTTGGTGACCGAGTCATTCACGTTGATCGCCGGGAATGGAAGTGAGCCTTCCTGAGCCATCTGATACAAACGCTTGACGCCGGTGGTGGTCTCTTCGGTCACACCGCGAATGGCCGCCAGGCGGGTGCTGTAAAAATCAGGGCAAGATTTGAGGGTCTTCTTGATCGATGCATACAAGGCAACTTCTTCTTCACCCTTGGGCTCGTCGAGAAGGCTGATATCCTTCTCGGCACGAGCACCCAGGTGCAGCAGCATGGTGGCGTCACCGCCATCGTCGAGAATCAGGTTGGCCTGCTTGCCTTCAGTCCAGTCGAAGATGCTATGGGTGTATTCCCAATACTCATCCAGCGTCTCACCTTTGAAGGCATAGACCGGAATGCCTTGTTCGGCGATCGCCGCTGCGGCATGATCCTGTGTGGAGTAGATGTTGCACGAGGCCCAGCGAACTTCCGCACCGAGTGCGACCAGAGTTTCGATCAGAACTGCGGTCTGAATGGTCATGTGTATTGAACCAGCGATATAGGCGCCCTTCAGCGGCTGTTCGCCTTCCAGTTCTGCACGAATCGACACGAGTCCTGGCATTTCGGTCTCGGCGATTCGAATTTCCTTGTGACCCCACACGGCCAGAGACATGTCCTTGACGTGAAAATCGGTAAAAGCTGTATCAATAGCTGCGTTCATAAATCGCTCCTTGGAGTGTGAACAAGCACAGGTTGAATCTGTTGAGTCGTCCCAAGCCTGGCAGTCCTTATGGACTGTTGCAGCGCTCCCTTGGGTAGACCATGTCTTGAAATATGGTGTTGATCAGAGGCCTGCAGCGGCTTTAAGGGCCGCGGCGCGATCAGTCTGTTCCCAGCTGAAAGCACCGGTCGACGCCTCGAAGGGTCGTCCAAAGTGCCCATAGGCTGCGGTCTGTCGATAAATGGGCCGAATCAAATCCAGCATGTTCATGATGCCGTAAGGTCTGAGATCAAAATGTTCACTGATCAGTGATTCGATCGTGCTCTCGGCCACGTGGGCCGTGCCGAATGTGTTGATGCTGATCGAGGTCGGCTTGGCCACGCCAATCGCGTAGGACACCTGGATTTCGCAGCGGTCAGCCAGTCCGGCAGCGACCACGTTCTTGGCCACATAACGGCAGGCATACGTCGCCGAGCGATCCACCTTGGAGGGATCTTTGCCGGAAAACGCCCCGCCACCATGACGGGCCATACCGCCGTAGGTATCGACGATGATCTTGCGACCCGTCAGACCCGCATCGCCCACAGGACCACCAATCACGAAGTTGCCCGTCGGATTGATGTGATACTGGGTGTTCTGATCCAGCAGCGAGGCCGGCAGAACAGGCTTGATGATCTCTTCCATCACCAGTTCTTTCAGATCACTCTGGCTGATGTCCGGGCTGTGCTGGGTGGACAACACCAGCGCATCAATCGCTACCGGCTTGTGATCTTCATAGCGAAAGGTGACCTGTGATTTGGCATCGGGTCGCAGATGGCGCTGACCATCGGCGTGATTGCGGCGTATTTCAGACTGCGCCTTGACCAGTGCATGCGCATAGTGAATCGGCGCAGGCATCAGTTCGCTGGTCTCATTGGTGGCATAACCGAACATCAGACCCTGATCGCCGGCACCCTGGTCTTCCGGGGTGGCGCGATCGACGCCCTGAGCGATATCGACTGACTGCTTGCCGATGATGTTGACCACCGCACAGGTATTGCCATCAAAACCAACCTCGGATGAATCGTAGCCAGTATCGACAATCACCTTGCGGATCGTCTCTTCTAAGTCGACCCAGGCGGATGTGGTGATCTCCCCGCCCACAATCGCAACGCCGGTCTTCAAAAATGTCTCACAAGCGACCCGTGCATGCGGATCCTGCTTGATAATGTCATCCAGAATCGCATCGGAGATCTGGTCAGCAAGTTTGTCAGGATGGCCTTCAGAGACCGATTCGGAGGTGAAAAGTGTGCGCTGGGCCATGTATATATCTTTCAAATCGGATAGAGAGATATATTCTACTCAATCGACTCCTCATTGTATAGTCGCAAGGCCTGTTGCCGGTCAGAACAGCGGGGCATAAGGGCTGCTTGTAGCTGGCTCACCAGGGAATGGACTGGCCATCATAATTGAAGAACCCGCCGTTCATGTCACCATCCGCGCGGTCCAGGACTGCCGCCATGCCGCGGATACTGGTCTCGGTGTCGATCAGCCCATTCGGACCACCCATATCGGTCTGTACCCAGCCCGGATGCAGCAGCAGTGTCACGATGCCCTGCTCGGCATGATCCAGAGAAAAGCTCCGGGTGGCCGCGTTCAGGGCCGCCTTGGACGAACGGTAGATGATCCGGCCCCCGGAGCTGTTGTCTGTAATACTGCCCATCTTGCTGGTAATGTTGGCAATCAGTTTGCGATCCGAAGCTGCCACATGAGCGGCCAGACGCTGCGACAGATGGATGGGTGCCAGCGTGTTCGCCTCGAAGGTATCTCGCCATCCATCCAGGTCGCTGAACCCGCCGCTATCAGCGGGCCCCATGACGCCAGCATTGTTGATCAGCAGATCAATCGAATCACCATCCAGCAGCTCGACCAGCGCTTCGATGTCTTCCTCGGAGGTCACATCCATCGATTGAACGTCGACCCGATATTGCTCGGCCAGTTCATTCAGTTCGTTGGCTGACTCCGGATCACGACAGGTTGCAATAATCCGCTCGCTGTTGGGCCCCAACTTGCGAACCCATTGAAGGCCGAGGCCGCGGTTGGCACCGGTCACGACGACTGTGTTGTAACTGGCCATTGTCCTGCTCCTGATTGATTTCAGCGAGCGATCTTAACCGTTGTCACCGGCAGAACGCGTGAATAAAAAAAGGCCGGTCAGATGACCAGCCTTTTTCGATCGTACTCTGATTCAGAGATGAATCAGAACTTTATCTTGACACCAAACTGCAGCGACCAGCGCGACTGGGCGTTGTTGTCCTGCAGACGGGTGAACTCGGTGCGAGTCGGATCAAAGATGAAACGACCGTCTTCAGACACACCTTCAAAGTTGACCGCTTCAGCCACGAACTCGAAAGGCACCTGGTTGATACGGCCCCAATCGTCATTGATCAGGTTGCCCACGTTGAGGATGTTCAGGAACAACTCACCCCGGATGTCATTGTGGATCGGAATTTCCTGAGCAATGCGCAGATCCAAAGACTTGGCATTCGGGCTACGGCAATGGTTGCGCGAGACCGTGGTGCCCTTAAAGCGTCGCAGGCATGGTGTGGAATCAACAAAGTCCAGGAATGCCGCTTCGTCAGCAGGATCAGTGAAGATCACATCACCTGGTCCAGCGGGGACATACAACAGATCGTTGTCACGAATGAAGTCTCCGTTGGCATCGTTGTCGAAGGTGTAGCTGAATGGACGGCCAGAGCGCGACTCGAAAAAGGCGCCAATCGTCGTGTTCATATCACCGAACAGGTTGTTGCGGTAGCTCAGAGAGGCGATGTAACGGTTCTGAATCTCGTAATTTGAGGTACCAGCAATATCTTCATTCGGGTTGAAGGTCGCGCGGTTGCTCCAGTTGGAAATTGCACGAGAAGATGTGCCCGAATTAACGCTGTCCGAGCGACCGGCCGTGTAGGCAAAGGTGCTGGACCAGTTGTCGCCAAAGGTCTTGTTGAATGATGTCGTCCACTGAGTCGCTGAACCCGCACCTGAATTCGTCAACAGCAGAACGTCGCCGAAGCGGCTGTCGTCGTT
The DNA here is from genome assembly GCA_003233095.1 of Oceanospirillales bacterium. Lineage (GTDB taxonomy): Bacteria > Pseudomonadota > Gammaproteobacteria > Xanthomonadales > SZUA-38 > SZUA-38. The sequence goes on along the minus strand of QIKT01000213.1, from coordinate 4,265 downwards.
GCAGCGTCCGCCGGAGGCATTCGCAGTATCACACCAGTAGGAGAAACGACCGTCAGGCAGAACATCAGTCGGCGAGCCCAGGTTCAGGTGCTCATACTGGATGTCGTTCTCTGTTTCTGAGTGCAGCACTTCCAGGGTCATGTCGACACCCCATGGCAGCTCGCGCTCGTAGGCCAGATTCATGCGCCAGATCGTAGGCTGTTCGAAGTCAGGGTCAACAACGTCAACGTTCTGTGCCGCAAAACCACCGGGCTGAGGCTGGTTGTCAGGATCTGGGCTGAAAGCAACTGATCCATCAGTAACAAAGAAGTTGTTCAGGTTGCCACCAGGGTTGGTGAACGGGTTGGACAACCAGACGCCTGCTGATGAGCCCTGGAACAGACCAAAACCACCGCGCAGCGAAGAGGCGTACTGACCATCGGAAATGTCCCAGTTGAAGCCAATACGTGGCTGGATGACTTCGTTGCCATCAATCGTACCCTGGTTGCTAAAGCCATAGGCCTCTGCGAACAGTGGGTTGAACTGAGGATCGTCATTGACACTGGGGATGTCTAAACGCACACCATAGGTGAGCGAGAAGTTGTAAGCGATATTCCAGGTATCCTGCACGTACAGACCCAGGTTCGAAAAGCCCCAATCTGCGGCCGGGAACGGATCGTTAATATCTGAACCGGCGTTCAGAATGTACTGAGAAGGGACGCCAGCAGCAAAATCATCAATGCTGTCAAAGGTATAACTGCCGAAGGCGTTGGAGACAAACACGTTGAAGAATTCATTGTCCTTGTAATCCAGACCAAACTTGACGGTGTGATCACCGGTCAGATACTCAGCTTGCAGAGACGCCGTGAAGACTTCGGTGGCCAGGCTGTTCGCGGTGCGGAACGGCTCGGTACCAAACAGGACGTCGCCACTGTCTGTTTCAACAGTCACAAATGGCAGACGCTGCTGGAAGCTGGGATCCCTGTTGAATTCGCTGTAAGACACAGTGGCTTCAGTCGCGAAGAACGGTGTCCAGTCACTGTACAGGTGCGAGACGTAGGCATCACGGTCGAAGGTGTTATCGAAGAAAAAGGTCGACAATGACGTAGAGCTGGCGCTCCGCCCTGGGATCACGCTGTCATTGCCTTGGGACTTCAGGTATTGGAAATCCATCCGGTGCTTGTTGTTGATGTACCAGTCCAGCTTGACCAGATAAGTCTCGTCTTCCTCGATCAGTTCGCCTGGAGCCTGAATGCTACCGGGGTTGATACCGAAGCTGTTGGCGATGTCAATGACGCTTTGAAGGTCAGACGCAGCAATGTCCGCGCCGTCATTGACGCCAGGATTGGTCACTTCACTCTTTTCATAGTTGAGGAAGAAGAACAACTTGTCTTTGATGATTGGACCGCCAACATTGATGTTGTAGATGTCTTCATCAAACTTGGGAAAGTCTTCACCGTCTTCATCTTCGCCAATGAACGACTCATCACGGAACAGATAGGAGGCTGATCCGGTGAACTCGTTAGTGCCGCTCTTGGTGATCGCGTTGATGCCGCCACCGACGAAGCTGCCTTGGGCCACATCGTAAGGAGAGACGTTAATCTGGAATTCCTGGATCGCATCAATCGAGATGACCTGGTTGCGCGCGGGCAGTCCCGACGCTTCCAGACCAAACTCGTCATTGGTTGGAACTGAATCAACCGTGATGTTGTTATATCGGTTGTTCTGACCGGCGATTGACAATTCCTGACGACCCTTGTCAACGACCACGACGCGAGGGTCAAGGCGGGCAAAGTCGTTCAGTGACCGTGAGATCGTTGGCAACGATTCAATCTGCTCACGAGTGATGATCGTGCGGGCACCCTGCTGCTCCGGATCGAATCCACTGGCGATTGCAGCGCCAGTGACTTCCAGGCGGCCAAGATCGGCGCTGGAGGCAAGCATTTCCACGTTCAGGGAGTAGGTCTCCTGAAGCCGGGTATAGACCTCTTCGATCTGATCACCCTGATAGCCATCCCTGGTGATGGTCACGGTGTAAGGTCCGCCTGGGCGAAGGCCAGAGGCGAGATATGCGCCATTGTCCTGCGACAGGGTTTCACGTCGCAGGCCGGTCGGGTTATGAACCACGACCACGGTGGCACCGGATACCGGATCACCGGTGGCGTCGGTCACCTTGCCGGCGATACTGGACGATGACAACTGTGCCATTGCAGGAGTCGCAATGAAGGCAGCAATCATCGCCAGCGCGGCGATGTAGAAACGTTGCTTGAGCATAAGTCTAGCCTCTGGATGTAGTAGTTGATTACAGAATCTGTCAGACGGGTCGATCGTTCCCCTGTGACCACGTCCACTGGTGCCGAGCCTGATACGTTTTCATGATGATAAATCAGTGACCGCCCATCGTCATGACAACAGCCCAACTGGCCAGACTCTTGTGGCGCCATTTTAGCAAAGTCAGGCGCTTTGTTAAGGAAAAAAGCACTGAATGTTTATGCTTTTTTTACATTCAGAAATTTTGTGTCGCGAAATCAGCTTGTTAGTCGGGTTTTCTGATTATTATTTGAACAAGTGTTTGAATCAGGAACCCTCATTTCGCCTCAGAATCGGATAACAAGCTCGCCAGATCGTCTTCGCTCCAGATTGGAACCCCCAAAGATTCGGCTTTGGTTCGCTTCGAACCAGCCGCTTCACCGGCGATCACGGCGCTGGTTTTCCTGGACACACTGCCACTGACTTTAGCGCCCAGAGCCAATAGTCTCTCAGACGCCTGATCGCGGGTGAACTGGGTCAACTTTCCAGTCAGAACATAGGTCTGACCCGACAATGGCAGCTCTCCAGGGGTCGAGCCCGCCTGTTCAACGACAATGAACGGCTTCTCGATTCCCAATTGCCTGAGCCGGCCAATCAAAACCAGATTGCGATCATCCGAGAAAAACTCGTGCACATGACCTGCGACAATCGGACCAATGTCGTCAATCGCCTCAAGTTCATCGGGTTCGGCGTCAGTCAGGCTCTGCATGGAGCCAAAATGCTCGGCCAGTGATCGCGCAGTCGTCTCGCCGACTTCTCTGATGCCCAGTGCGAACAGCAGGCGCGCCATGCTACCACCTCGGCTGACATCGATGGCCGCGTGAAGATTAGCCGCCGATTTCTCGCCCATTCGATCCAGTGATTCGATCTGATCCATGGTCAGCGCATACAGATCTGCCACACTGCTGATCAACGAATTGTCGATCATCTGATTGACCAGACGATCACCCAGCCCGTCAATGTCCATGGCCTTGCGTGAAGCAAAGTGCTTGATCGCCTCTTTCTGCTGTGCCGCACAGATCAGACCACCACTGCAGCGAAGCACGGCCTGGTCGTCGCTCCTGACCGCTGCCGAGTTGCAGACCGGGCAATGATCCGGCATCAGAAAGGTTTCGGTGTTCGCTGGTCTGCGCTCAAGCACCACCGACACGACTTCGGGAATCACATCGCCGGCTCGCCTGACAATCACGCTGTCGCCCACTCGAACGTCCTTGCGTTCTATCTCGTCCTGATTGTGCAGCGTGGCATTGGTGACCGTGACACCTCCGACCTGAACTGGCTCCAGGCGTGCGACCGGCGTCAGAGCGCCGGTTCTGCCGACCTGAATGTCGATCGCATTGACTCGAGTCAGTTCTTCCTGGGCAGGGAACTTGCGGGCAATGGCCCAGCGTGGCGCACGGCTGACAAAGCCGAGTTGATTCTGCTGCGCTAGAGAGTCGACTTTGAATACCACCCCGTCAATGTCATAGGCCAAGCCTGCGCGCCGTTCGGCAAGCGATTCATAATAGGAAAGACATCCAGCCAGATCGTCGACTCTGGCATTTTCCGGACAGACCGGCATTCCACAGTCTTTCAGCCAGCTCATCACATCGAAGTGAGTCTCAGGCAGGCTGTAGCCCTCGGTGAAACCGATTGAATAGGCAAAGAACGCCAAGGGTCGCTGAGCGGTGATTAACGGATCAAGCAGGCGAATACTGCCTGCTGCCGCATTGCGAGGATTGGCAAACAACTTGCCGCCCTCATCCAGGGCGCGCTGATTCCAGGCATCAAAAGCCTCGACCGGGAAGAAAACCTCGCCACGCACTTCAAGCACACCCGCATGATCACCGCTGAGTGTCAGCGGAATACTGCGGATCGTGCGCACGCTGTGACTGACGTTCTCGCCGCGCTGACCATCTCCGCGCGTCACGGCGCGAATCAGGCGACCGGATTCATACATCAGACTGATCGCCAGACCATCCAGTTTCGGCTCAGCG
>QIKT01000032.1 GCA_003233095.1 Oceanospirillales bacterium | reverse complement strand
ATTGTCTGTCAGCTGTCGGGTGATATTCAGACTGCCGCTGTACTCGAAGCCATCCAGCGTGCCCTGGGAGTAGTACCAAAGCGGATTGCCGGCCTCGTCATAGGCGTACCAGATAGCCGTCAGAATGTTGCCGAACACTTCGATGTCAAAGCCTCGACCGTTGGTCAGCGGGCTGAACCAGAGGCCACCATTGGGCCGAATGACGCGAGACGGAGCATCAGCAAAACGGTCGATCCACTGCGGCACCAGAGTCATCGAGCGTGGTTCGTTCAATCCGTTCTGGCCGGCGCTGATGAACTCGCCGAGAAAGTCGCCTGTGATGCCATCAAAGCGGATCACTGCATTTTCACCAGCCACCGCTACCAGCACATCGCCATTACCGTTGACGACTATGCCGCTTGGTTGGCTGTATCCCGCGGCACCGATATCGGCCAGGTCACCGATAAAGGCGGCGGTCTGAGCATCGATTGCGACCACCGTGTTCCGCCCGGCATCGGTGATCAGCAGGCGCCCGTCATCGGTCACTGCCATCCGCCGAGGGTCCTGCATCCATGGGGTATCGGGTCCACTGATCCGATCCATGAATTCGAAGTTGCTCTGCACCGGGAGCTGTATGGTGCGATACAGCGACTGCGACGTACCGCCCAGCGCAAGCAGATCGTCTCCGACCAGGATCACGTCACGAAACTGTTCCTCACTGTCTCCGACAAAATTGGGAAGGACACTCAAGACCTCCTCGGCACCGGATCCGGTGAGCAGGAATCGGCGCGTCATGGTTCCGATGAAAAACGGCGATGTGGACCCTGCCGTGAACGGTTCAGCTCGCACGGCCAGTGCGGTCGGAAAACCACTCTGCAGTTCCGGACTCCCCCCGCCGCTGAACGGCTGCACGTACTGACCCAGCGCCGTTCGTGAGACCATATCCTGGCGCTTGATCGAACTGTCACTCAAATACAGCAGCGTCTGGTCGGTCGGCCGATATTCCATATCCGACTGAAAGGTGAGCAAGCCATCGGTCGGCAGGACTTCGACTCCCCGTGACGCGCCGGTGGTGGCGTCGAAGCGGAGAATCCGGTTGTTGCCTACACTGATGACCAGCAGATCCTCGGACACATTGCTCAAGTCATTGAAGCCATCATTGTCATCATCAACATCGGCGTGATTGCCCTGACCATCTTCGTCACTGTCTTCAAACTCGGTCATCAGACTGTCAAATGCATCCCGATTGTCGCCGACACCGTCGTTGTCCTGATCACCACTCTCAGAAGCATCAAGGCTGAATCGGTCCAGGAAATCAGTCACACCATCCCCATCATCGTCACTGTCGGCAGCGTCGCCCTCGCCGTCCATGTCAGTATCCACCGACTCGAAGGGATCCTGGGGAAACATATCGGCCAGATCGCCCACACCATCCAGATCCTGATCTGTCTGCTCAGAGGGGTCGAAGGGGAAATGATCATCCCAATCAATCACGCCATCGCCGTCGGAATCAGCCGTGGAGCGATCGCGATCAATCGGATCGGGCACGGTCGAGATGCTAGGACGATAGGTCGTCGCCAGGGCTGCAAAATCACGAAGCACTGCGCTGTTGTTTGCCAGATCATCTGGGTCGTTGCTGCCACAGGGCTGGCCACCACAGTCCACATCCGGATTGGAAAACATTGGCAAACCACGAAAGCGATCTGGCTGACCTGTTCCGAACGAGCCCATGACCGTGGTGTATTGGCCCAGATTGATGAAGGCAGATCCACGTGGATCGAGAACCGCCCCGCCTGCGCCGAGCTGATGACCCGCTCCTAGGTTGTGGCCGATCTCATGGATCAGCACATCATCACTGCAGACCGACCAGGAACTCATGCCGTCCGACACCATATTCACCCCCAGAGCCGGATCGCCGGTCGGGAAGAAGGCCACGCCACAATTATCTCGAATTTCGATGTCGTGGGGGCGGATCATGATTACCAGATCGGCGCCAAGATTGTTGCGCCTGAGGTTTAGCGTTCCCAACCCCGGTGCTGCTGCCCCGCCTGACAGTGCCGTGGTGAGATCATTGAGCGCTTCATTGTTGCCATTGCTGTCGGTGTACTCTACGCGTTCGGCACCGACCAGACGAATGCCGATCCCGGTGACGCTATTGGCCATCGTGATATTGGCAATCTCGACCAGATGATTGATCCGTGTCTCGGTCAGAGATCCGGGGTAGCGCGCTTCGAAGGCGGGCGTATAGACGACCATCAGATCGATGATCTGGTCCAGAGCCCGGCCTGCTTTTGCAACAGCAGCGCTGGTCTGAAGACTCAGGCCGTCATGCTCATGGGACATGCCACACTGATTGAAAATCAGGCCTGTTTCGGGAAGCGTGACTGCCCAGATGCCGGTAGCATCGGTGGTCAGTACAATATGGTTTCCCTGATCATATATCGTGCCGAACAGGCGATTCTCTCCCACCGTGACCAGCAATGAAGCGCCGGTAGCGAGATTGCTGCCCTGAATGGTTTGATCACCGTTCGGATGCAGCCGGCTTGAATCGATCCGGAAAACATTACTGTCAGTGACCGCTTTTGAGCCCATCTGCAGTCGAAACTGACCTCCGGACTTGAAGCCGGCCACGGTCGACGGCAGGGTCACCTGCTGATAGGCCGATGCGTCAAGACCCGCATAGGCCATTGGGCCTTCAGCATTCGCGGTAGCTGTGATTGCCCCAGCAATCAGAACAATGATCCATTTGAGCATGTCAGATCCCTTTTTTGTTTGGAATGTCATCACAGTATACTGCAATACGAAGTGTGCTGTAGCAGTTCCGGCACATCGTTCATTTCGAACCAACAATCGCGCTTGGGTGACACCCAAGATCACAGGATCAAATCATCCGGAAAACCGCGCTTCATGCTCCAGCAGCCAGCGCTTTCGATCCAGTCCGCCGCCGTATCCGGTGAGCGAACCATCGGCGCCAATCACCCGATGGCAGGGCACGATCAGCGACAGCTGATTGGCGCCATTGGCCTGAGCCACGGCGCGAACAGCAGAGGGTCGCCCCAGCTTAGCGGCCAGCTGCCCATAGCTACGCGTCTGCCCTGGAGGGATGCTGATCAGCGCCTGCCAGACGCTGCGCCTGAAGTCTGATCCGCGAGCATCAAAGGAGGTTTTGAATGACAGGCACTCGCCGCTGAAATACTGACTCAACTCACCTGCCAATTGGGCGTGCACCGCCGTGGACCCCGGCAGTATCGCTGCTCGATGGGCCACTCTCAGACGTTCGATTTCTCGCTCCAGCCCACGTCGATCGGCAAATTCAAGCAGCCACAAAGCGGTCTCCTCAGCGATGGCAATCATGGGTCCCAGTGGCGTATCGAGCCACTCGACCTGCAGCAGCGTCTGTGTGTGTGCATTGACCGGCGCAGCCCCCATGATTCGACTGAAGGCATCGCGAAAGCCACTGCCGGATTCGAAGCCCGATTCCAGTTGCGCGTTGATCACTCGGTCGCCCTGGCGGATGGCCTTAAAGACCACACCCAGTCGCCGGGCACGCGCATATTGAACAAAGGTCATGCCAAAGTGTCGCCTGAAGTGACGCCGGGCGGTGGAGGCATGCATGCCCAATTCATCAAAGTCGGCATCACGCCAGCGCCTGGATGGATCCTGTTCCACCGCACTGATCAATCGAGTGATCACATCGCTGGTCTCATCCGGATGATTGAGCGGCTTGCAGCGCAAACAGGGACGGAAGCCAGCCAGCAAGGACGCTTCGGCGGTGGCATGGAATTCGCAGTTCTCGAACAGCGGTTGTCGGGCCGGACAGGAGGGGCGGCAAAAAATCCCGGTGGTCTTCACGGCCAGAAAAAACTGACCGTCACAGCGAGCGTCACGTTGCGCACTCGCCTCGTAACACTCCCGGTAGTCAGATTTTGGGATGCTGTATCTGTATCTGGATTCTTGTTGGGTCATCAATGGCCGAAATGGTCCTGAAGCCGACGATCAAGGCCTGCGGGCGCTGTGGATTGATTCACGACTGTATGTTCCATCCGTTCAAACTGATACCAGAGTCCTTTTCGGCACTCTCAAACTGGATCAATCAGCTCATGGGCTCATTCGACCCAGACATCCCGAGCCGCCGTTCTGGACGATTGTTCGGCACCGGTGTTGATCGTCCCAGATGGCTCGATCAGCAGGATCCAGCAGTCTTCTTCGGCCACCGGTTTGTGGCGCACTCCTTTGGGAACCACAAACACATCGCCCTGCTCCAGCGTCACGGTCCGTTCAGGCATTTCGATCCGCATCCGACCGCGCATGACCATGAACAGCTCGTCGGTGTCGTCGTGAGTGTGCCAGATGAACTCGCCCTTGATGCGGGCAATTCGCACATCGTTGTCATTCATTTGGGCCAGCACCTGTGGCTGCCAGAGCTCGTCAAGAGCATCCATTGCACGATTCAGATTCACCACCGGTTTGTCTCGATCAGCCATGTTGATCCACCTCCGGTGGCGCCATGAAGCGACGGTACAGCGACTGAAAATGCAGCACACCCTGTTCGCGTCGCTGGTTCAGTGGACCGCGATCGTAACTGCCGCTGCTCAGTCCTCGCTGGACCTGCTGACAGATCTCGATGTCTTCTCGCTGAACCTCGTCGGAAAAGGCCAGATCTCGGGCAATCCATTCGGCCGTTTTGGGGTTTTCGGGGTGCTCATAATAATAGTCAAAAATCACCCGGCAGCAATTCTGCGCCAGTGGGATCACGGTATTGGTCTGCATTCGAGACGGGTACAGATTGAGCATGGTGTTCGGAAACAGCGTCACGTACCAGGCCTTCCCCGCTCCATACAAACCGTCAGCCTGCTCCATCGGGCTGTGCTGGCAGGAGTACCAGTCATGCACATCGGTCTGATAGCTGCGATAGTCCAGCATCCGATTCAGCTCTGGATGGATATGCGGAATGTGATACCCCTCCAGGTAGTTATCCATGTAGACTTTCCAGTTGCAGTCCAGATCGTAGTGATCGCGATGGTGGAAGGTGAACGCGCACGGTTCACTCGGCGAAATAGTCTCGGATAATCCGGCCAACATCCGATCCAGAGGCATGGCTTCCGGATCCAGAGTGGCAAAAATCAAGCCCTGCCAGAGCGCATGACGAATCTCTGGCAGGCGATAGTCTGCTGGATCGAATTCCGGGTTATCGCCCATTTCCGGGGCACTGATGCACTGACCGCTCAGATCGTATTGCCAGCCATGGTATCGGCAGCTCAATCGTTTGCGACCGCCCGGACACGGCATCAGAGGTCCGGCCCGATGTCGGCAGACATTGCTGAGCACTCGAATCTGGCCCAAGTCATCGCGAGTCAGCATCACCGGATGACCGAGCAGGTCCAGTTCGATCGCAGCCTGATCCTGCAGCTGAGACTGATGACCGATGATCTGCCAACTTCGTGCAAACAATCGCAGTGATTCATCGACGTGAACCTCAGGGTCGGTATACAGGGACGCAGGCAGACTCAAGGTCATTTCAGATTTTCCAGGGAGTGGGACAAACCGATCATGATCGGATCGCGTGACGTTTGTTGGATCGCCGACGGGCCAGTCTGGACATCGAGAACTTGATGCCCTCGACCACGAACAGCACCAACATCACCAGAATCAAACCGCTGGACAGGGCCGTCTTGTTCAACGGAACCGATACCGAATACTGATCCAGCGTATCGCGAATCAACGGACTGCGTGGCTGGCCAAGCAAATGAGTCACCTTGCCCGGCAATGAGGTGGTCATGGCCTGCTGTTCACCCATCAGAAAGGCGCGCCGCTGAACCATCGCATCGATGGCCAGAGCTTCGTCCTGGAAGGTGGCGTCACTGCTTTGCCGATGATGTTCGAGTAATTGCTGCAAGGACCCGTTGTGACGGCGATCCGCGATCTTCTGAAAGCCGGACAGATTGGCATCCACTTCATTCAGATGGGCGCTCAGACGTTGTTCATACTGGGTCACGAAATTGGGCAGCTGAATGCCCAACAGGACCGACGAACAGGCCAGAATAATCAGCAGATAACGATAGATCATTGCAATGCTCCGGGCGTCAGTTCAAGTCCGCAGCATAGCGGCGCAAGAGCTCCATTGGCACCACCTCCAGCGTCTGCTGATGGGTGGAGCGCGTATACACCCGCTGTGCGGCATTGTGTTGCTCTGCCTCCAGCCAACGCGCCGCGCACAGGCACCAGCGGTCACCGGCTTTGAGCCCCGGAAAGTCGAACTCCGGAACCGCCGTAGTCAAATCATTGCCACGCGATTTCGAGAATTCCAGAAACGCAGCATTAACCAAGACACAGACCGTGTGCAGGCCATGATCATCGCGGCTGGTATTACAGCAGCCATCACGAAAATATCCCGTCAGAGGGTCAGTTCCACAGGGTTGCAGGACTTCGCCAAACAGGTTCAAAGAGGGCAGTTTCACAATGGCGTCCTGTTCAAGTGGGTGGGCGCCCATCGCGCCCTCATACCGATACAGCTTAGCAGTCCAAACAGTAGCCACAAGCCCCAAGTTGACATCAGCGGTATAGCGACGGGAGTGGCCGGCCCAAACAATTGCAGCGCCCGATCCATAGCGTCGTTTCCGAGTTCGACTCCCATCAACCGTCCCGGGATATCATCGCTGGGTGGATGAATCCCGCCATAGATTCGAGACAGACTGCATTCATCTGCTGCATCCCGATAGGTTGCCCACTGCAGCTCAACGTCAGTACTGGGCCCCTGCTCGAAAACCAGGAACTCATTGGCCGGTGCAGGAAAGCTGCCCAGGCCGCCCATGCGTCCCAGGCCGCTACCGATAAATGAAACAGGTTTCGAGCATGCACCGTGGGTCGCGCCAGATCCATTCGGATGGCTTCAAGCAGCTGCTTGTTCCAGATTCGGGCAATCGATGGCGGTTCACCGGCCGTAGATTCAGGCGGACAGACTGCAAGACTCACCAGCAGCAAGATTGTTATACGGACCTTCATTGAACCGCCTCCGTGGATTTCTTCATTGATTGATTGTAGCGCGTCTGCATGGTCTCAAACGAGGTTTGAATCAGTATCCTGATGGCTGTGTCGTCCACATCCGGGAGCCGATTGATGTACAGACAGGACTTGGCCGGTCTTGTGCTTGCCCGGACGCTCAGGCAAGGCTTCCTGATCTTCAAACCCCGGATGATGTACAGCGAGATATTCTGTTTCCGCGGCGAGAGCCCGACGCACATGAAACCCCCCTTCCCGACCACTGTCATATCGATAGTGACAGGTGCCGAAGCCAACAATGCCCGACCCCCACATCTTCGGCGGTTCACCTGTTAATTCCTGCGTCATATCGCACACAGTGATGGCGTCCTTTCGGCGCTGTGGACGCTCCACGGCAGCAAGAAAATCACTCACCTGCTGATCGGTGATAACGGTTTTGTTGTTCGTTGCCGTGTTCAGACTCCTCCGAGCGTGTGCATGGTCAATACGCTTGAATCAGTGTGCTGGCTCTTCCGCCAGATACTGAGCCATCCGCCGAGTAGTCACGATACCAAACACTGGCATCACGATCGGAAGCAGCATATAGGCCATGCCTGCCAACGGCGACCATTGAGCAGGAAGCGTCAGCGTCAGCACGCACGAAATCAGGCCAATCGACATACCGATCAACCAGCCACCCATCTCGCAACGCGTCAGAAATCGTTCGATGGCCGAGAGCTGCAACTCATCTGCCTTGCGATAGGCATGCACATGTAGCAACAGGATCACCAGCGACATGGCCAAAAACCCAATGCCGTAGATCAGCAGAATGGAGCCCACCTGAGCCAAGCTGTATTCGTCAAAATCAAATGGCAACCAATTGCCGGTCATCAGTGAGAAGATTGCTGCAAACATGATCCTGAGTGGAAACACATAGACCAGAGTGACAAACACCAGCGTCAGACTGAGGACCACCGTGGTTATGTCGTCCAGCCCCATCCGCCGGCTCCAGTGATGGTGCGCGTACCAGAAGATCGCGATCTGAGCAAAGCTGGCCGCAAATGCCGGAATCTGCTTCAGCGCCTCGATCATCTCCTCAAAACTGGCGGGAATGGCATCAAAGGAGATCACCAGCAAGGTCAGCGAAAATGCGAACGCGGCATCAGTAAAGGTTTCGATCCGCGTCATGTCCTGACCACGCAATCTAAAGTGATTGCGGACCGGAAGTGCGTCCAAGGATGTGTCTTGCCTCATAGCTCTGATCATACCAACCCAGCTGACACTCAACAAATCCAGACCAGGACGAACTCTGACAGCATCAGAGACAGTCACTCCGTTACTGAGACGGGCCTGCATTGTGAGCGACGATGGTTCAGTGACGCTGATCCCGGACAAGCAATACCAGTGACAGCCCACCCAGCGACAGCAGCATGGCAATCCCCAGGCGCCAGCCCTGCGTTTCACCCAGCAACATCCAGGCGGCCACTGCGGTCAGAACGGGCACAGCGAGTTGCACCATGCCCGCCTGAATGGCGGACAAACCGGGTAGGGCTCGATACCATATTGCGTAGCCAAGACCTGATGTGATCACCCCACTGGTTGCAGCCAGCATCACGCCGAGCCACATCGGCGACGACCCGTCGACCGGAGTACTGGTGGCCGGGGTGACAAAAAACTGTACCAGGTACAGCAATACACACCAGGGAACCGTCCACAGAAAGTTCAGCGCCGTGTCTTCAAGCGCACGAGTCGACCCCTGACCCAACAGACTGTAAACCGCCCAGGCAAGACCCGAGAGCCCCATCCATACTAAGCCTCCAGACCATTCGGCCGAACCCGGCGGCCACAACAGATAGAAAAAGCCTGCCAGTGCCAACCCCATCCCCAGCCAGACTGTCACCGAAGCGGTTTGACCTCTCATGATTCCCCACAACAGCATGCTGATCTGCACGGTCAGAAACAGCACCAGAGCACCCGTCGCTGCGTCCAGTTGTACGTAGCCACGAGAGAACAGCGCTGCATAGAGAAACAGACAGAGTCCCGACAAGGCATGGCGCCAGGTCAGCATGGCAGCGAAACGTTCGGCCATTGAAACCGTTGTCTGCGGTGATCGACAAATCAGAATCAACAGCGCAAAAAATCCGGCTCCGCATAGCAGCCGAATCAGGCTGAACTGATCGGCACCTAGCGGCGTTTCTGTCAGTGCAAGGCGACACAGAATCGAGTTTCCGGCAAATGCGCAGAGCGCGAGAACGGTCATCATCTGAGTCGAAACGAATGTCCGCATGGTTGTTCAGAATCCGAGGTTAACTGATCTGGCTGCATTCTCTCACAGCAAAACGCAGATGGGCCATGCATCCTCCACGCGCAGCTCACAAATGAATGCGAGGCTGTCAAGATCGTCATCATGACATCATCCCGGAGCGCCCCATGAGCCAGCCTGATCACTCACCGCAATCACCGCAGACAGAAGTGCCACCCTGGACCGCAGGGACCGAGGGTGCGATCAGGGAATGGGCCCGGCGCTGAGCAATGAGCAGATCAACATCGTGCGTCAGTTTGGCACCCGGGAGTCCTGTAGAGAAGGTCAGGTTCTCTGACACACGAGCCAGATGGATGCCGGGTTGTTTCTGGTCACAGAGGGGCAATTGACCATCGTCAGGGGCAAGCCGATCGAGGATGGCGAGACATTGGAAGGCCGCGACATCATCACCCACGGACCCGGTCACTATGCGGGAGAAACAGTCACCATGTCCGGAGGTGGCGCATTGGTGCATTGGCTTGCCAGGACCGACATGTCGGCACTGGTGGTCCCGGCCAATGCACTCAGAGACATGATGGCTGTCCACCCTGAGTTGGGTGGGACCATCTTGCAAAGTTTCATCTTGATACGGATGCGACTGATTGCCCAGAACCTGGGTGACATTGAAGTGATTGGCTCCCCTTATCCTGTGCGCACCGCCAGCACACTGACCTTATC
>QIKT01000150.1 GCA_003233095.1 Oceanospirillales bacterium | reverse complement strand
AATGTCCAAAGCAAAATTTGAACGTACCAAGCCGCACGTCAACGTCGGCACCATTGGCCACGTGGATCATGGCAAAACCACGCTGACGGCAGCACTGACGAAAGTCTGTGCCGAAGCCTGCGGCGGAGAGTTCAAGGCCTACGACCAGATTGACAATGCCCCTGAAGAGCGTGAGCGCGGAATCACCATCGCCTCGGCCCACGTTGAATATGAGTCCGACGCACGCCACTATGCGCACGTTGACTGCCCGGGACACGCTGACTACGTCAAGAACATGATCACTGGTGCGGCGCAAATGGACGGTGCGATTCTGGTGGTATCTGCTGCGGATGGCCCAATGCCACAGACGCGCGAGCACATCCTGCTGGCTCGTCAGGTGGGTGTACCAACCATCGTTGTGTACATGAACAAGGCAGACATGGTTGATGATGAAGAGCTGCTGGAACTGGTAGAGATGGAAATTCGCGAATTGCTGTCTGACTACGACTTCCCGGGAGACGATACACCGATCATCACCGGATCAGCACTGAAAGCGCTGGAAGGCGACGAGTCAGACATCGGTGTGCCATCGATTGTGAAGCTGGTTGAAGTGCTGGACACTTACGTGCCAGAGCCCGTACGTGAGACAGACAAGCCATTCCTGATGCCGATCGAAGATATCTTCTCGATTTCAGGACGAGGCACAGTGGTGACCGGTCGTATCGAGCGCGGCATCGTGAATGTCGGTGACGAGATCGAGATTGTCGGAATTCGTGACACCGCGAAGACAACCTGTACCGGTGTTGAGATGTTCCGCAAGCTGCTGGACGAAGGTCGGGCAGGCGAGAACGTGGGTGTGCTGCTGCGTGGTACCAAGCGCGATGATGTGGAACGTGGCCAGGTGCTGGCAGCGATCGGCGCGATCAAGCCACACACCAAATTCGAATGCGAAGTCTATGTACTGAGCAAGGATGAAGGCGGTCGACACACGCCGTTCTTCAAGGGCTATCGCCCACAGTTCTATTTCCGGACCTTGAAATGGTCATGCCAGGCGACAACGTGCAGATGACTGTAACGCTGCACAACCCGATCGCAATGGAAGAAGGATTGCGTTTTGCGATCCGCGAAGGCGGCCGCACCGTGGGTGCTGGCGTTGTATCGAAGATTGTCGAATAAGATCTTCTCTACAATTAAGCAATGAAAAGCCAGCGGCTTCCGAGTCGTTGGCTTTGCTTTCAGCAGGAGTTTTTCCTGCTGAGCAAATAAGTTTGATAGGCGAGTAGCTCAACTGGCAGAGCAGCGGTCTCCAAAACCGCAGGTTGGGGGTTCGAGTCCCTCCTCGCCTGCCATCATGACGTCCGATGGCATTGTGACAAGGTAGAAGACACCGATATGAATACGAAAGTCGAAACACAGACATCGGGCTTGGACAAAGTCAAGTGGCTCATTGCCATCGCTTTGGCAGTGGCAGGGTTGTGGGGGTTTTATTACTTCGAGAACAATACCCTGTTCAACATGACCAGCGAGCCCTTGAATGATCCAGTCCGCTGGATCGGCATGCTGTTCATGTTTGGTCTGGCCGTTGTGGTCGCCGTCAGTACAGCCAGTGGCAAGAATTTCTGGGAGTTCTTGATGTCAGCCAACATGGAGCGCAAGAAAGTCGTCTGGCCATCAGGGCCCGAGACTCGAAAAACAACCTGGATGGTGTTCGTGGTCGTTCTTCTGATTGGTATTTTCCTGGCCATACTGGACTGGATTTTCTCATCAATGATCGCTTGGCTGGTCGGGTAGGAGCAGTCTATGGCAATGCAATGGTACGTGGTCCACGCTTACTCGGGATACGAAAAGAGAGTCAAAGCCTCTCTTGAAGAGCGTATCGAGAGACATGAGATGGCTGATCGCTTTGGTGAAATCCTTGTGCCTTGCGAAGAAGTCGTTGAAATGCGAGATGGTCAGAAACGTCGATCGGAGCGAAAATTCTTCCCGGGTTATGTTCTGGTCGAAATGGAAATGGACGATGAAACCTGGCACCTGGTCAAGGATGTGCCCAAGGTGATGGGATTTATCGGTGGCACAGCAGATCGCCCCGCGGCCATCAGCGAGAAGGAAGCCAGCCGTATCCTGCAGCGTGTTGAAGACGGCGTTAATAAGCCGAAGCCTAAAGTGCTGTATCAGCCGGGTGAAATGGTGCGTGTCACCGAAGGGCCGTTCAACGACTTCAACGGCGTCGTGGAAGAAGTGAATTATGAAAAGAGTCGCCTGCGTGTGGCGGTTCTGATTTTTGGACGTTCGACCCCGGTCGATCTGGAATTCAGTCAGGTCGAAAAAGGGTAATCTGTACCGACCAACAGGTCGGTCATCAATGAACGGGGAGCTGCGCTGTCATCAATGGGTCAGCGGGCGCATGAACCCGAAGGAGTAGCATGTCATGGCGAAGAAAGTAATGTCATACATCAAGCTGCAGGTGCCAGCAGGTGCCGCCAACCCGAGCCCACCAGTGGGTCCGGCGCTGGGTCAGCATGGTGTCAATATCATGGAATTCTGCAAGGCGTTCAACGCCAAGACTCAGTCACTTGAGAATGGCTTGCCCATCCCTGTAGTGATTACGGTGTATGCCGATCGCAGTTTCACATTCATTACCAAAACGCCGCCAGCCGCCGTTTTGTTGAAGAAAGTTGTCGGAATTGCCAAAGGTAGCGGCGAGCCAAATACCAACAAAGTGGGTACCGTGACTCGGGCTCAGCTAGAAGAAGTCGCTCGCATGAAAGAGCCTGATTTGACTGCATCAGACATGGATGCAGCGGTTCGCACCATCGGCGGCACAGCTCGCAGTATGGGTTTGAATGTTGAAGGAGTGGACTCATGAGCAAGATAAGCAAGCGCATGCGCGCCATTCGCGAGAAAGTCACGCTGGGTCAGGTCTACCCGACTGATGAAGCCATCGAGATGCTGAAGTCTCTGAGTCAACTCAAGTTCACAGAATCTATGGATGTGGCGATCAAGCTCGGCGTCGATTCTCGTAAATCGGATCAGGTTGTGCGTGGCTCTACCGTGCTGCCAAATGGTCTGGGCAAAGAAGTACGGGTTGCCGTATTCACCCAGGGCGAAAACGCCGAGAAAGCCAAAGCCGCAGGCGCCGATGTTGTGGGTATGGACGATCTGGCAAAACTGATGCAAGACGGTGACCTGAATTTTGACAAGGTCATTGCGACACCAGACGCGATGCCGGTTGTCGGTCGACTGGGTCCTTTATTGGGTCCTCGTGGCCTGATGCCAAACCCTAAAGACGGCACGGTCAGTCCTGATGTCGAAGCTGCGGTCAAAAATGCCAAGGCAGGTCAGATCAGTTTCCGAACTGACAAGGCTGGCATCATTCACGCGTCTATTGGCAAGGCAAGTTTCGAGGTGTCTAAGCTTCGCGAGAATCTCGAGGCGCTGCTGAAGGATCTGGCCAAAGCCAAGCCAGCATCCGCCAAAGGTCATTATTTACAGAAAGTGTCTGTGTCCACGACCATGGGTCCAGGCATAATTATTGATCACAACGAACTGGCCTGATTCGGTCAGTTTGAATAGTGACCGGCCTGAGAATGGCGCGGTCAAACCGATTTTGAGGGCGGTGCATCGTCAGTTGTTTTGATGATGCGCTCCGTCAAAGACCGTAGGTGAGGGCAGGGATGCTGTTCTCCCAAATGATGCATGAGGCATCGGCCTGCGCAGATGGTGCGCCTCCGCAACCGAGTTCATTGCTTACGCGATGAATCAAGTGGTGGAGCCACTGACGTACTCCAACGGAGTCAGACCTCAGGTGCTGGTCACCAGGGGTAACAATTGGAGGTTAATCATGGCGCTCAACCTAGAGCAAAAGAAAGCTGTTGTTGCGGAAATGTCCGAAGTGGCGCAATCCGCACTGTCAGCGGTGGCTGCCGAGTATCGCGGCCTGACCGTTGGAGAGCTCACCGTTCTGCGAGTGAAGGCTCGTGAAGAAGGTGTGTTCCTCAAGGTAGCCAAGAACTCGCTGGTACGACGTGCAGTTGAAGGAACGGAATTCGAATGCATCCAGGAAGGCCTCACTGGCCCACTTCTGTTTGCTTTCTCGATGGAAGATCCCGGCGCTGCCGGCAGACTGGTCAAAGGCTTCTCGAAAGATCACGACAAGCTGGTGACCAAGATCGTGTCAATTGGCGGAGAAATGATGGACGGTTCCCAACTGGGACGTCTGGCAGATCTTCCGACTCACGACCAGGCATTGAGTATCCTGTTGGGAACACTCAAGGCACCGATCGAAAAGTTTGTCCGTACTCTTGTTGCACCGCATACCAAGCTGGTTCGCACTGTGGAAGCTGTCCGCGTGCAAAAAGAAGCAGCCTGACAGATTTACAACATTTAAATATCCAGGAGTTTTACAATGGCCGTATCAAAAGACGATATCCTCGAAGCGATCTCCAACATGTCCGTCATGGAAGTTGTTGATCTGATTTCAGACATGGAAGAGAAGTTCGGCGTCACTGCTGCAGCACCTGTTGCTGTTGCTGCTGCTGCTGACGCTGGCGCAGCTGTTGAAGAGCAGACTGAATTCGACGTCATGCTGACCAGCTTCGGCGCGAACAAGGTCTCCGTCATCAAAGCTGTACGCGTTATCACCGGTCTTGGCCTCAAAGAAGCCAAAGACATGGTTGAAAGCGCTCCGGCTGCACTGAAGGAAGGTGTCGAGAAATCTGAAGCAGAAGACATCAAGAAACAGCTTGAAGAAGCTGGCGCGTCTGTCGAAATCAAGTAATCAGACTCGTTGTCTTCCGCAAGGAAGAATGGGACTGGCTGGGAGCCTTCGGGCTTCCGGCCTTTTCCAGTTTTACGGCCAAGCCGTTCTGCAGTGGCGACGTCACTGTTGTAAATCACGATTTTCGGGTAATGCAAAATTGCATTACCCAAGCGAATAGTTGAGGCGCATTCGACCATGAGCTACTCATTTACTGAGAAGAAACGCATCCGCAAGGATTTTGGCAAGCGAGAAGAGGTCCTGAAGGTCCCGTTCCTGCTGTCTACACAGATTCAGTCATACCACGAGTTTCTCCAACCCGAGGCATCAGAAACGGTGCATGGGGAGTGGAAGAAGCGTGGCGGTAACATGACCGACGATCAGCTCAATACCATGATCGAAGAGAAGTTCCGCAACCGTGGTTTGCATGCCGCGTTGAGCTCAGTCTTCCCGATCGCTAGTTATTCGGGCAATGCTGAACTGCAGTATGTCTTCTACTACCTGGGCAAACCGCCATTTGATGTGCGTGAGTGCAAAATCCGTGGCCTGAGCTACGGGGCGCCACTGCGCGTGCTGATTCGTCTTGTGATCTTTGACAAGGACAGCAAGATCAAAAAGGTCAAGGAAGTTCGCGAACAGGAAGTCTACATGGGCGAATTGCCCCTGATGACTGACACCGGCACGTTCATTGTCAACGGAACCGAGCGGGTAATCGTCTCTCAGTTGCACCGTTCACCTGGTGTGTTCTTCGACCATGACAAGGGCAAGACACACTCGTCTGGAAAGCTCCTGTATTCCGCTCGAGTGATTCCTTACCGTGGCTCATGGCTGGACTTCGAATTCGATCCGAAAGATTCGGTTTTCACCAGAATTGATCGTCGCCGAAAACTTCCAGTGACCATACTGCTGCGTGCATTGGGCCTGGAGGACGAAGAAATCCTGGCCTTGTTCTTTGAAACCAACCATATCAAGCTGCTGAAGAATGAAGTTGAATTGGTTTTGATTCCAGAGCGACTGCGCGGCGAAACTGCTGTGGCTGACATCAAGGCCGGCAAAACGCTTATTGTCGAGGAAGGTCGTCGTGTGACAGCCCGACACGTCAAGCAACTGATTGAAGCCAAGGTCAAGAAGCTCAAGGTGCCTGATGAGTATCTGCACGGTCGCATTCTGGCCAAGAATATTGTTGACAGCAAAACTGGCGAGCTGATTGCCAAATGCAATGACGAGATCACCGAAGAGATGATCGAGGCCTTGCGCGAAGCCAACATCAAGAGTTTCGATGTGCTGTACGTCAACGATCTGGATCAGGGGCCATATATTTCCAATACTCTGCGGATTGACACGACCACCACCGAAATGGAAGCGTTGGTCGAAATCTATCGCATGATGCGTCCTGGCGAGCCACCAACCAAGGAAGCGGCACAGAATCTGTTCAAGAATCTGTTCTTTACTGACGAGCGTTACGACCTTTCGGCGGTCGGTCGGATGAAGTTCAACCGTCGCGTGAGTCGTGAAGCGATTGCGGGTCCAGGCACCTTGGACCGTGAAGATATTCTCGAAGTGCTGCGTGTCCTGATCGATATCCGCAACGGCAAGGGCGTGGTCGATGATATCGATCACCTTGGCAACCGTCGCATTCGCAGCGTCGGTGAGATGGCCGAAAATGTCTTCCGTATCGGAATCGTTCGGGTCGAGCGTGCTGTCAAGGAACGCTTGTCTCTGGCGGAAGCTGAAGGGCTGACTCCTCAGGATCTGATCAATGCCAAGCCGGTGGCAGCGGCAGTCAAGGAATTCTTTGGCTCCTCTCAACTCAGCCAGTTCATGGATCAGAACAACCCGCTGTCTGAAGTGACTCACAAGCGCCGTGTTTCAGCGTTGGGCCCTGGCGGCTTGACCCGGGAACGTGCCGGTTTTGAAGTCCGGGATGTGCATCCGACCCACTATGGACGCGTTTGTCCGATCGAGACTCCTGAAGGTCCAAATATTGGCCTGATCAATTCGCTGGCGGTCTATGCCCGAACCAACGACTATGGTTTTCTTGAAACGCCGTATCGGAAAGTCAACAAAGGCAAGGTTTCCGACGAAGTTGACTATCTGTCAGCGATCGACGAAGGCGACTATGTCATTGCGCAGGCCAACGCGGACCTGAACAAGGACAAGACCTTTGTGGAAGAATTCGTGCCGTGCCGTCACCAGGGCGAATTTGCAGTCCAGCAGAGAAGCGATATCCAGTATATGGATGTCTCGCCCAAGCAGATCGTCTCTGTGGCAGCTTCGATGGTGCCCTTCTTAGAGCACGATGATGCCAACAGAGCCTTGATGGGTTCGAATATGCAGCGCCAGGCTGTGCCGACCCTGCGTGCCGAGAAGCCGCTGGTTGGTACTGGCATGGAGCGCGTGGTTGCGACGGACTCCGGCGTGACCGTGGTGGCCGATCGAGGTGGTGTAATTGATGCGGTTGATGCCGCTCGGATCGTTGTTCGAGTCAACCCTGATGAAGTGGGTGACAATGATCCCGGTGTGGATATCTACAACCTGATTAAATACATGCGTTCGAACCAGAACACCTGTATCAATCAGCGTCCACTGGTGATGCCGGGTGATGTGATTCGCCCCGGTGATGTTCTGGCTGACGGACCGTCAACCGACTTGGGTGAACTGGCCCTGGGTCAGAACATGCTGGTCGCATTCATGCCCTGGAACGGTTACAACTTCGAGGATTCGATTCTGATCTCTGAGCGTGTGGTCCAGGAAGACCGCTACACAACCATCCACATCGAAGAGATGACCTGTGTTGCTCGTGATACCAAACTTGGGCCGGAAGAAATCACGGCTGATATTCCCAATGTGGGCGAATACACACTGTCCAAGCTGGATCAGTCAGGCGTGGTTTACATTGGTGCTGAGGTCAAAGCAGGGGACATTCTGGTAGGCAAGGTGACGCCAAAAGGCGAAACTCAGCTGACGCCGGAAGAAAAGCTGCTGCGTGCCATCTTCGGTGAGAAAGCTTCGGATGTGAAGGACAGCTCACTGCGTGTTCCCTCAGGCATGGACGGCACGATCATCGATGTTCAGATCTTCACCCGAGATGGTGTCGAGAAGGATGTGCGAGCCAAGCAAATAGAAATCTCAGAACTCAAGGCTGTGCGCAAGGATATCGATGATCAGTATCGAATCATGGAAACGGTGATCTTCAAGCGTCTGCGTGAAACACTGGCTGACGAAGTTGTCGACAAGGGACTCGCACTGAAAAAAGGTGCCAAATTGACCGAGGAATATCTCGGGTCATTGTCGCGTGATGACTGGTTCAAGCTACGTCTGCGTGATGGCTCCAAGCAGAACCTGATTGATTCAGCCGCCGAGCAGCTGGAAAAGCAGAAGGCAATTCTTGAAGCCCGTTACGAAGAGAAGAAAGGAAAAATCACCTCCGGTGATGATCTGGCACCAGGCGTACTGAAGATGGTCAAGGTGTACATGGCCGTCAAGCGTCGCATTCAGCCCGGTGACAAAATGGCTGGACGTCACGGTAACAAGGGTGTGATCTCCAACATCATTCCAGTCGAGGATATGCCATTTTCAAAAGACGGTGAGCCCGTTGATATCGTGCTCAACCCGCTGGGTGTTCCGTCGCGGATGAACGTCGGTCAGATTCTTGAGACTCACCTGGGCTGGGCCGCGAAAGGTCTGGGCAAGAAGATTGCGCGGATGATGGACGAACAGCGCAAGATTGCCGAAGTGCGCAAGTTCATTGGTGAGATCTACAACTCCGACATGAAGGGTCGGGTCAACATGAAAGACTTCACTGATGCTGAAGTTACCGAGTTGGCCACCAATCTTCGTGCTGGCGTTCCTATGGGTACACCGGTGTTTGACGGTGCTGAAGAGTCGTCGATCAAGCAGTTGCTGGCAATGGCCGATCTGCCTGTCAGTGGCCAGACCACCCTGTATGACGGACGGACTGGTGACGCCTTCGATCGCCCTGTTACGGTCGGTTACATGTACATGCTCAAGCTCAATCACCTGGTGGATGACAAGATGCATGCCCGCTCAACCGGACCTTACTCTCTGGTGACCCAGCAGCCGCTGGGCGGCAAGGCTCAATTCGGTGGCCAGCGCTTCGGTGAAATGGAAGTGTGGGCACTCGAAGCCTATGGAGCGGCATACACGCTGCAGGAGATGCTCACCGTCAAGTCTGATGACGTGAGTGGTCGTAACCAAATGTACAAGAACATAGTCGATGGCGACCACCGAATGGTCGCAGGCATGCCCGAGTCATTTAATGTGCTGGTCAAGGAAATCCGTGCATTGGGCATCAACATTGAACTTGACGAAGACTAATCTGGAGAGCAAAACGTGAAAGACCTGTTAAATCTCTTTAATCAACAGCGAGCCCCCGTTGATTTTGATGCGATACGGATTGGCCTGACATCTCCGGAAATGATCCTGTCGTGGTCATATGGTGAGGTTAAGAAGCCGGAAACCATCAACTATCGAACCTTCAAGCCTGAGCGTGATGGCCTGTTCTGTGCGGCAATCTTTGGCCCGGTCAAGGACTACGAATGCCTGTGCGGAAAATACAAGCGTATGAAGCATCGTGGTGTCGTCTGCGAAAAGTGTGGCACCGAAGTGACACTGACCAAGGTGCGTCGTGAGCGGATGGGGCATATTGATCTGGCGTCACCCGTTGCACACATCTGGTTCCTGAAATCACTGCCCTCCAGAATTGGTTTGATGCTGGACATGACTCTGCGCGAAATTGAGCGGGTCCTGTACTTCGAATCATTCGTGATCATCGATCCTGGTATGACGCCACTGGAAACACGACAACTGCTGACTGACGAGCAGTATCTCGAAGCCGTGGAAGAATATGGTGATGAATTTGATGCCCGTATGGGTGCCGAAGCCGTCTTCGAGTTGCTCAAGGAAATCGAGCTTCAGCCCGAGTTGACCCGACTGCGTGAAGAAATCAATGCGACTCGATCTGAAACCAAGATCAAGCGTCTGTCCAAGCGTATCAAGCTGTTTGAAGCATTTCTCGAGTCAGGTAACAAACCCGAGAACATGATTCTCACCGTCTTGCCTGTGCTGCCACCGGACCTGCGTCCTCTGGTGCCTCTGGATGGTGGGCGATTTGCAACCTCTGACCTGAACGATCTGTATCGCCGAGTGATTAATCGCAACAACCGCTTGAAGCGACTGCTGGAGCTGAATGCTCCGGATATCATTGTTCGCAATGAAAAGCGCATGTTGCAAGAAGCAGTCGATGCACTGCTGGATAACGGTCGTCGAGGACGCGCCATTACCGGCACCAACAAGCGTCCGCTGAAGTCGCTGGCAGACATGATCAAGGGCAAGCAAGGTCGTTTCAGACAGAACCTGCTTGGCAAACGCGTCGATTACTCGGGTCGTTCAGTCATTGTGGTTGGACCTACCTTGAAATTGCACGAGTGTGGTCTGCCGAAGAAAATGGCGCTTGAGCTCTTCAAGCCCTTCATCTTCAGTAAATTACAACGTCGAGGACTGGCGACCACGATCAAGGCCGCCAAGAAACTGGTTGAGAAGGAAAGTTCTGAAGTCTGGGATATCCTCGAGGAAGTCATTCGCGAGCATCCCGTCATGTTGAACCGGGCACCGACTCTGCATCGCTTGGGTATTCAGGCGTTCGAGCCGGTTCTGATCGAAGGCAAGGCGATTCAGCTGCATCCATTGGTATGTACGGCTTTCAACGCCGACTTCGATGGTGATCAGATGGCCGTTCACGTGCCACTGTCCATCGAAGCGCAGCTGGAAGCTCGATCGTTGATGATGTCGAGCAACAACATTCTTTCACCGGCGAATGGCGAGCCCATTATTGTGCCAACACAGGATGTTGTCCTGGGTCTGTACTACATGACGCGAGAGCTGATTAACGAGCTGGGTGAAGGTATGGCATTCTCCGGTCTGGATGAAGTTCATCGTGCTCATGCGAACAACCAGGTCAGCATTCATGCCAAGGTCAGGGTTCGTCTGCCCGAGTTTGAACTGGGTGAAGATGGCGAATACACCAAGGTTGTCAAACTGGTTGATACCACAGTAGGTCGTTCGCTACTGGCACGGATTCTGCCCAAAGGCCTTCCGTTTGATGCGCTGAACAGGACTCTGAACAAGAAAGCAATTTCAAATCTGATTGATCAGTGTTATCGCCAATTGGGTCTGAAGAAAACGGTCGTCTTTGCTGACAAGCTGATGTATACCGGTTTCTTCAACGCAACACGTGCGGGTGCTTCGGTCGGTATTGATGATCTGGTCATTCCTGATGCCAAGAAGGATATTCTC
>QIKT01000049.1 GCA_003233095.1 Oceanospirillales bacterium | reverse complement strand
ATGTTGCAGCGTCTGTCCGATGTGCTCGACCTCAGCTTGAGAGATCGCAATCTGCTAGGGAGCCTCTGAACAAGTCTTAAGCGAGTTGGATTGAGATGGCAAATACATCCGATCAAGGCGCATGAACCGAGTCATAGTGGTGCTATGGCTCGGTTCATGCAACGCAGAGGGGGCCTGTTTGACGCTCAAGACAAGCGGTCATGACTTGTTCAGAGGCTCCTTAGCTCATGCAACGCCGAGCGGGCGTATTTCACCCTCAAGACAGCCGATCACGACTTGTTCAGAGGCCCCCTAGACCAGCGACGGAGCATTCGTCAGCGAATTGACAGTCTTGATCATTCGAGCATCATGATCCTCAGGCAGACTTCTCGCTCGGCCAAGAGGGTCAACGAATGCGTACTGTCCTGATCGAATTTTGGGTCTTCGGACTCAAGCAAGCCTGGGCCTGCCTGTTCGGCGGGCTACTGCTGGCGCTGATGGTGGCCACCCAACTCTACTATCCATTCGAGAGCCTGCATCGATATGACTTCCTGTTTCTGGCGGCCATCGTCATCCAGTTGCTATTGCTTGCGTTCAAACTGGAGTCGCCGAAAGAGGCGTTGGTGATCGTGATCTTCCATCTGGTCGCCACGCTGATGGAGTGGTTCAAGACCTCCGACGCAATTGGTTCATGGCAGTACCCAGAAGAGTTCTTCTTTGGTATTGGCAATGTGCCGCTATTTGCCGGCTTCATGTACAGCGCGGTGGGCAGCTACATTGCGCGGGTCTGGCGATTGTTCGATTTCAGATTCAGCCATTACCCGGCGCGAGTCTGGACACTCTGGCTGGTGGCCCTGATCTATATGAATTTCTTCACTCATCACTACACCATCGATCTGAGATGGATGCTGCTGACGATCACCGCTGTGCTGTTCTGGCGCACCACCATTCATTTCAGGATCCGCAAGATTCATCGGCGCATGCCACTGCTACTGGGTTGGTTCCCTGTGGCCCTGTTCATCTGGATTGCCGAGAACCTGGCCACCTGGGGGCACATCTGGATCTACCCCAGCCAAACGAACGGCTGGACGCTGGTCTCCTGGGAAAAACTGACCGCCTGGTATTTGCTGATGCTGATCAGCTTTGTGCTGGTCACCCTGATCCATCCATTGCGTGATCTGGACACCCAATCATCCCGACAAGCCTCAGCCTGAACCCCAAAAGCCATGTGACAACCCGAAGGTTGCCACCGGCCAGGGAACCTCTGAACAAGTGGTTAAGCAGTTGTCTTGAGCGTCAAATGCGCCCAGGCTTGTTCAGAGGCTCCCTGGTTCGTCAGTCCGCGTCAGGCGCAGCGGCTTTTTCATCCTTGGGGAAGAACGGCCGCAAACGTTGCCAGTAGCCGCCCGCAGTCCAGGCTGTGAAGGCCCACTTCAACCAGCCCACCAGCGCATTCGCCAACCACAGCGCCCAAGCCAGCATCAGCGCCCGATAACACCACATGGGGATCGACAGGCTGCCCGGCATGGGCAGTACACCGCTGGTTTGATCGACGGTCCAGTTCAGTCGGCTGGCACTGCTACCATTGCCGACGATATGCATGTCAGGACTACCCAGCAGTCCGAAATAGGGCACCGAGATCACAATCGTCATGACAGCGATGACTGTCACGCCTGCGAGCAGCAGCTGCATCGCGTCAAATCGAAATTTACCGCTGACACTGCTGCCCTCACGCTGCCGCCACCCCATGACAAACAACCAAACCACGACCACTGCCAGGGCTCCCCACGAGAAGGTTGAAAACCCGATCCCCAACAGCATCCACTGATAGGCCTTCAGGGGCGAGAAGCGAATTCTGGCCAGCACCACAGCGACCAGAATCAGTACCAGTAGTTCACCCCAGTACAGTACCGCTGGCCCCATCTGCGGACCGTAGGTGAACAGCACCCAGCGATCCTCGGACAGCTGTTGCTGGATGCTGAGATTGGAGGCGCGGCTACCCAGATCGATCTCTGGCGACCGACTGTTGAACGCATTGTCACCGAGGCTGCGAAAGCGAATATTGTAGGACTGTACACCGGGCTGAACCGGCAAATTCAGCGCCCCTTCCTCCAGTCGAAGACCCAGCGTCTGCCCGGCTCGCGAGACCGAGATCAACTCCACATCCTGAGGCAGACTTAAGCGACGCAAACCGCCCTGACTGGCGCGGATGGACAAACTGAGATCATGTTGTGTGGCACGTTGGCCATGTTGATTGACCAGCCGAACCGACTCGATCGACTGGCTCTCACCGCTGACTGGCACCGGCTTGCTGATGTCGATGCTCAAGGTTTCGCCAGGCTGAGGCTGGAACGTAAACTGCTTGGTGCCGCCGCCTGATGTGACCGCGCTTTCTGGCACACCTTCGAATTCGGCGCGCCAGCTGTCGCCGACCTGCACCGTCCAGATTTCTGCATGCTCTGCCAGCGACGGGGCGGTCAGCTGCAATTGTTCAGTTTGTGGCAAGTTGGATCGCCATTCGGCGACCGACACGCCATCAGCAAAGGCTGCTTCAAG
Organism: Oceanospirillales bacterium; assembly: GCA_003233095.1. Classification (GTDB taxonomy): domain Bacteria; phylum Pseudomonadota; class Gammaproteobacteria; order Xanthomonadales; family SZUA-38; genus SZUA-38. The sequence continues at coordinate 7,700 of QIKT01000049.1, read as the reverse complement.
CTCACCGTCGATTGCCTGATAGCCCGCTGTCAGCACGCGTTCGCCATCGAGTAACGGCAAGCGGACGCTGAACCCACCCTGCTGTGGCGCCATGCGAACAGCCTGGGTGGTCACTTCCCAATCCAGACCCAGAGTCAGATGACGATGGACCCGGACGTAGGGTGGAAACTCCTGGCGGGTCGCCGCAACCTGTCCCGATTGATCGGAGCTGGCAATACGACTCAGCGCGAGTGTTCCGGTCAGCAAACGATCGTCCGTCAGTCCGGATGCTGCCCATGATGGTGCTTGCAGCAACAGACGGACGGGACGCTCGGGAAACGTCAGGGCAATCCGATCGGCATGCACACGATAGCGAATGTCCAACTGATGAACACCACGAGGCAGCGCCAGGTGCAGCTGACCCCCATCACCTCGGAGCATCTCGATGGGCTGTCGGTCCAGCTGTACCGATTCAATGCTCAGGGCTGAGGGGTCCTGCGGCAGTGGCATCGACACCGAATGGCCGGCATTGACTCGCATCATCAGCGTGAGCGTACCGACCTGCACAGCCACCTGCGCCTGCTCAAGAATCAGGCAGTCCGGGGCACATTCGGGCGCTTGGGTCAACCTGGCTTTCAACTCGGCGAGCAATTCCGGCGATGGCGTCTGTGCCATGGCACCCGGCATGCTCAGCGCCAGCAACAGCCCGGTCAGCAGGGCGGTCTGAACCGTTGCTTTGGACGGGTTGCTTCGAGGTTTCGATCGAACCAGTTGAAACAACAACAAGGCCAGCGCCGCGATGGCCAGCAGCCTAAGCAGACGTGTCATCCAGGGAGGTGAAATGATCAGACGGACCGTCTGCTCCTCGGTGACCGGACCGGACCATTGCAGCGAATACGAGCGTCGGTTGCCAACCGACGCCCAACTCGGTGCCGCTCGGCCTGCCTGGATGATGATTGAATTGCTGTAACGTTGCAGCGCCTTGTTTGGCGCATTGTTCAGGCGTGCCATCTTTGAGTCCACGTTCGACTCCTGCGATGCCATCGGTGAAGGTGCCTGAACCATGTCCATTTTAGACTTCATCCTTATATTGCCCTGCATGATGCCGGCACCGTATTGGTCGTTGTGGTACGCGGACATCAATCGGTTCTCCAACTGCGGGTACAAGGTCATTCTCACCTGGTCGACAATGAACGGTAGTCCGGTCAAGACCACCGTGGCCACTGAGATCCACCGTGCACCATTGATCAATCGTTTCAACTTGCCCTGCGGCAGTGCTCGCCAGAGAAGGAACAGCAGGATCACGATCAGCAGACTGTACTGAGGCGCGCCATCCTGATGATAGGCAATCAGCAAATACACCACCGCTGTTGTCAGACCAAGCATTCCAATCGCGCGCCAAGCCAGCATGGCGATGATGGCGGCAATGAACAAGTGCAACAGGTTCCATTTGGATATCCAGCTGCCGGAGGCCACATCGCTGCCAGGGGCTGCCAACAGGTGATGACCGCTGGGCAAATGCAGCTCAAGGTTGACCTCATCCAGGGTCTGCTTCCAACCGCTGACTGGCAGGCGGCTCGGCGTGGTTTCCAGCCGCCCGATGGCGGTCAGCCCGATACGAGTCTTGCGCCATTCGACCCCCCGATGATTGCCATCCACCGAGGTAATCAGCAGCCCGGCATTGTCGCTCTGGTCTCGGGCACTTTCGAGCCGGTAGGGCTCAGCCATGTCGAATCGCCAACCCTTGCTCATCGAACCGCTCAAACGATCTTCGACAGTCAGGCCGTCGTCGTCAAAGTCGAGCCACATCTGGCGGGACAGACTGACACGATTCTGGTGTTCCTGACCTTGACCACGAGATCGCACATCGATGCTGAGCGCGACAGAGGGTTCCATCACGAATGCCGGATAACGATGCCAGGTCGACGGGGCACCAGACTGGGCCGGATCAATCTGCAACGGTCCGCTGGCACCGGTGATTCGCAGTTGAGGGGCATCGGAGTAGCTCCAGATTTCCTGTTCCGGCCAGGGCTCTGGGTGTTCAAGTGTTGAGAATTGTTCGGTCAGCCCTGTGGCACGGGACTGGATCTGAATGACGGTTGAATCCGGCTGCACTTGAAGTCGCAGCATCCCGTCGGCTTCAATCCTGGCCGGCCAACCGCTTTGGACATTCAGCACTGTCGGCACAAACCCTTGAGGCAACACCGGTCCGATGGTCACTTCACGCGCCTGACCCGAGGCATCCAGTTCAATGCGTGTCGTCAACATCATTGGCAAACCGTCGCTGAGCAGTCGATACACGCGAAGATCAAGCGCATCGGCCTCGGCCTGCCGAGAGGTGCTGCGGCCCAGAGTCAGTTGATCAGCCTCTCGCTGCAGTGGAATGACAGCCTCGCCATTGACGCTCAGATTGACCCGACCAATCGATGCAGGGACGCGAATTGACTGCGGGCGTTGATTCCATTGATAGATCCCACTCATGGTGATGGTGCCAGGTTCCAGCCAGAGCCATGGCGTCCCATCCCGCTGAAGAACGGGTTCTGAGTTGCCATTGACACGAACATCCAGTGGCCAGTGTTCCATACTGCCGGGCAAGGGCACCCAGCCGGCTTGCTGAATTTGCCATGAGAGGCTGAATTGGGCGCCTTGATCGGTGGCTACCAGTGTCATCGGACCCGGCCACACGCACCAGAATTGACCGCGCTCAGTTCCTGCGCTGCCATCGGTGAGTACACATTGGCGATATTGCTCATCCTCCATCACCCAGTCGACCCAGTCAGTCAGTGCTGCGGGGACACTTTGCGCCTGCACTTCAAGCACGCCGATCGTTGGGATCAACATCATGATCATCAGCATCATTCGAACCATGATGAACTCTCCTGCCAGGCCATGTGAGACCTTGAGCATAAGTGGCCCTGCGCGTCATGTCCAAGCGCACTGATCATTGTCAGTAAAATGACAGCACAGATCAGCCGGTGATGCATGATCACGATCACTGGGCTATGCTCGCATGCATCCAGCAATCGACTTGCGAGAACAGCATGAGCCAGCCTCAGGACGACCTGTCTGCACGAAACTATCGCGCCTTTGTCGGCCCCGAACAGGGCTATGATCTGATGGGCGCGTCTCAGTTCAGATTACTGACCACCCTGGGACTGCGCGCCACCCATCGAGTGCTGGACCTGGGTTGCGGTTCTCTGCGAGCCGGACGCCTGCTGATTCCCTGGCTGAACCAGGGCAACTACCATGGCATCGAACCGAATGCCTGGCTGATCGATCAGGTTATCGAACAGGAGCTGGGGCAGGACCTGATTCGCCTTAAGCAACCGCGCTTTGATCACAATGAGCACTTCGATACACAGGTCTTCGAGACCTCGTTTGATCTGATTCTGGCCCAATCGATCTTCTCGCATGCCGGCACTGATCTACTTGATACGGCACTCGCGTCAATCAGTCAGTCTCTGACGCCCAGCGGCCTGCTGGCGGCCACCTTTCTCAATGGAGTGGACATGAACTTGTCTGGCTGGCTGTATCCCAAATGCATGACCTACGAGGCGCAGACGCTTCGCGCCATGGCGGCTGGTCACGGCCTGTCCGCAATGCCCATTCCCTGGTATCACCCCAGGCAGACCTGGTGGCTGATAGCGCGCTCCGAAGAGCAACTGCCGAAGGCGGATCAGCTCATTCATCTGGGCGGCGGCACCTTGCGAGAACCGAGTCTGAAAGCCAGCCTGGGCGGCATGGCCGGCCTGCGCAAAGCCTTGTCCCGCTGGTACAAGCATCGTCTGCTGGCGCGCTTTCGGGGCCAGCGGAGCGATCAGCAGGGAATCTAAGGAGCCTCTGAACAAGCCTTAAGCGGATTGGATTGAGGTGGCAAATGGGTCCAATCAAGGCGTATGGACTGAGCCATCGTGGTGCTATGGCTCAGTCCATGCAACGCAGAGTGGGTGGATTTGACACTCAAGACAGTCGCTCACGACTTGTTCAGAGGCTCCCCAAGCTCAACAAAAGGCCGGCACCCCATCAAGGCGGTGCCGGCCCGAAAGTCCAAAGACTCTCTGCGCTTAACTGAGCGCTTCGTCGATTTCGGCAATCAGCCGTGCATACAGTTCACACTTCTGTTCAGGGGAACCCTGCTCGGCCGACTCGGCCTGCTTGATGGATTCTTCCTGCAGCCTGGTGGAAATGTCACTGGCCTTGGCCGGGTCTATTTCTGCCAACTGCTCCAGCTTGGTGTTCAGCTCGACGGCGTGATCCTGAACCTCACCAGAGGTACAGGCAAACACCGCGCCGAAACCCAAAGACAGACCCAATATACTCATCCAAATCAGCTTCTTCATCGCTAATACTCCTATCTGTAGAACAGATTGTGGTTAAAAAGACCCGCTGCGTCGGGATTATTCCCTGGCCTCCTGATCAGGCATTGCGGTTGTCGAGTGGCTTCTCACAACCACGCCTGATTGGGTGTGCAAGACAGTGAACTGATTTCCAATCTGTCTCCGCGGCGAGTCAGGCGCACTGTATCGCCCGGCATGTTGCGAATCGTTAAATTTGCCTTCATTTTACAGGGCGCTCAGCGATGCAAATCGTCGGCTGATTTGGCCGTCAATTGTTAACAAGCTGTAAATTTTCGGCAGCAGCACCGAGGAAGGAGAACGCAACAGTTGAGTTCTGAGGACGACGGCGGTTTAATGCCAGTGTCAGTATTGTGTTAATTCTGATCTGATCTGCTTCTGTTTTTCGATGACAGAAGTATGATTGATGTCACATTTTTGACAGAACTGCCGTTCGAACAACGAGTCATTCGGTCCGCTGCTAGCAGCCTGTCGGACTTAACGGGTCGTCACGAGGAACAGTCGATTTGAGCCAGATTTTTCGATCTTTTGAGGCGAATAGCACCGCTATTTAACCAACAAGATCGGGACATCTGGCCAAACTCGGGTTTTTCGCAGTAGATCACGTCAAGTCCGACAGGCTGCCAAGCCCCCCGAAAAACCCATGAGACCTGCATGATATTATTGTCTGCCCCACGATTACTGCTTGGAACACTGCTGATGACGGCCCTGTTTCCCAACGCGAGCATTGCCGATCCGTCTATCACTCTGGATTGCCAGGATGCCTCCGGCAATCGCCCGCTCAGTGAACGCGATCTGAAGATTGACTATCCTGACTGGTACCTGGTGCGCGCCATCAACGATCGACAGGACATCTGGTTCGAAGTGTCCGAAGATCGCCGCGCTCATGGCGTGTTGGGCTCCGGAGATGAAGACAGCGACTTCCTCATCGAAGTCGCATCGGCGCTGGCCGACTATCAGTTTGACACCTCGGAAGTCCGCACCCTGATTCGCTGTGACAGCCAGTTCTCATTCACCGATGACCCTGAACTGCTGGAAGAAATGGAGCAGATCACCACGCTGATCGACGATGAAGCCTGGCAAGACGCACTCGATCGGCTGTCGTTACAGCATGAGAAACATGACGAGCCAGCGATTCATTACTACCTGGGCAAAGCCCTGACCGGGCTGGATGAACTGGCCCTTGCCATTGAAGCCTACAGCCGAGGGCTGGCCTTGCTGCCTGACAATGAAAGCCTGCTGTATGCACGTGCCTACCGCTACTGGCTCAAGGACGACAACGACCTGGCCATGCTTGATGTTCAGAACTACTTGCAGCGCTCGCGTGATTGGGAAACCCTCTGGCTTGCTCATCAGCTCCACTATGAGGCGGGCAATTATGCCAGGGCGCTGTCCTATATCACCGAAGCACTGACCGTCGACCCTGGCTCAGACTATCTGTTTCGAGAGCGAGCCTATGTCTATCAGATCATTGGTGCCGATGACCGTGCCGAAAGGGAGTTCCGGCTGGCCGTGGCCGGTGATGAGGAGAATACCAATCATCTGACCGCGCTGGCAGATCATCTCTACAACCGCGAGGAGTTGAGCAAAGCCTATGATTTGTATCTGTCTGCACTGGTACTGGATGAGAATGACAGTGATGCTCTGTTTGGCCTCAGTCAGGTGCATCTGGAACGCCACCAGCTGGACACGGCTATTGCCTATCTGGACCGCACGCTTGAACAGAGGCCGGACGATACGGCCATTCTGAATAATCTGGGGTGGGCCAGACTGCTCAACGGAGAGACTGGCACGGCGATCGAACGCTTTGATCAAGTGCTGGAGATCGACCTGTCCCACCCTCACGCGCGCAACAATCTGGCGACGGCTCAATTCATCGAAAGCCGCTTTGAGGAGGCCAGACAAAACTTTCAGCAAGCGCTTCAAGAGTCGCTGGCGGACGACAAAGCCGGTGGTTTTGAGAAAACGGGTCTGGCCAGAATTGCCATCCGTGAGAACGACTGGAGCACTGCAATCGACCATCTGATTGATGTCATCGGCACGGAACCGGAATTCTACGACTCGTTTCACCAGCACTTCTTCGGCTCCGGCAATGCTCTGACCGATGTGATCGAGGAATTGTTCACCTCGGCACCCGATGACACGATCAGCGGTGAACAACGGGGCATTTTCAGGGCGTATCTGCTGGAGATCAGCGAAGACGCCCTGAGTGAGTCACTCGAACCCAGGGAAGGCACGTGATGAGTCATCAACAGAGGTCACCATCGACCCTCATCCTGCTGACCTGCATGCTGCTATCGGCCTGCGGTAGCACGCCCACCCCGGCTCCTGAATCGCTTGAGCCTGGCATGCTCAATCCAGCGATTGAGCCGAACACAATGGCAACACCCGATGATCAGAATCGATTTGATTCCTCGCTGACGCTGATGGCCCCGGATGGTTACGTCGAGGAGTTTTTCAGTGTCCTTGGTGATCATCGCATCGATCTGACAATGAGGATGCTCGCTGCCTATTCAGAGGGAGACTACTGGCCTCAAGCGTCCATAATCTTTTATGACCTGGAGCGGGCCGAGTTCCTGGCCTGCCGACTGACCCAGAACGAAGCGGGTGATCTGGCATTGAGCTTTGCGCGAGGTGATCAGGAGTCCCAGATATACGAGGTCACATCAACCGAACTCTATCCGATCGATCACACTCTGAAGCTACACATCACGCTGCAAGACGACGTACTGATTTTCAGCGCCGAGGGAGAGGAGCCCTGGTATCTGCCCCTGGACCTGGTGATCAATGAGTATTCGGTTCGAGTCAGCTCGTCTCGATCCCGCTTCGACATCAGCTACCCGACGCTATTCGACGGCGAATAAGCGATGGGCATCATCGCCCACCGCTGATCATCCTTGTGACTATCGAGGCCGCTCGGGCAACTCGGAGAATCGGATCAGCTCAGTCTGATCCAGCTGCCAACCACCCGGCAATGGCGCCGGCCAGTCGACCTGTGAGCTCCAGCGGCCATTGTCCGGTACCTCGATCTGCATCCGACCCACCGAGCTTCGGCTGAAGGTCGACTGACCGGAGCACTGCGGACACAGGGTGTCGCTGAACAGGGTAAACATCTCAAAGTCCAGCGGAGACTCACTGTCCAGTGGATCACTGATCGCCCAGCGCGGATCGCCGTTGTCGTCGTAGATGAACGCCAGCGCCACCGTCGACTGACCCTGAGTCGCCAGGGTAATGCCCCAACCCGGGCCATCGGGACGGCCCCACAAACCCGTGTGGTCGGCCATCGCCGGATCGCTGCTGAACTCCAGCCACTGCAGGGATTCATTGCCCGAGTCATTGCCGATGGTAAAGCTCATCTCAGCGATG
>QIKT01000231.1 GCA_003233095.1 Oceanospirillales bacterium | reverse complement strand
GGCCAGCCGAACGGGCCAGTAGGTAAATCGATCGGTTTTGTCCAGTGGCCCGATGATCAGGGTCGGGCGCACGATGATGGTTTGATCACCAAAGACCGACTGCGCGACCTGTTCGCACAATGCCTTCATGCCGCCATAAGTATCACCTCTGACCTCTTCGACGGTCGGGTCTTCCAACTCGATCAACGGCGTTGATTCATCCTGTCCGACAGTTGAAAAATCCCGATAGGCCGACACACTGGAGGTAAACCAGCAGGATCCGACCTGATCGACCAGGCTTGCCAGTGCACCGCTGGCACCAAGAAATTCGCAGCAGGAGAAAGGCAGGGCAACGTCCTGCGACAAAGTGATGGCTGAACTCTAAAAGCTCAACGCTGATCCGTCACAGTGCCACAAGTGCATCAGGATCCGATATAGCGATATAACCAACCTGCCTCATTGGAAAAGACTTCAACAAATCGCGGGTCATCCAACAGCGGGCGCAGAGCCACAAAGTACGGATAGGACGCATCGATCAGCAACTGATTCACCTGCAATGCACTCATCGCCTCAATCAGCGCTTCGGTCGATGTGCTCTTTCGAACAAAGCCCGCCATCCGAGCCGGCCCAAACCAGTCCCCCATGAGCGGTGATGAGAACCGGTACTGAATCTTGGGGAACCCCAGCTTCATGGTCGCCAGAGCCCGAGGACTGCGCGCCGCATCGGCCAATTGCTGTTCAGGGTGCCGCGCCAGATCAGCCTGCCACTGCGCCTCATTGACAAGCAGCTTGCCTTCACCCGCCTCCTCTCGAAGGTCTGACACACTGCTGATGATCAGGATTGTGATCAAGGCAAACGACATCAATCTGCGATTGCGAGAACCGATCGCTGGCCAGATCCAGCGCAGCGGCTTGACCAGCCAGGTCAGCGCCATGGCCAGATAGGCCGAGGTCAACATCAGCAGCAAGGGCAAGGTCGGGATCAAGTAGCGCGTCAGTTGAGAGGTAAAGAACCAGAACACCAGGTTGGCCAGCACAAACAGTCCAGTCGCCCGAAGTACGGGACGTTGCCAGATCGCCAGCCACGCCAGCAGCATCCCGGCAAGCACCGGCAGCCCCAGTCGACCATGCTTGTAGTCGTCATAGTGCAACAGGTCAAACGGCATTCTGATGAAGTTGATCAGCGTGCGATCCACCCCATGCACACTGAGCAGATCAGCCGATTGTGCGGCCAGATCATCGGCCGTCCACAGCCAGAAGCCGAACAACTCCTGGGCGAAGGGATGGACAGGGTTGCCAGCGATCATCCAGGAGCGCAGATACCAGAAACATCCAACCAGGCCGGCTACCGCCGCGTAGACCAGCACCGTGCGCAGTCGTCGCGACAGCAAGGCCACCCAGACCACCAGGATCAGGGCGGTGACCAGTGCCAGATACTTGATGCCGAGCGCCACACCCAGCATCGCCGCGGAAAACATCAACAGCCTTTTCAGTTCAAGGGACTGATACAGCAGCAGCCCATACACGGCTGCAAAGATGAACAGCGACAGGCCAATATCAATATAACCGCTGACCATCAGCATTCGGATCAGCGGCGTCATGATCCAGAACAGGCCGGCCAGAAAGGCTGCCAGCGGACCAAAAAAGCGCTGCGTCAGGGCATACACGCCGGTCAGAATCCCGAATGATGCCAGCACGTGAAATAAGCGTGCAAGAATCTCGCCATCGAATAGCAATCCGACCGAATACAACACATCAAATCCGAGCGCATTGAGCGGATAGCGTAGCGACTCGTCAACCACCAGTGCTTGTGCTTCAGCAAACAGGCGCGCGTAGGGCAGATGATAAGACAGTGCGTCAAAGCCTGCTTCGGGCTTGAAGACGCGCGCTGCGGTGGTCACGAACACTACCACCAACATCCACCAGCCCAGTGGTAGTGTCTTCGGCTCCAGTGTCGCAGGGGTCGTCAGCCAGCCTCTGAACCGCAGGGCCGCCAACAATGGAATAATGAGCATGGAAGATGCAATGGCAGCGGGATTCAACTGACCACAGACTGCCAGCAGGGTGGCGGCCATGATCAGCCAGGCCAGACCCGTCACTGAATTCAGAAACAGCTGCTCGAGCGCGGAACCTGGCCATGAACCGACCTGAGACTCACTATCGATACGGGTGGGACCGAAAAATCCGGAACAGCAGGCATTCAGAATCAATCGGCCATTGAACCAGCTGATCCATGAGAATACCGCCAACCAGGCCAGCGGTTCGGCGAAGAACCACACTGAGCTCAAGACTGTGGCCTCAGCGTCAATCGGTTAACCGCCAACACTATCCTGCTCGGCGCCCCGCCAGCGGTGGCCAGACTGCTGTTCGAGAACCGACTCCACGAAGGTGACAAAATCAGGCGACAGCCATTTTCGGCCATCTTAAGCCCACCAGCGCTGCGCCGAGGCAGAACTGAGCATCAACACGACCGGGTGCTGCAGGGAGCGAAATACTTCACCATCGAGCAAGCCCTGCTTGTGCTGCAAGAATTCGTTTCGGCGGGCCATGAAGGACGAAGTCAGATAGGATTCGGCCAGCAGCATGTCCCGGCCGGTCAGGTTTTCATCCAGATTCCGCTTCATCAGCGCCGTGGCTGCATCCTGGCCATTGAGGATCAGCTGCATCTCGTTCTGGATGTTCTGCGTCACATCGGAAATGGCCTGACCGCGCATCGCGCGCGTATTGGCATCCATCGATTGCTTGCTGTGGCGGATCTGAATCGCCAGATAGATCAGGGTCAGAATGATTCCAGCGGCCCCAGCGACCACACCAATCGCTCCGATTGCTTCCCGGTTCATGACGATCTCCTCAGATAGATCGATCCCAGTCCGGTTCTATTGTGCCACAGAGTGCACCCGCCGATGCCTCTGACACGGACATCTTCGGCAAGCAGTCTCTGGGCAGCAGACGATAGCGTGCATGCCCATTCATATCCATCAGGGTCAGCGTCAATCAGCGGTTGCGGCGCTCCAGACTTTCCAATGGTTGTTCGAGGGCTCTCATTCATTAGCCTCCTTTGCATGCGGCAGATTGAGCTGCCAGGACAGTCCGAATCGATCCACCAACCAGACAAACTTCTGGCTGAAGCCATAATCATTCAATGGCATCAGCGTCTGACCCTCTTCGGACAAGGCCTCATACACCCGATCCATTTCTTCATCGCTGCTGCATTCAACAAACACCGAGGCCGATGGAGTCATCTTGAAATCATTCGGCACCGGCGAGTCGGCAAACTGGAACAGTTGCCCGCCGATCCGCATTCTTCCCAGCATCAACCGGCCTGTGTGTTCGCCTTCGGGATAATGTTGTCGTGCCAGCACTCTGGAATCATCAAACAGTGACGCATAGGTGTCCATCGCCTTCTCGGCGTGGTTCGGGAACAACAGATGGGTCATCAGCAGTGCACTCATGGCCGGTTTCCTGGATCATTGGGTGGGTGACATTCTATCCCAGTTGACGACCGGTCAACATCACAGCTGCTGACCATTCTTGATCCGATTTCTCCGACAGCCAGACACAGCACCTTGCCCATCAACTCCTCATGACCATCGGACGGGCCGGCACCCTGACCGTTCGCATTGCGATTGCCCCACACGACCCATCACGCGAGCGAGAGGCAGATAACGAACTGACTCTTCAGTCTGAACCCTGACTATCCGCTGCGACTGAGCCTGGCCTCAGTTATGGCTGAAATTGGCCGCCGTCCTATCCATGCTTTCCCGGCGAGCGTTGGGCGATAATCTTTCGTACCCACAGCAGAAACTGCCCTTCGCTTGTCTCCTTTGGAGTCGATACTACCGGGAGCCTGTGCTGATCAACTGCGTTCTTTCAGGACCAATGTCTGATAGCCGTTGTCTCGCAGCTTGAGTTTCATCGACTCGGCTTCTCGGGCCCGATCAAAGGGTCCCACACGGACCCGATGATAGTCCTTCTCATTGATTGTGACGCTGACGATGGTGGACTGAACTCCGAGAAAAGCCAGCTCAGCCTTGATCCGATCGGCATCAGCAAACTGACGGAACGAGCCCACCTGGATCTGGTACGGTCCACCGCTCTCCTGCTGAGCTTCGGCCAGTTCGATCCGACGTGACATCTCGGTCTCGGGGACCACCACATCCATTTCAGGCAAGATGGTATAGAAATCGTAATCGACCTCGGTAGGAGCATCTTCGGGTTCAACCAGCTCGCTGCGATCCCGGCCAGTCTCGACCCGAGGACGAGGCACATCGGGGTCATCCTCCATTGACCGCTCACCCCGAGGCAGCATGCCTGCCGTCAGCAAGAAAATCGCCAGCCCAAGGCCCATGGCAATCCCGAGCACCAGCCATATCCATCCAGGAATGGCCTGCTGCTGACCTTGCCGGCGTGCCGCCTGGGGGGGGCGCTTCTTGCGTGCTGCCATTACATGCTCTGTGGAGCAGAGACGCCAATCAACGCCAGACCATTGCGAAGCACAATGCGCACCGCGTGGCAAAGATTGAGACGGGCATTGCGCAGGTCATCATCCTCGATTTCAATGATTCGACCGACGTTGTCTTCATCGTGGTAGTAGCTGCTGAAGCACTGCGCCAGATCTCGCAGATAGTAGGAAATCACATGGGGGGTGCGATTCCGTCCGGCCGCGGCGACTGCCTCTGGAAAACGAGTCAGACTTTGCAGCAAAATCATTTCGCTATCTGCCGTTAGTTGATCGAGCGCCGCTGAGCCGATTGCCTCATTGTGTGATCGACCGGCCTGCTCCAGTTTGCGGAACATCCGGCAAATTCTTGCCTGTGCGTACTGCACATAAAACACCGGATTGTCGCGCGACTGCTCCTTGGCCAATTCCAGATCAAAATCGACGTGCTGTTCATGCGATCGCATGACATAGAAGAAACGAGCCGCGTCGGTGCCCACTTCTTCACGCAGCTCACGCAGGCTGACAAACTGACCTGAGCGCGACCCCATCTGCTGTTTTTCGCCATTGCGCATCAGCGTCGCAAACTGAATCAGAGGAATTTCGAGAAAATCCGGATCTTTTGACAGCGCTTGTGCAGCGGCCTTCAGGCGCGCGACATAGCCATGGTGATCGGCACCAAAGGCATAGATGGCTCGATCGAAGCCGCGCTCGATCTTGTTGAGCATGTAAGCAATATCCGAGGTGAAGTAGGTCGTTCGGCCGTCTTCTCGAACCACGACCCGGTCTTTCTCGTCGCCCAGCTCGCTGGCCTTGAACCACAGCGCCCCGTCCTTTCGATACACCCAGTCTTCGGCCTGCAGCTGCTCCAGCACATGGGCAATATCGCCATTGTCAGCCAACTGTTTTTCCGAGAACCAATGGTCAAAGGTGACGTTAAAGCCAGCCAGGTCATCACGAATGTCATTGACCATGACCTCCAGAGCCACACCGAAACAGATCTGATAGCGATCCTCGCCCAACAGACTCTTGCAGCGATTGATCATGGCATCAATATACAGTTCCTTGTCGCCACCGTCGCTTTGGTCATCAGGCAGTTCGTCCAGGACTTCATTGGCCGCCACGCGCAAGGTATCGCCATGGTGCTGTCTGACTTCTCGTGCGATGTCATAAATGTAATCGCCGCGGTAGGCATTGTCCGGAAAGCGCATGGACACGCCACACAATTCCAGATACCGCAGCCAGACACTGGTTGCGAGAATGTCCATTTGCCGACCGGCATCATTGACGTAGTACTCGCGCTGCACGTTGAACCCGCAGGCGACCAGGATATTGGACAGCGATGAGCCATACGCAGCACCGCGGCCGTGTCCAACGTGCAAGGGACCGGTTGGATTGGCCGAGACGAATTCGACCGTGATGGACTGCCCTTCTCCATCATTGCAGCAGCCGTAGTCGTCACCCTGTTTGAGCACCGTCGCGACAACAGATTGCAGGGAGGATGTGGTGATGAAGAAATTGATGAAACCGGGCCCCGCCAATTCAATCTTTTCGACGTGCCGTGACTCGGGAATGCGTTCGACGATAGCTTCGGCAATCTCACGCGGGTTCTTGCCGAGCGGTTTGGCCAGTTTCAGCGCGATATTACAGGCAAATTCGCCGTGTTTTTCATCGCGCGTCCGCTCCATCTCAACGCTTGTATCCAGTTCACGTGGGAGAAATTCCTCGCGCCGAAGGGCCAGCAGCGATTGTTCGATCAGTTCCTGAAGATGTTCTCTCACAGTCTTTATGTCTCGTATCTGGATGAAGTTAGAAAAAGCGGGCCATGATACCTGCGTTTCAGCGAGCGGTGACCATTGATGCGCCAGCGATTCGTTCCAGGGGAAGTTCGCCAGGTTGCAGGGCGCTATTATACGGCAGGTAGTGATCAACCAGCAGAAAGGCAAACAGCGCCATCAGGTAGGTAATCGAAAATCCGAACACGCGCATCGCCAGCAAATCATCCAGACTGCGCATCAGTCGAATCACATAGATCAGAAAGGCCAAGCCCAGGATCACCGCGCCTCCCAGATAAAACACTCCGCTCATGCCAATCATCCACGGCAGCAGGGTAACGATCACCAGCAGAATGGTGTACAACACAATTTGCAAGGCGGTAAACCGAACGCCGTGTGTCACCGGTAACATGGGTGTTCCCGTTGCGGCATAGTCATGCCGCCGATAGATGGCCAGCGCCCAGAAATGCGGGGGCGTCCAGACATAGATAATCAGAAACAGTACAAACGCCGGGGGGTCCAGTGAACCGGTGATCGCAGTCCAGCCCAGCAGCGGCGGAGCAGCCCCGGCCGCGCCTCCGATCACGATATTTTGCGGTGTCGCAGGTTTCAGATAAACCGTGTAGATCAAGGCGTAACCAATCAGCGACACAAAGGTCAGCACCATGGTCAATGTGTTGACATACCACTGCAACAGACCCAGTCCAAGCACCGCCAGAGTGATAGCAAAGGTCAGTACTTGCCGGGAGGACAGGCGGCCACTGGGCAATGGCCGATGCTGTGTGCGCACCATCTTGGCATCATTTTTCTGATCAATCAGATGATTCAGCACCGCTCCAGACGATGCGGCCAGACCAATCCCAAGACTGGAAATCAGAATCAGCAGCCAGGGGATTTGCCCATCAATGGCCAGCAACATGCCGACAATGGCCGTGAACACAATCAGTGCTACGACGCCCGGCTTGGTCAACTCGTAATATTGTTTAAGGATGGCTGTCATGAGTCCTGCCAGAGTGCCAAACGCGCATCAACGTTGCAACCGTGATCAGCAGCAACAGCGCGGCGCCGCCATTGTGAGCCACAGCCACGTGCAAAGGCAACGAATACAGGACATTCATGATACCCAAGGTCAACTGTACGCCAAGACCTGCCAATATCAGCAGACCGTATGGAATAAGCCGTGCCCACAGCAGCATCAGCCCCAGCGCAACAAACCAGATAGACACCACCAGAGCGCCAACGCGGTGCGTCATGTGAATGGCGACCCTCGCGTCGAAATCGAGAATGCCCCCTTCATAGTCCACACCAATTTCCCGAACCAGCGTGAAGGCATCAGTGCCGTCCATGTGCGGCCACATCTCTCCCTGACAGGTCGGAAATTCAGCACAGGCCAGGGCCGCATAATTGGTCGAGGTCCATCCGCCCAGAAAAATCTGTCCGATCAGCAGCACCAGGGCAATGAGAGTCACTCGTTTTACCGCTTTTCCGGCACGTGGAACCGCCGGAGGTGATGGGCGCATTCGCCGAGCCAGGATGAATAGCAACGTCAGCGAGGCAAATCCGCCCAGCAGATGCATGGTGACCACAATGGGCATCAGCTTGAAGATCACCGTCCACATCCCGAATATCGCCTGGATGATGACCAGAATGGTGATCGCGATCGGTAACTTCAGCGGCTGATCCGGATCGTCTCGTTTGCGCTTGAAGGCCGTCCAGGTCAGAAACAGACTGAGAATCAGGATGATCCCTGCCGGGTAGCGGTGGATCATCTCCTTGGCCGCTTTGTCTGTCTCGACCACGATACCGGGAAATTGCTGTTCGGCTGCGCTGATCTCATGCGCTTCGTTGGGCCAGGTGACTTGCCCAAAACAACCGGGCCAATCAGGACAACCCAGTCCGGCATCATGCAAGCGCACCCAGGCGCCCAGCAGAACGACAAAAAAGGTCCAGGCCACCGTAAACCAAGCGACCGTAGCGTACTGTTTTCTACTCAAAGTCATGTTTCAACAACCTCTGCAGATCCTTGCGCAGTCCTGTTGGATCAAATCCTTGGTCGTAACGCATCATCAGATTTCCGAATGGATCGATCAAATACACCGCAGCATTCTGATGTTCGATTGAGAGTAATTGGTCTAAAAGGCCCGCTGCCGACAGCCGCACATAGCCCTCTGGAGAATCAATCAGCTGTTCTGACTCAACCAGCACGACTCGCTGGATCTTTGACGTCAGTCGGCCAAGGGCATGATGCACCTGGTCGACGCTGCTCATGGCATCCTGGCACGCTGTGTTACAACCCTTGCTGGCGTCGACCAGCATGCTCCAACGATCTTCTTGCCAGGGGGCATCCTTGAGGCTGACTGCAGAGACGATAGGCACAACCGGTTCGATTAACGTTCCACGCACATTCAGACTGCCTGGACGCCATTCAGTCAGATTGCTGTTCAGATAGATCGCCACCATCACCGGCACCATGAACATTGCGGCAAGGCCGATCAATACCCATCGGTTTCGATTCCGTACAGCCTTGTCTATGTGATCCATGTCTTGGTCCGTCATCTCAGTCACTCTTGTGATTGTCGTAGTCTGCGTCGGCGAGACGAAAAGTGCACCACCAGCGCCAGGATGAATACTGCCCCTGCCATGGTGAACCATTGCAGGGCGTAAGCCAGATGCTTGGCTGGAGGCATTGTTTTCAGTTGCCAGTCTCGTAACAGGCCATCATCGGCCTCATCGGTCAGCAGCAGGATTTGCTCGGCCAGCGGCAATCCAAGCGCAGTCTCGATGGCCGTCATGTCCAGATAGGGCAGAGACTGTGGCCATTGCGTGCTGATCAGGTTGACCTCACCCAGGCGCATGCCCACCCTGGGCGGCGATCGCATCAGTCCGGAGACCTCTACTGGCGTCCTCAGCGCCTCCAGGTTGATCTGCTGTGTGACGCCCAACTGCCGCCAGCCACGATTGACCAACACGGCGGGCCCACCATCAGCCGGTAGAAACGGCATGTACACGTGGACGCCACGCATCGATTCTACGATCTGATTATCGAGCAGTATGGCGCGCTCATCGAATTGGCCGTCCAGTCTCACTGGCGTATAGTCGTCCACCTGGCTGTAGCGCTGCATGCGGATGGGAGCACCTTGCTGACCCACCTCGATTGCAGCCGCAATCGCTTCTTTCTGTTCCGCTCTGTTCAGTTGCCACAGACCAAGTCGGATGAATGATCCGATCAGCAGACCAGCAACGAGCCAGGGAATTGTACGCTGTATTATTTGACCCACACTCACTTTATATCGATACCCATCAGGACCATACTATCGGTCTGACTTCCATGGACTTCCCTGATGCTCTCCACAATCCTGATCATCCTGTTTTTGCTGGTAATACTGTTCACTCTGGGTAGCGGCCTGGTCTATCTGGTGAAAGATAAAAGCAGTAGCACTCGTACCCTGACGGCCCTCAAATGGCGTGTTGGTTTGTCAATTGTCCTGTTTCTGATGATTATCCTCGGACTCAAGACTGGTTACATTCAGTCCAACAAGAACCCGCTGATGCTTGAGCCTGCCCCGAGTGCGCAAGAGTCATCTACTGGTCAGCGAGGCCGTGACGACTCGATTCAAATGACAAAAAACGCCCCGACGGGGCGTTTTTCTGTGCCTGCTCGGACGGCCCGGTCAGACGACGTACACAAAGACAAACAGTCCTAGCCAGACCACGTCGACAAAATGCCAGTACCACGCAACAGCCTCAAAACCAAAATGTTGTTCTGGTTTGAAATGTCCGCGGATGCAGCGGATCATGATCACCAACAGCATAATCGCACCAATTGTGACATGCATGCCGTGAAAACCGGTGAGCATGAAGAAGGTTGATCCATACACGCCGCTTTCCATTGTCAGGTTCAGTTCCTGGTAAGCATGAACGTATTCGTAAGCCTGAAGAAAGACGAAGAAGAAACCAAGCGCCACGGTCATAAACAGCCAGAAGATCAGTGGTTTGCGCTGACCTTGTTTCAGCGCATGATGCGCCGCCGTGACGGTCACACCCGAGGTCAGAAGTATGAGTGTATTGATTAGAGGTAGACCGAATGCCGGTATGGTTTCAAATCGCCCAC
>QIKT01000176.1 GCA_003233095.1 Oceanospirillales bacterium | reverse complement strand
CAAATGCCGCCAGTGCAGCCTCGTGAAAACCGCACAGAATCAGCTTTTTCTTGCCCGGATAGGTGTTGATGTCTCCGACCGCGAAAATGCCTTCGATGCTGGTTTCGAAGGTATCAGTGCGCACTTCAACCTGGTTGCGAATCACGCCCAGTTTCCAGTCGGCAATCGGACCCAGCTTGGGCGACATACCCCAGAAAATCAGTAACTGGTCCAGTTCAATAAACGTCGCTTGCCCTTCCAGGTCGACCACGTCAATACCGGTCAGCCGTCCATCGCTGACGTGAAGCGCAGTTACATTGCCTTGAGCAGCATGGATCTGACCCAAATTCGCCATCTCCTGCATCCGGTTGACCGACGCCGGTTGAGCCCGATAATCGGCTCGGCGATGAAGCAGCGTCAGCGACTTCACACGCGATGCCAGATCAATTGTCCAGTCCAGTGCAGAATCACCGCCACCGAGAATGACCAGATTCTGGTCATCGAATCGTGCCGCATCACGCACCTTGTAGTGCAGCTGTGTCCCTTCCAGACCAGCAGCCATCGGCAGCTTCAATCGACGTGGCGCAAAGCTGCCCAATCCACCGGCTATGATAATGATTCGGGTATGGAAACAGGTTTCCTGGTCGGTACGGACAATGAATCTACCGTCATCCTGCCGGTCCAGTTCGGTGACCAGTGTATCAAGATGGAACACCGGATCAAACGGTGCAATCTGCTCCATCAGTTTTTCGATGAGTTCCTGGGCACCAATTTTCGGCCATGCTGGAATGTCATAAATGGGCTTTTCGGGGTACAGCTCACTGCACTGGCCTCCCACCTGAGGCAGGCTGTCAACCAGATGACAGCGCAAATCGAGCAAGCCCAGTTCAAAGACCTGAAACAGGCCACTGGGTCCGGCGCCGATAATCAGCACATCAGTTTGGATCATCATTGGGAAATTCCTGTCTTGAGATTTGATCGTCAGCCAGATGCCACTCGATCGATGGACGGCTGATCAAAGATTGACATGCACGTTTCGATAGCGCGCTAGCGCACCTTCCTGATAATCATGAAGATCCGCAGACCGACATACCACACGGCACCCGCAGCCAGACAGGCCATGCTCACAAGACTGGCCTGAAACTGGAAGCTGTCGGATGACTTGTACACCCACACCACGCCAATGGCCGTAATCAGAATCGCCATATAGGTCTGCATCTGAATGGTGTAACGCAGTTTCCGATAACGACGTTCTTCATTCCGATCAACCACTTCGGGCGATTCAGAGCCGTTTCGGCTATGACCGCACTCGGGGCAGACTTCTCGCTTGTCGGAGATTGGTTTGCGACAACTTGGACATTTGATGATCATGGTTCGGACCTGAAATTTTGTACATTCTTGTACATTCAATCTTATCATGAAACCGTGATTTTCATGTCTGCAGCGAGTGGTACACTACGCCCAGTTGAGAGGAAAAACGGTCCCTATGAAAACAACCACCAATTCACGAACCTGTATCCTGGCCACGCTGGGGCCAGCCAGCTCAACTCCGGCAATGATCAACAAGCTGATCAGTGCCGGCGTGAACGTCTTTCGTCTGAATTTTTCGCATGGCGACCATAAGAACTATACCGAAGTGATCACCGCCATTCGCAAGGCCGCCGAGAAGGTGGTCAGACCGATCGGAATTCTTCAGGATCTGCAGGGTCCGAAGATTCGCATCCGCAAGTTCGCCGAGGACAAGATCGAGCTCAAGGAGGGACAGGCCTTCGCCATCACCTGTGACGACGACTCCGACGGTGATATCAAACGAGTCGGCACCTCGTATTCGAAACTGTACAAGGACATCGAGATTGGCGAGCAATTGCTGCTCGATGACGGCCGTCTGGAACTTCGGGTAACCCGGATTCAGTCTCAGACCATCCATACCGAAGTGATCCGTGGCGGTGTTCTGTCAGATCGAAAGGGCATCAATTTGCCGGGCTCCGATCTGGCAATCCCTGCTCTGTCGGACAAGGACGTCGATGACCTGGAGTTTGGCGCCCGAATGGGGGTGGACTGGGTCGCGATCAGCTTTGTCCGTTCGCGTGATGACGTGCAACTGGCTCGCCACTATCTGCAGCGCGCCGGATCCTCTGCCAAGCTGATGGCCAAGATCGAGAAACCCTCAGCCGTTGAACGCTTTGACAGCATCCTCGAGGTAGTCGATGGGATCATGATTGCCCGCGGAGATCTGGGTGTCGAAATGCCACCGGAACAGGTACCCCTTCTGCAAAAACAACTCATACGTCGAACCCGATGGGCAGGTAAACCGGTGGTCACTGCGACGCAGATGATGGAGTCGATGATCACCAGCCCCAATCCCACCCGGGCTGAAGCCTCGGATGTCGCCAATGCGATTTTTGACGGCACCGATGCGGTCATGCTCTCGGCAGAAACCGCTGCCGGCAAGTATCCGCTGGAAACGGTGGGTTTCATGAACCAGATTGCCTTGTCCGTTGAATCGGATGAAGGCTACATGCGGGAGATGAAGGAACGCGATGTACCTGCCGAAGGTACGGTGGCCGATTCAGTCGCTCAAAGCGCCTGTCAGATGGCCGAGCAGGTCAATGCCCGCGTGATCGTGTCATTCAGCTCCAGCGGTGCCACCGCGCTGCGCGTCTCAAAGCACCGCAGTCCAATCGCTATTCTGGCCATCACACCCAATCAACTGGCATTCAATCAGCTGGCCATGTCCTGGGGTGTCGACGCGGTGCTGGCTGATGACGTGGAGTCCACTGACGAGATGGTCTCGGTCGCCAACCACTGGGTCAAGCAGACTGGCCACGGCAAGGTCGGTGATACCTTCGTGATCACCGCAGGGGTACCGTTCGGAGTCTCTGGTACCACCAACCTGATCCGTGTCGAGACCGTGATCTGATCGCGACACACCCTGTTCAGCGAGTCAATTGATCGACTGCTGCCTGACTGAGCAATCAACGCATCTGCGGATACGGACTGCGCTCGGTCAGTTGTATAATCGTCGTTCCCGGAAGGCTGTCTGACAGAGGGTTGGCTCCAGCCTCCAGCACGCGCTCGATGTGATCGCAGGCGCACTGCTGGGCTATGTTGTCGCTTGGATCACTCTCGTTCTCTGCGGCCTGATACGGCGCTGATTCTCATCCGACTCTGGGTAGCACGCTGGCCTGGCCACCGCGACGGGGATCAGCACACGCTTGCCCAATCGAGCCCGATCGAGTCATCACCGCATTAACCCCGCCAAAGTACAGCGACGGTGACGTCCAGCGAGTGACGCCAAAGCCATCCAGCAGGCTTTTATGGCACAGATCAAGGCCTGGCTCGAGGTCGATCTGTCGGCCTTCCAGGTGCATTCTTGGCGCATGCACAGCCTCAGCAAGCGACATGCCATGGACCAGTATATTGAGGATCACCTGGGCGATGGCAGATCGTATCCGATTCGATCCTGCCGATCCGATCACCCAGTGCTGATCCTCCACCTGCATCAGGGTCGGCGCCATCATCGAGGACAATCGCACATCGGTCTGCCAACTGCCGATCGCCGCAGGCATCAGGTCGTCCTCACCCAGAAAATTATTCAGATGCATGCCGCCATTGGCAACCATGCAACCACTGCCCTCACCGTTGGACAAGGTCATGCTGGCCAGATTCCCCGCGCCATCGGCAATACTGATCTGAGTCGTGCCGCGGGACACCTGATCACACTGGCGCAGCGCAATCAGGCCCTCGATCACTGAATCGTCCAGATCGGACAGCGATCTCGGATCAATTTGCGCGGTTCGCAAACGCTCCGTTCGGTTCATCGCGCTTGCCAACGCATCCATTGGCTCATGGCCCGCCTTGATCAGCGCCAGGCAGGTCAGAACCGTCTGCGCGATTAGGATGCCGCCGCTGGACGGCAGCGGGTTGCTCCACAGTCGCGTCGAACCTGCCTGATAGGACAGCGCCGGTCGACGCACGCATCGGTACCGATCAAGGTCCTTGAGACTCAGATGCCCCGCCTGTTCTCGCGACAATCTATCAATTTCGGCGGCAATGTCCCCATGATAAAACGGGGCATCGCCCTCCAGAGCCAGTCGCTCGAGACTGGCAGCGATCGCAGACATGTCCTGAACATCGCCAACCCTGATGCGTTGACCATCGGCCTGACTGAACTGCTCAGAGAGGACAGGGCTGAATTCGAGGATCGGCGTCAGGATGGCCATCACATCAGCCTGCTCCCGATTGACCTGAACGCCACTTCTTGCCAGATGGATTGCTGGCTCAATCAGTGTGCTCATGGGCCGCGTGCAAAGCTGTTGATGAATAACAGCCAGTCCTGCCGGCACGCCGGGAACTGCGACAGTATTCATGCCGATATGAAAGGTCTGAGACGTGGTTCCGAAATCAGCAAGAATCGGCCGATACTGTGCATCGTGGCGTTTGTGTCCCGGCGTCTGCGCGAAGAAATCGTGAACCTGAACCTCGCCAGAGGTCGATCTGGAAAGCAGAAACCCACCCCCACCCAACGAGGCCAGAAGGGGCTCCGCCACACAGGCGGCGGCCGCTGCAGCGATCGCGGCATCGAAGGCATTGCCACCGTCCTCAAGCACACCCAAGGCCGCTTCGCTGGTTGCCGGGTGACCGCTGGCAACCCAAGCTGATTTGCTCATGAGGTGAATGTCGCTGTCGCCGGACCAATCAAGCACAATGAATGCAATGGAATCGTCATTATCCGGGTCTGAAAGTGGACATGATCATATCATTGCTGACACAGTGGCTGTCAGCCTTCAACCGTTCGAGGATCACCATGAAATCATTGCTCGTTGCTCTGTTCGCCCTGTGCACCATCCCGTCATTTGCCAGTGACGTCAGTACCGACCCCTGGTCGGTCAAACCCCTGCTGCCAGGCCAGCAAGCCCCGGCGTTCAGTGCTCCGGACGCCGCTGGTGGTCTATTTGACTTCGACCCCGAGAACCTGGAAAAACCTGCGGTACTGGTCTTCTATAGAGGTGGCTGGTGCCCATTCTGCAATCTGCATTTTGCAGAATTGAGAAAAGCTCAGCAGCCTCTGCTGGATATGGGCTACAGCATCACCTTCATCAGCATGGACAGTGCCGAACTGATGGCCGAAGCCCATCTGGATGGTGAGCCGGTGCCTTATGGCCTGGTGTCCGATGCAGCGGCCACGATTTCGAAAGCATTTGGCATCGCGTTCAGAGTCGATGACGAGACCTATGAGAAGTACAAGAACAAGCACAACCTGGATCTGGAGCAGAAGGCCGGGGGCAATACCCACCACATTCTGCCGGCACCGTCGGTCTTCATCGTCGATACCGATGGCATCATCAAGTTCAGTTACACCAATCCGGACTACAAGGTGCGCCTGCACCCCGAAGTCTTGCTGGCGGCTGCGCGTCACATGCCCGGATACAGCATGAGTCGCAAGTGATCTCTCGGTACCGGGCAGCCAGATGATGATGGCTGCCCGCTGCAAGCGACGGTTCAGTTGCCTGCCTATCCGACGTATCATAGTAACATTCTGAGAGACGACCCGGACCCTCACCAGTGACACGACAACATCTTGCCCTGGTGTATCTGGTCTGCGCGATCTGGGGTTACAACTTCATTGCCATCCTCATGGCCCTGGACAGCTTCGAGCCTTTCAGCCTGACCGTGATTCGTTTCGTCATCGTCTTGATCGTTCTGTTTCCGTTTCTCAGACAACCAGTCAATGGCCAGTGGCTCCGATTGGCCACAGTGTGCCTGTGCAATGGAGGACTGCATTTTGCGCTGTTGTTCACGGCGCTGCGGCTGGCCGATCAGGCGGGATCGATTGCGGTTCTATTTCAAACCTATGTGCCGATGTCGGCGCTGATTGCCGTACTGATACTGAAGGAGCAGATCGGCGGCTTGCAGATCATCGCCATTGTGACCGCCTTTTTGGGCGTTCTGGTGATCAGCCTGGGTCAGCACGTCATCGATCACCTGGATGCGGTTGCCGTGGTGCTGTTCTCCGCTTTGTTCCTGGCCACCGGTTCGGTGTTGATGCGCTCATTGAAAGGGATCACGGCCTACAGCTATCAGGCATGGACCGCCGTGTTCTCGATCCCGGTATTGTTACCGCTGGCCTTGTGGCTGGAAGCGCCGATGATCGATCAGATTCGATCCGCTGACAGCGTAGCCTGGATCGGAGTCCTCTACAGTGCACTGCTGGCGTCGGTGGTCGGTCATGGACTGTATTACATTCTGATCCAGCGCAACCCGGTCAATCAGGTCACCCCTCACCTGCTCACCGTGCCAGTCATTGCCGTACTGCTGGGCTACTGGCTCAGAGATGATCCAGTCGGCTGGCGACTGATCGTCGGCGGCATGATGGTCCTGGGCGGCGTACTGATGACCATCCTGGCCACTCGCAGGCTGGCTCGTTGCCGTGCTGCCAGGTCAGTCTGACCCGGACATCAGGGAACCTCTAGAAACCGTAGCGAACGGTTCAAGTGCAAGGGAGCCTCTGAACAAGTCGTGAACGGTTGTCTTGAGCGTCAAACACGCCCCCTCTGCGTTGCATGAACCGAGCCATAGCACCACTATGACTCGGTTCATGCGCCTTGATCGGACGCATTTCCCTTCTCAATCCAACTCGACCAGACTTGTTCAGAGGCTCCCAAGGCGCACGGAGCACAGGAACCACAGTGTACTTGGCTGTACATGAGGATTCCGAGCACCGCGCAACGCCGCAATCGGACCGCGCAGTAGATTTCTAGAGGTTCCCATCAGATCCATGACAGCGGCTGTCATGGCCGTCACACCGGTGCTGATGGTCGGTTCGACATCGGGGGCAAACTGGGCCGAGTGCAGCAGTGGCAAGCGATGAAGGCCGCGCAAGAGCAGAGTTGAGCAGCCTGTTCCCGAGTGATGGCCGCTATCAAGTTCCCTACAGCAGCGATTGCGAAGACGAAGCTTTCCGGGAAAAATCCAGAGAGGGCCATTGGCCACCGTCACCATTCGTCATGCCGGCAAAGACCCGGGTGATGTCGTCAGTATGCTGTACGGACTAGTCTACCAGTTTGTCTGTATCCTGCTAATTGTCACTCTGTTGAAGATGGCCACTGGCGGTCATGGTAGCCCCCTGCAATCGTATGGCAAGCGCGTGGGGTTTGTGCTGTTTGCTGGAGTGGCCATTGCGATCTATTCGAATTTCAGTGGTGTGGTCTGGTGGAATCACCCAGTTCAATATCCAGCACTGACCGCGTTGTATGATGTCGTCGCCTGACTGATCGCAGCGCTCGCTCTGGCCGCCGTCATCAAACCGGAGCAAACGCTCTGACAAAAGCCAATGATCCGGGTTCCGGACCTCGGAACCCGGATCTGGAATTTCGTGCGCCTCGATCCCGGATGAGGTCAAGACCTTGTCCGCATCTGTTCCAGTAAAGAATCACAAGAATGCTGCAAGTAGTTGATTTCTCGTGGCACCGTCCTGGCACTTATGCACACGGCTCAGTTCCATTGTGTCAATTGCATGAAGCACCAATCAGAGCAGCCGCATCACCGCCCGTCTTGATTCACAAGTCATTGATTAATAATACAATATAATGAGCGGTCATTTTTTGATCAATCTGTAACAAGACCAGTATTCATCGAACAAAATGAGTTCCCACGGGGAGGTTATTCACAGGGTTATCCACAGGGTGTGTGGATAACTGGATTTTCCAAACGCGCTCAGTAACTTGGCAAATTACAAGTAGAATTTCAGGATATTTTTCAGCTCATCCCGGTTCCCTTCGACCAGACACAAAAAAGGGCGGCGAGATCATTGATCGCGCCGCCCCAAGAGGTACAGGAGAGTGTCAAATAGAGTTCAGAGGCGATCAGGCAGCGTCTTTGTGGCCGGGATTTTCGCCCTCAAGCAAGCTGTACTTACCCAACTTGATCTCGATTTTCTGAGGTTTCATTGCTTCGGGAATCTCGCGGTGCAGATCCACATGCAGCAAGCCGTTTGCGATCGTGGCTTCGACCACTCTCACATGGTCTGCTAGTTGGAAGCGGCGCTCGAATCCGCGCTCTGCAATGCCCTGATACAGAAACTCTCTAGAACTGTCCTTGGCTGAATTTTTACCCACCACCGTCAGGGTATTTTGCTCGGATGTGATTTCGATGTCCTCATCCGACAATCCTGCAATCGCCATGGTGATTCGGTAGTCATCCTCACCCGTGACTTCGATGTTGTAGGGTGGGTAGGTCTGGCCCTGGTTGACCCGCGTCGCATTGGACAGCAGATTCGCCAGTCGCTCAAACCCGATAGCGGAACGATACAGTGGTGAAAAATCATAGTTGGTCATGTCTATTCTCCTTTGAAGCAATAGCATAATGATGAATGGCTCAAGGACAACCACGTCCCGAAACCCATGGCCCCGCATTCGGCGACCATAGTCAATATATGAACATGCAGAGCATCGTTTTCAAGAGCATGCCTGCAATTCATTTCAACGGTTCAACCCACGTGCAAGGCAGTTCACGCAGGAAGAACGTGCAGCCCAACAGATCAGTCGAGATCGACAATCCGACTTTGATCACACCGTCAATAGTTTGTATACCCGGATGGGACTGCCTTGGAACGGTGCTGGACTCGATGACAAGAACTACTCTGGGACAGGCACAATTTGACATCAGCCGAAATCGAACAAATTAGACGGCGACTAGAGATCAAGGCTCATTGCTAGGGAGTATGATTCTTAGCTTTTCAGAAAGTGCCTGTCCTGAGTTAGTTCTCCTGAGTTAGTTCCTGAGTTAGTTCTGAGTTAGTTCTGAGTTAGTTCTGAGTTAGTTCTGAGTTAGTTCCCAACTATTGACCCTCAGTCAATTTAAGTGAGCGATACACGATCAACTCTTTCATACTAGCTTTCGGCAAAGTGTTCAGGAAAATACTCCCTGAAATAAACCGAAGCGCCAGTAACCTGAGCAAGTCTTGAGTGAGGGCATCGGGCCTCTTCATGGGCTCAATCCTCAGTTGCTCAATGACACTGGCTCTCCAACCACAGGACATCAGAGAATCCAGATCGAAATACGAGAAAGCTTCCCCATTCAGAGAGTACGACAAGTATCGACCGAACTGCATGTTGAAAAGTCTAGTAAAAGCGACTGTAGGTGTCTTGAACGGCTATAAATTCGTGGGGTGATAACCATTTTTGCTGCATCAGTGTGACCAGATCAAGACCGCAAGAATCGTCATAATGACACCCGAGTATAAACGCGACCCGGCCGTCAGCTCGACAATTCCCGCCCATCTGACAGAATCGATAATGCATGATTGACCCCAACATGGCCTCTTCTCGTTCAGACTTTATTCCCCATTCGGTTTTGAGGTGGTCTTTGGCTTTGGTCATGAATTCTGGCTTGTCAGATAAGTAATGACCGGCATTCAGCATCGCCATAGGATTATCGGTTTCATTATAGATATCAAGGGCCAACACCATGGCCTCAACTTCACCACTTGTTTTCTCCAGATCAAATAGTGTTTCGGAAAGCTTGAGGTCGCTGTCTGCCTCTGGTTGCAATTCATTGAGTATTTCCTCAATATCTTGCCACCCGTCAATGGATAAACACTGATCATATGCTTTCAGAGAGTCTTGTAACCACGTTGTTCGCTCTTGTTGGCGACTGATTGTTTCATAGAAAAAGGATTGGCCATGCGTGTGGTAGATTCTAAATTCATCCTGACATTGATGCTGAATCAAGCGCAAGCCATCATAGCCCAACTCTTGCAGGCTAGCGCCTGAATTTAACGCCGAGACGGCTTGGTCATAAGTCACAATTGCTCTGGGAGTGTTATCGCGCCGGATTGAATCTGTTTCGACGGGCGTTCGTTGTTTATCACTGGTTGGCGGTAGTTTTCTATCGACATACTCAGTAATCGTATCGGTCTTTGGCACCAGTTGCATGTCAGCATGGCCTGGGTTATCCCGATCGCTCAAATACACAGTGACTGTGACCAATAATACTCCGATAGTACAAATAGTGATGACATGTTTTGTATTCATTATTTCTCGTCAAATTAGCCATGCGTTATAGACAACAAGCACCTCTGTGGCTGAGAAGCCTGTGGAGTTTCATCCAAATCTAGGAGTTGCCCAAGCATCCAGTCACGAACATACCACACAAGTTCGAGTGGCGATTGTTGCATACAAACTCGCGAATCTGATTATCTGAAAAGATCACCTTGTGTACCTTCGTCGGTTTGCAGATTAAAAACCAGAATCCTGCTTGAGCAAGGGAACTACTCTGGGACAGGCACAATTTGACACCCCAAGCCTATCGGCTATGCTGTGAGTTCACAACGGATTGTGAATCGATTTCAGGAGG
>QIKT01000171.1 GCA_003233095.1 Oceanospirillales bacterium | reverse complement strand
GCGCGGCAATTGATACAGCAGCAATTCGATCAGGATTTCGACACCGATCAGATTAGTGCACACGCCATGAGAGAGTGGTTGGGCGGTCCCGAGGGCATCATCGCAACACCGCACTCTCAGCGCAGCGAAGCGGATATGACCATCAGTCTGGAGCCGTCCCTGGAAGAATTCCCGTTTCTGGAGCTGATCGACGAAGTTGAAGGCGTCTTGGCAACACCCGTACAAGCAGCCGTCAAGCGGGAAGATGAGATGGAGTTTGCTCGACTGAATGGTCAGAATCTGATGTTCTGCGAAGATGCTGCAAGGCGAATTCAATTTCAACTCAACTCGCATGACCGCGTCCGTGACTTCCTCGTCAAAGTGTCACACTTTGAAAGCCTCCATCCACACAATGCCGTCGCTGTTGCCCGCAAAGGCATTGAGGGCGGCTACTGATCCGCTCGAACAGCGAGTTTCATGCGAGTGCGGTGGACTGGCAATGTCCTGTACAAATGGACACCTCCAGTTCGTGACAGCAGCCTGACTGTGATATTTTCCATAGTCCTGCCTGCTCAGCCTGACTCCTTGGTATCAGTGGGTTAACACAGGATCCACCGAACGAGGAGACTGCTGGATGACCGCTAACAGCCTGCCTTCTGGCCGATTCAACGCTGGGTTAGCCCAGATTCTGTCATACTGAGATAATGACTGAGCAGGGCTCACAATCATGGTCTTCATCGCGCCGAATCAGGGCGATGGTCGTCATGGGTGGGATCCTCATCTTTACGATGATCTTTTTTGTTCTGTCTGGTCAGCGTGATAATTCGTCTGATACGCGCACAC
Source organism: Oceanospirillales bacterium (assembly GCA_003233095.1). Lineage (GTDB taxonomy): Bacteria > Pseudomonadota > Gammaproteobacteria > Xanthomonadales > SZUA-38 > SZUA-38. The sequence goes on along the minus strand of QIKT01000171.1, from coordinate 10,097 downwards.
AGACACCGCCAGCTATTCAATCTGCTACTGACTCCGATACGACTGCTCAAACTGAGGCTGAATTTCCCTCCCAGGTGCCGGCGTCCGACGGTCTCGGCGAGCAAACTGTGGATCTGTCATGGCGAGACAAAGTGGAGCTTGCCACTCCGGATTTGACTGGTTCGGTGGACGAATTGTTGCTATTGGGCGACAAGGCTCTGGAAGATGGGCGGCTGTATGAGCCGGATGACAATCACGCCCTGCAATACTATAGCGACGTCCTGTCCATTGACCCGTCAAACGAGCAGGCTCTTGAAGGGATCCATGCGCTTGCGGTCGCCTTGGCGCGAACCCTGATGGCGCATCTTGATCAGCGAGAGATCTCTGACGCCGCACAATTGTATCCTCGCTTGCGTCTGCTTGAAGATACCGCAGAAATTCGCGCCTTGGGCGATCGGATTGAATCGATCAAGCAAGCACAGCAACAAATGGAACAGGCCAATGGGCTGTTGCAATCACTTGAGCTGAGCCTCGATCAGGCCCGCCGAGTCAGAAACAACCTGATCGCCGTGACACGCCTGGACCCCGATCACCCTGGTCTGGACAAGACCCGGCGTCAATTTCAGCAGCGCCTAGTCAGAACGGCCATTGCCCTGGCTGAATCTGATGAGTTTGTCAGTTCACAATTGATGCTTCATCTGGGTAAGTTTGATCAGCCATCCGAGCTGCTTCAGCAGGCCAATCAGCGTCGGCTTGCTATTCGCAGCTCACGATCAGAACAATTGTACCTTCAGTTTGAAGACTCACTGAAAAGGCTTGACTACGCCCAGGCGAGTGGTCTGATTGCTCAAATGGAGTCCTGGGAGACTGGCGCTGACAGGATCAATCAGCTTCGTGAGCGAGTGGCACATCACCGTCTGTATGGTGATTATTCAGTCGGCCAGCGGTTCAGCGACCCTCTCGGTTCCGAGATGTTTGGGCCAGAGATGGCCGTGATTCCTGTGGGTGAGTTCACGATGGGCAATTCGAAAAACAGACGATCTCCGGCCTATCCCGCCCATGTAGTTCGCTTTTCGGTTGGTTTTGCGATGGCAATTCACGAGACCAGTGTGTTCGAGTTTCAGCGTTTCGTCGAAGCGACGGCTTATGTGACGGATGCAGAGAAGCTGGGTTTTTCCTATATCTATGACTATCGGAACGGGGCCTTGACTCGAAAGAATCGCATCAACTGGCGCTATGGTTATGAAGGAACCAGAGCAGAGCCTGAAGATCCGGTCATCCATGTTTCATGGAACGATGCACGTGCGTACATCAACTGGCTCAATCAGCGTACCTCCCAGCGATATCGTCTACCCAGTGAAGCAGAGTTCGAATATGTATTGCGTGCCGGATCAACAACCAGCTATTGGTGGGGCGAAGGCAGCCCCAAATTACTGATTGAGAACCTCACCGGCGAAGGCGACCTGTCTCCGAGGAAACGCTCATGGACGCAGGCATTCGACGACTACGAAGATGGCTATTGGGGGGTTGCCCCGGTCGGTACTTTTATGGCCAATCCCATGGGTGTCAAGGATATGGCCGGAAACGTCGAGGAGTGGGTCGAGGATTGCTGGCATGATTCGTATGTGCGTGCACCCAGTGATGGCAGTGCATGGGTCAATCGAGGCTGCGAACAGCGGGTAATACGAGGCAGTTACTGGGGAGGATCGCCAGAAAAATCTCAATCAGACTTCAGGGCCCCGTTGCGCATGAATGCACGCGGGGCCACTGTCGGTATACGGGTTGTCAGAGAGCTGATCCGGGATCGATTGCTCTAGCACAGCGGACGGATCCAGAGCAGATCAGTTGCCCTGGCAGACACTCTGGTCGAGGCATTTGATCGCGCCGAAGTTGCGATAGTAGGCATCATAGGTTTGCTGAGCCATCCGCTCTTCTTCTTCGGTGGTATAACAGAGCCGTTTGTGGATGTGAGTGCCGACAATCTTGATCCGCTTGCAACGTATATTTTCATGTTGGCGTATGTCCAATTTGCCATCATTCTGATCGACCATGGCCAGGACATGATTTGACACAATGGTTTTTTCGCCGTCATTTTGAGGACGTTCATCGGTGTGATAAGTGTTCGCACAGGCCACCAGCAGAAAACTGGCAAAAAGTGTAATAATGGGCTTGAGCATGAAGGACTCCCTTGTTTGTACGATCATTTTCGTAATCACAATTATAGAAGTTGTCCGAAAAGATGCAAGTCTGTTGGGAACCTGACATGGGGAAAACCCTTATCTGAGGAGTGGTAATCAGGCTCGCAAGTTGATACGAAGCAAAAACCTACAGGAGTCGTTGATCGATCAGCGTCTGAAGGCCGACCTCTGAATCACGGATTACTTGCAGAGAAGTGAGACAATTGGGGCGGCAGCGAGTTGTTACAGGCCCCTTGAAGCTTTGCCAACCAGACATGGCAGTCCTGATGTCATGATCAATCTCCCTTGATCCATCAAGCAGTTAAATGTACGAAGAGGCACTTATGCAGATGCTGGTAGATGCTTTACTGCTTGTAAATCCAGTGATCAGTCATGCTGAGAAAACTGCCTAACAGAGGGATTGAATGTTGTATGCAGTGTATGGTTAGCTGAGGTGGGGCTTCAGAAACACGAGATCATGATGAACAGATGTGATGGTCAGGTACGTTGCAAACAGAAGAGGCGGGTGCGACATGCAGCCCGTCTCTCCTTAAGATATCTGCAGTTTTAGATTCCGGGTAGTCTGGAATTTAGCGAATACCGACTCCGCCGTCAGCACCGCAAACGGCTTCTGTCAGGCATGTTGCAGGGCCAAAATTACGATAATAAGCATCATATGTTTCCTCGGCCATGCGTTTTTCTTCCTCGGTGGTATAGCAAAATCGCTTGTGAATGTGGGTCCCAACGATCTTGATTCGCTTACAGCGCACATTGTCGTGCTGGCGAATGTCCAGTGTGCCATTGTTCTGGTCGACCATCGCGAGAACTTGATTTGACACAATGGTTTTTTCGCCGTCATTTTGAGGACGTTCATCGGTGTGATAAGTGTTCGCACAGGCCATCATCACAGTACAGGCAAAGAGGGTACTAATTGGTTTCAGCATGTTTGACTCCAAAATGTCTACGACAACGTTCGTATTTAAAATAATATAGGTCGTTGTTGACAGATGCAAGTCTTTTTTCACGCGGACTGCAGGAAAGTGAATGGTGCCGGGAGAGGGACTTGAACCCACACTCTGTTTCCAGAACCGGATTTTGAATCCGGCGCGTCTACCAATTTCGCCACCCCGGCAGGGGGGATGATACAGGCGCGCTAGTATACCTGTTGTAGTGATACTGGCAAGCGCTTTGGATGCGAACAGATTACTCGGGTTAAACGGAGGAGAGGCGCTGGCTGTCCGCCATGAACGTGGCCACACTCGTGGCAAATGTAGCCTGGTCGACCAGAAAAGCGTCATGCCCCTGAGCGCTATCAAGTTCATGATAGGTGACCAGGGCGCCCAGTTGAGAGAACACGGTCCTCAGCTCTCTTTGATGAGCCACAGGAAACAGAATGTCTGAATCGACCCCGATCACCAGAGCCTGATCGAGTGCCTGGGGATGCAGGGCCTTGAGTAGACTGCTGTTTGAATCGCCCAGTTGGAATTCATCCATGGCCCGTGACAGGTACAAGTAACAGTTGGGATCGAAGCTGCTGGCAAATCGTTCTGCGTGGAGGGACAGATAGGACTCGATCTGAAATCGGGGAGAGAACGGCGTGATGGCAGGTGTCTCGATCCGCTCTCTTCCAAAGCGATCCTGCCATTCGGCCGCAGACCGATAGCTGATCAAGCCGAGTTTGCGGGCATTGCGCATGCCGGTCTCGGGGAGCTTGTCGAATTGCCGATACTGACCATAATGCCAATCAGGGTCGTCGGTGACCAGATTTCGTTGCAGGGAGCGCAATGCAATTGAAAATGGTGCTGCCGAGCAGGCTGATGAAATGCTGATGCATCGTCGAGCCAAACCGGGTGACTGTTTCATAACGGACAGGGCAACCATGCCACCCATTGAAGGGCCGACCAGGCAGTCGATGGACGTGATGTTCAATGATTGGAGCAGCAATAACTGGGAATGAGCAATGTCTTCGATGGCCAGTTCCGGAAAAGAGGTCGCATAGACGTTGCCAGTTCGCGGATCGATGCTGGCTGGTCCCGTAGAGCCTTTGCAACTGCCCAGCGAGTTGATGCAGATCACGAAGTGCACATGGGTATCAATCGGTTTGCCGGGACCGATCATGAACTCCCACCAGCCAGGCGTTTCATCCCCATTGCCTGAAGCGGCATGAGCATCGGGCGACAATCCCGTGCAGATGAGAACAATGTTGTCGTCCTCAGTCGAGCGAGTACCCCAGGTTTCATAGGCCAATTCGAATGAGGGCAGCTGTCCACCACCACGCAGTGTGTATGGCGAGCTGTGGTTGTAATACTGACGTGCATCTGCCATGTTGTCGCCGTTCTCAGTGATGCGCTGGAAGACTGTATATTGTCGCCAAATAACCGACCAAACACCAGACCCGATTCCTCTGTGCCAGGTTGGATCAAGGGGCGATGAGACGGTGCTTGGGAGCCTCTGAACAAGTCTGGGCGAGTTGGATTGAGAAGGGAGATGCAACGCCGAGCGGGCGTATTTCACGCTCAAGACAGCCGATCACGGCTTGTTCAGAGGCTCCCTAGGTCTTGAGTAGGGAATCCAAAACCATTCAGTCAGCACAGCTGAGCGTTCATCCACGATTGAGACGCTGCCTGCAACGCTACGCCGATCGTCCCTCAGAGTCTGAACCTGCAGCGCATACAGTTCAGTCTTTTGCTCAGGTCAGGCCATGGCTTGAATCAGGTCAGTCATTGATTCTGGACAGTGGTTGCGGCACGGCTGAGTCGAGCCGTTGGCTTGCTGATCAGTATCCCGACCATCTGATTCTGGCAGTCGATCAATCTGCGCATCGCCTCTATCAGGCCGGTTTGCCCGATGGGCATTTGGCGGTTCGCCAGGGCAATCTGATTCTGATCCGCGCCGATGTGACTGGGTTTTGTCAACTGATGAGACGCTGCGGCCTTCGGGTCGATCGCCATATGATTCTGTATCCCAACCCATGGCCGAAAGCACGCCACCTGCAGCGACGCTATCATGCCCATCCGCTGTTCGCCGACATGATCAGGATCAGCAAGTTGATCGAGTGTCGAACCAACTGGGCCGTTTATGCCGAAGAGTTTGCGCTCGTTCTTTCATATCATCTGGGCTCCAGAGTCGAGGTTCGTCCACTGCGCAATCCCACTCCAGTGACCGCATTTGAACGCAAATATTACAACAGCGGTCATATTCTCTATCAAGTCAATGCATCAGTTCCCAAATCTCTGCACTCAGCAGCCCAGTAATTTTCCTGAGATGAAAAACAACGATTGAAATTCCCTCGGGGATATTGCTAAATGGGGCGTCGCCTCGGGCTCGCTGCCAGCTACCAAAGGACTGTACGATTATTTCAAGTCAAGCCATGGCCAGAGACCAGATCAGAACCCTGTTGCAATTGCCACTGATCTCACTACTTTCCAGTAGTGCGCTGTTGATCGTTCTGATCATGAACTGGATACAGATACCAGTCCCGAGCGCGTTGATGGTCACCTCGCTGGGCGCCATGCTGTTGCTGTTCCTGATGTCCGCCACCACAGAAGACCTGTTGAGTCGGCCAGCTATCCTGCTTGCCTGGACCATGATGTCGATGATGGTTATTGGAGTGCATCTTGCCTTCAGCGATGATCCAGAGCTGGCAATTCGACGCATTGAGCATTCTCGGACGTTTGACGAACGGCATCAGGATGGGCTGGACCCTTCCGGTTACTCTGGCGCTGCTGACAGTCCTGTATCTCCTGTTTTCCCCTCAATTCAGCGCCACCAGAGTGCTGTTGGTGCTGGTGCCGCCAGTGCTTGGTGCACTGTGTGGCCTTGCTTTCAGGTCACTCGGTATGTACCAGTCCTCAGCAGAGAGTCACAGCTACATTACTGATATGGTTGGCAGCGGCCTGAAACAGGTGGACGAACTGGTCGCACAGTACAAGCTGTCTGCGGCGCGCAAGACGCTGGACAAGCTGTATGAACTGGCGCCCAATAATCAGCACGTCAGGCAGGCAAGGTACACGGTCTGGAAATATAACCCTGAGCACGAGTCATTCCATCAGTCAGCTGTCGATCTGCTGGACCAGCCAGGTAATGGTGAGGAAACCAACGAATACATCGCCGCCTTGTTTGATGACTATATGGCGGTGACGCAAGGCCAACCACAATTGCCTGATGATCTGTTTCTGAGGTTGTCACGCCGACTCTCGCGCATGGCTCGTCTGAAGGATGCGGCGATGATTGTGAATCTGTTCCTGCAGCGGGACAACATGCACTCTGATTTGCCAGCCAGTCTGCTGAGCCTGTCGCAGGCCTACCTTCTGGCGGACAAACCCGGCAAGGCTCATGACTATGCAGAACGCCTGATGGAACTGTTCCCAACCTCGCGAGAAATCAACGAAACCAAGCGAATCATGCAGAAACTCAAAACTTGATTCGTGTACACTTGACCGCTTTCATTTTTCGGCGCGAACAGCCATGAGTCATTCAGAAAATACACCTCGCAATTTCATCAGAACCATCATTGATCACGATATTCGCAGTGGTAAGAACGGCAAGCGCGTTGCGACCCGTTTTCCGCCCGAGCCGAATGGCTATCTGCACATCGGACATGCCAAGTCGATCTGTCTGAATTTCGGCATTGCCGAAGATTACAGTGGCAGCTGCAACCTGCGTTTTGATGACACCAACCCGGCCAGGGAAAGCCAGGAGTTCATCGATGCCATTCGGCAGGATATCGAATGGCTCGGGTTCACCTGGAATGGCCTGTGTCAGGCTTCGAATTATTTCGAGCAGTTATACGGCTATGCCGAAGAGTTGATCGAAAAGGGCCTTGCCTATGTCGATAGCCAGTCGGCTGAGGACATTCGGACCCATCGTGGCACCTTGACAGAAACTGGCAAGGACAGCCCGGATCGAGACCGAGCCATTGATGAGAACCTCGAGGTGTTTCGGGGCATGCGAGCTGGGGAGTATGCCGACGGCGAATGGGTCTTGCGTGCAAAGATCGACATGCAGTCGCCCAATATCAACATGCGTGACCCAATTCTGTATCGCATTCGACGTCTGTTTCACCACAATACAGGTGACGCTTGGTGTATCTACCCGATGTATGACTTCACTCACTGTATTTCGGATGCGATCGAGTCAATCACCCATTCGCTCTGTACGCTGGAATTCGAAGATCATCGCCCACTGTATGACTGGGTGCTGGATCACATCAGCATCGACTGTCATCCCCAACAGATCGAGTTTTCCCGGCTGGAAATGCTGTACACGGTGACCAGCAAGCGCAAACTGAGCCAGTTGGTAGTCCATGACCATGTGGACGGGTGGGATGACCCCCGAATGCCGACAGTCTCAGGTATGCGACGACGAGGGTTTACCGCTGCTTCGATCCGCGACTTCTGTGCCCGAGCCGGAGTGGCCAAATCTCAGAATCGCATGCAGATGAGCGAGTTGGAAAATTCGGTACGGTGGGATCTTGAAAACAAAGCACCCCGAGTGATGGCTGTGCTCGATCCGATCAAGGTAGTGATTACCAACTGGCCTGAAGATCGATGCGATGAAATGGAATGTCCCAATCACCCAAAGATTCCCGAATTGGGAACCCGGATTGTGCCGTTTACTCGAGAGCTTTATATCGATCGTGAGGATTTCATGGAAGATCCGCCATCGAAGTATTTTCGCCTCAAACCCGGTGGTACGGTTCGCTTGAAGTATGGCTATATCATTGATTATCAGGATGTCGTCCGAGATGAGAACGGCATGGTTGTCGAAATACATTGCAGCTACGACCCGGCCACCCGCAGCGGGCAGGACAACAGCGGCCGCAAGGTCAAGGGCGTCATTCAATGGGTGTCGGCCACGCATGGCATCACGGCGCCGGTGCGCATGTATGATCGACTGTTCACGCGGCCTCTGCCTGCTGATGGCAAGGAAGGCCGGGAGTTTACCGACTATCTGAATCCCGAATCTCTGATTCTCAAGCCGAACGCGGTCATGGAGTCGAGTCTGGCATCGGCCAATCCGGAAGACCGCTTTCAGTTTGAACGCCTTGGATACTTCGTGGCCGATCGTCATGACAGCAAGGCAGGGGCGCCGGTCTTCAATCGAATTGTCTCGCTGAGAGACTCCTGGGGCAAGCTGGAACAGCAGCATGGCGCGTAAGTTCATTATCGACACCGATCCGGGTGTTGATGACGCTCAGGCCATCCTGATGGCTCATGCGCATCCTGATGTTGATCTTCTCGGTCTGAGCGTGGTCAGTGGCAATGTGGGGTTGTCACATACGCTGACCAATGCCTGTCATCTGGTCGATCTGATGCGAGAGCCTGTTCCAGTCTTTCCAGGTTGCGAACGCCCGTTGGGTCCGCGAGGTGAGGATGCAGCTTTTGTGCACGGTTCTGATGGCTTCGGTGATCTGAGTCTACCTGAGCCAGTGGCACGTCCGGAGGTCGAGCAGGCGGCCAATGCACTGGTGCGCCTGATCAATGAGCATCCGGGCGAGATCACAGTGGTGGCCATTGGGCCGCTGACCAATATCGCTGTCGCCCTGTTGCTGGATCCTCAGTTGCCAGACAAGCTGGATCGCCTGGTCGTGATGGGTGGTGCAGTAACGGGCAAGGGTAATGTGTCCAATATCAGCGCAGAGTTCAATATCTACTCTGACCCTGAGGCTGCCGCTCTGGTGTTCGAAGCATTTGATCAGATTGATCTGGTCGACTGGGAGGCCACTATGGCGCACAGTTACTCTTTTAAGGTGCTGGATGCGTGGCTGGCCAGCGGAACAGATCATGCAAAATTGTTCGATCGTGTCTCGCAGGCAATTCGAAAATTTGTAGTGTCAGAGCACGGAGAGCGACTCATGCGTGCCGCTGATGCACTGGCAATGGCTGTTGCTCTGGAGCCACAATCGATCCAGGCTTCCAGTCAATGTGCGGTTGATATTGAACTGACCGGATCACTGACACGAGGGCAAACCGTCGTGGACTGGGACTCACGAACCAGCAAACAACCCCAGTGCCGAATTGTCACAGCCTTCGATATGGATCGATTCCTGCATCTGAATGAGCAGGCCTTCAAGCCGTTTCGAGCGAGTTGAGGTCAGTCATTTTAACGGCATGAATGAAGCATTTCAGCAGTGCGATTCGTGCCGTCAGAATTTAATGTCAGCAAATCGTCATTCAGCTGTTGACAGGTCACCCCAGGGTCCTATAATGCGCGCCTCGCCTGTTGAGAAACAAGCGAGGCGCTGACGCATTGTTGGATATTGAGTAGGCTGGGTGAGTGTAAAGGGCAGGATATTTCTGTTTTGTACATTCATTCAGGGAAAGGTATTGACTCTGAAAACGGGGTGGCGGATAATGTTCGGCCGGTCAGCGAAACGCTGGCCGTTGTAGTCTGGAACGAAAGATCAGACAGCTATTTAACAAGATATAGGTAACTTGTGTGGGTGCTTGCGGACTTTGGGGAACGTGCCAAAGAGAAATGAGCAAGTACCTAGAACAATTCTTTACAAGTAATAGAGAAGGTTTCAGGTTCTTTGTTCAAAAGTAAACCAGAGCATCACCTTAAGGTTTCGGCCGAAGGCGGGATGTTCAAATAGCTTTTAAACTGATTGAACGCTGGCGGCATGCTTAACACATGCAAGTCGAACGGTAACGATGGAAGCTTGCTTCCAGGCGACGAGTGGCGGACGGGTGAGTAACGCGTGGGAATCTGCCCAGAAGTTGGGGATAGCCCGGGGAAACCCGGATTAATACCGAATATGTTCTACGGAACAAAGGATGCCTCTGCTTGCAAGCATTCGCTTTTGGATGAGCCCGCGTTGGATTAGCTAGTTGGTAGGGTAAGAGCCTACCAAGGCGACGATCCATAGCTGGTCTGAGAGGATGATCAGCCACACTGGGACTGAGACACGGCCCAGACTCCTACGGGAGGCAGCAGTGG
>QIKT01000195.1 GCA_003233095.1 Oceanospirillales bacterium | reverse complement strand
AAACAACGGCGCCGCGGTCACCGGTGGTGATGGAGACCGAGGTGTACTGGAACATGTCGTGATTGGCGACGTCCTCGCCCATGGCCACCTCAAACGTGGTGCCCCAGTCGAAGGTGGGAAAGACGGCGGTCGCACCGGCCAGCAAGGTGGCCTCCTGCAGACGCCAGCCTGCGCGAGTCACGGCGATCTGTTCGGTGGTAATGATTCGGTCGCGAGCATCAAACAGAATGATTGCAGAGTCTCTTGGGCTGACGAATACATCACTCTGACGCACGTCAAAATCGCCTGCATTGAGGATGAAGTCCAACGTGGTGCCCTGGGCAGGATTAAGAAGATCAGCCTCATAGCCGTCTTCCCAGTGGTCGTAGATGACTCGGGTGGCATCGACAAAGGCAGACAGTGAAATGACCGTGCGAACAGTGTCCGGATTGGGTGCGGTGGTGTCGCCGGCATCCGGTGTGTTCACGGCAAGGGCCAATTCCCGATAATGCGTCTCATCAACCGGCACATAGAATATCTGCGAGACCTGTTGCGCGCTGAGTGAGGTCGATGCAAGCAGCAGCCCCATCAGGACGATCAGCAACGCTGATGAGCGCCTTGATTGTCGTTTGTCTTGTGTCATCGGGCGATTTGATGATCCATCATCAGAGCCTGATTGACCTACTGTCGTGCCGCGTTGAGTTGACCACATAGTCAGTTTCGCCCGTGGTAAATATTTTGTGTCGATAATTCAACGTGGAAAGCATCAGCAAACAGGTTGATTTTATTGGAAATTGACGAAAGCCTATTCCACACATACACAGTAATGAAGTTCTGTCTATGATGCATCTCTGATCATTGAACTTTTTGTGAACAGTGTGTGGTGCGAGCCGCTGTGATCTCGACCATGGGAAGGGAGGCAGTTTCAAGTGGATCAGCTGTGCAGAAGTTTTTGAGTAACCCCCTTACTCTCCATACACCAAACCCGGATTGCCGATACAAACTTATCAGGAACTTTGTGAAAGGTTTATTCAGATGTTCAGGTGATCTTAAGTGGATTGCGGCACATGGCAAGACACGGTGTCGACAGTCTCAAGGTGAAATCTGCCTGGCAGTGCATTGACCAGTCGATTCAAAGCCGTCCTGGCAGCCTGTCGGACTTGAGGTGATCTACTGCACAAAACCCGAGTGTGGCCAGATGTCCCGATCTTGTTGGTTAAATAGCGGTGCTATTCGCCTTAAAAGATCGAAAAATCTGACCCAAATCGACTGTTCCTGGTGACGACCCGTTAAGTCCGACAACCTCAGGAGCTCACCGCTTTTCTCGGGTGACGCCCGCTCGTTGTCGGCTATATGGTATCAATTGGCTGCGCTTCAGCAATTCTTCAGATCTTCTTCCGAACGACTTCAGCTCCGAGCACAAGTGTTGTGGGTAGATGATTAAAATCATTGCAGTATCAATCATGTACAATGAGCATCAATCGGCCTGGGGTGTTCCAGAATTCAGGCCTGCGGTGCCGACATGGCGATCAGGTGATCGCATCCGTTTTCAACGTGACCCGTTACAATCGGACTACAGGGACAGCCAGATGATACGAGCCAATACCACCCGAATCGAACAGTGCTTCATGGTCCTGTTGATCAGCATGGGATCGATCAGCGCCCAGGCACAGTCGGTGCTGCCCTACGTGAACTGGGAGTCGCACCCGGTCAATGGCCTGGATTTGTCACCCGATCGCTCACTGCTGGCGGTCGCGCATACGGCAGACAATCGAGTCCAGTTTTATGCCACTCGTTTTGGAACGGTGAAAGCCGTGGGCCACGTCAAGGTGGGTCTGGATCCGGTCTCGGTGCGATTTCGGTCGGACGATGAGGTCTGGGTCGTTAATCACATTTCCGACTCGGTCAGCGTGGTTTCGGTGACACAGCGCCAGGTCATCGCCACCATCCAGACCTGTGATGAACCCTCCGATGTGGTGTTTGCGGCAAGTCGTGCCTGGATCAGTTGCTCTCAGGCCAATCAGATCATGTCGGTTGACGTCAACGATCCGATGGGCGCCTCAACACTTATCGCGATCAATGCCGAAGAACCCAAGGCGTTGGCGGTCAGTGCTGACGGCAGTCGAGTGTATGCGGCCATCTTCGAATCAGGCAATGGCTCGACGATTCTTGGCGGTGGCATCGACGAGGAAGAAACGGGCACACTGGACTTTCCGCCCAATGTCGTCAGTGCGGCCAATTCGCCCTACGGTGGCCAGAACCCGCCGCCGAACAACGGCCAGCAGTTTGATCCGCCGATGAATGTAGCGCTGCCTGAGCCGCCTCGCGTCGGGATGATTGTGCGCAAGGATGATCAGGGTGCCTGGCGTGATGACAACGGTGAGGACTGGACATCGCTGGTCTCAGGTCAGTTTGCTGCGTCCTCCGGCAGAATCAGTGGCTGGGATCTGCCGGATCGGGATATTGCTGTGATCAACACATCAAATGGGGCGGTCAGTTACATCAGCCGTCTGATGACCATGGGCCTGAATCTCGCCGTCCACCCGGTGACCGGTCAGGTGACGATGGTGGGTACCGACAGCCACAATGAGCGTCGATTTGAACCGGTGGTCAATGGCTTGTTCTCCACCGTGTTGATGGCCACTGCGTCGGAGACTGGGGCGGCAGCGTCGATCGTCGACATCAATCAGTATGGGGTGGATTTCAATCAACGTCCGCTCTCCCAGGCGCAGCTGGATCGCGCCATTGGTGACCCTCGGGATATCACATGGAGTGCCGATGGCACACGTGCCTATATCGCCGGGATGGGATCAAACAACGTGATTGTGGTCAACGCTCAGGGTCAGCGTGTGACCGATGCTGGTCTGGCTGCGGAAATTGAGGTCGGGGAAGGCCCGACGGATCTGGCGCTGGATGAATCCCTGGATCGGCTGTATGTCTGGAATCACTTCGAGGCCAGCTTGTCTGTGATCGATACCCGGACCCGTCTGGAAATTGATCGTGTGGCGGCCTTCAATCCGCTGCCACTGGCTATTCGACAGGGGCGGCCCTTCCTGTACGACACCCATCAGACCTCCGGGACGGGATTTGTGTCCTGTGCAAGCTGTCACGTGGATGCGCGATTTGATCGCCTGGCCTGGGATCTGGGTGATCCGGCCGGTGAGATGAAGGCCTTCAATCAGAACTGTACCACTGATGCAGGCGGTGATCTCTGCGAGGACTATCACCCGATGAAAGGGCCGATGACCACTCAGACCATGATCGACATTATCGGCAAGGAGCCGCTGCACTGGCGTGGCGATCGTGATGGCATCGAGGAGTTCAATGGCGTCTTCGGCAGCCTGTTGGCGGACGACCGTTTATTGACCGCCGGGCAGATGCAGCAGTTCAAGAGCTACCTGGCAACATTGACAGTCCCGTCCAACCCGCATCGTAACTTTGACAACACCTTGCCCACGGACATGGATCTGACCGGCCATTTCACTACCGGACGATTTGCGCCGGCGGGTCAACCACTCGGCAGCGGAGACGCATTGCGCGGATTGACGCTGTACAACACGGCGCTGCTGGACTCACCATTCCAGTGCTCCAATTGCCACACATTACCGACGGGGATGGCGGTCAACGGGCCGATCAGATTACCGCTTCTGGGCATCGAGGCCGGTGGTGAAATCATGCCCGCGGGGCCCATGGGAGAAAACCACCTAGGCGTGGTCAGTGTGGATGGGTCGACCAATATCTCGATCAAGGTGCCGCAGCTGCGCAACATGCACGAGAAGGTCGGTTTCGAGTTGACCCAGACAGAGAACAATGCCGGTTTCGGCTTTCTTCATGATGGCAGCGTCGATTCACTGGCCCGATTTGTCTCCGAGCCAGCCTTCAACGTGGGGTCTGACCAGGACGTAGCAGATCTGGTTGCGCTGATGCTCAGTTTCAGCGGGTCGGACTTTCCCCAGGACAATCCTGCATTGGGCAATGCCCCACCAGTTAGTCAGGACACTCACGCGGCTGTTGGAGCTCAGGTTCAACTCGATGGCGAGGCGCCGTCGTTCCGTTATACCCAGATGCAACAAGTGGCCCAGGACGGTGAGGTGGATCTGATCGCTCAACAAGCAGGGCGCAGCTGGCAGTATGATGCACAGTCGCAACGATTCACACAGGGCAGCGGTTCAAATCTGACCGCCAGCGAGCTCAACGCTGAAGGCTCCGATCTTGAGCCGGTGACAGTCACCGTGGTTCCCACTGGTCTGGCCAGTCGCATGGCTATCGATCGAGATGGCGATGGCATCAGCGACGCTGATGAACAGAGGTTGGGCTCCAATCCGGCCGATGCCGCATCGACTCAGATTCAACCCGTTCAGGGCTTGTGGTTCAACCCCGAACGAACCGGCCATGGTCTGGATATCGAGCAAGCAGGACAGTCGCTGGTCGTGACCTGGTATACCTATAATGACGATGGATCGCCCACCTGGTATCAGGCCGCTGGAAGCTACGATCCACAGTGGACGCAGCCGCTGTATACGGCCACCTGGGACCCTCAGACCAACTCGGCGGTGATCGAGTTTGTCGGATCAATGACGCTCGATTTCAGCGATGCCAGAACTGCGCAGTTCAGCTGGGAGATCAACGATGTACCTGGCAGCGAAGCCTTTCAGTATTTCAATTTTCGCGACGGCCTGACGGTGCAGGATCATACCGGTATCTGGTATGACCCGGCGGAACCAGGCTGGGGGTTGAGCATCAATTCACAGGGCTCGGATCTGGCTTCCGATGGCATCAGCACTCGCGTGGCGGTGCTGTATTTCTATGACTCGAACAACCAGCCTCGCTGGTTGCTGGGTCAGTCCGATAACAGCGCCAGTGGCAGCTTGCCGCTGCTGAGCTTCAGCGGCTTTTGTCCAGGCTGCGATTTTGTGGCCCCCACTTCGGTTGAAGCGGGCAGTCTCGATTTTGACTTTTCCAGCCTGAGCAGCGCACTGTTTTCATCAGCAGCCGTGTTTCCAGACGTGGAAAATTCCAGCTGGATCAGGGACGATGTTCAGATCATTCCGCTCAGTACCCTGTATCTTGATCCGGCCGGATTCTGATCTTTTGGGCTTTCATCAAGGCGTCTTCATGCATGATGGGCGCCCTGGCTGATGTCGCTCTTATCTCCAGAGGTGCCGTCTACCGACGTGCGATAGCCGGGCCTGCTACCCGGATCGTTTCGGCTCAGGGCAGCACGTTCAGGCGGAGGTCAATCCGATACGATGAGTCCGAATTGTCCAGATGATGCACCGACCTCTGCACGGGGCGTTCTCCGCTCTGACGGGTCTACTGATGAGGGGTCGATTCGCTCGCAACCCAGCCACTCAGAGAGTTCATTTCCTCATCCGGGAGATCGAACAGTCCGGTGATTGACGCTGCTGAGGAAATGTCCAGGCGTTGAGTCCATTCTTGTTCATCTCCAATCGAATACACCGCGTTGATCTCAGTGCCCTTCGGCCAGTCAACCGACCAGTCTGGCAGATAGCGATCGGCCAGCAGAGTTCGAATGAAACCCTGCTGTGGCTGCCAGTCGTATTCGATATGCAGTGCCCTGCTGCGGGCGAATTCTTCGCTTCTGAATTTGGCCACGACGTGCAGAGCCGCATCAATCCCTGACGCATATCGGCCGAGGTGAGGATTTTTCCAGCGTCGGTCCAGCGCACATCATCGACCACATTGATGCCTTTGAATTCCGAAGAGAAATACTTCAGAGAACGATGAAAGGTCGTGGCTTTCAGTCCATCCCGAACGCCGGCTTCGGCAAGAATGAAGGCACCGGTGGTAAAGACCAGGGTGGCACTGGTGGCAAGCCCCGGCACGACTCCGTAAACGGATCTGACTCTCGGATTCGAAGGCGACCCGGTCTTGAATAAAATAACGGATGGCTGGCCAATTGCCAGCCATCCAGTGGCAGAGGCTTACTCGATGGGTGAGAGCAGCGCTGGGTCGGTCACCAGCTGTCGGACGCCGTGGGACTTGGTTTCATTGAAGTCGTTGCCGTCGGCTGCCCACTGGTTCAGAGAGTTAATGTCCAGGCGAGCACACTGTGGGCGAACGCTCCAGGTGACTTTCAGTGGTGAGCAGGTCGACTGGGTGTAGCTGGGTCCTGTAGTAGATCCGCGGAAAACGACGGGTTCACCGGTTCCGGTTGGGAGGCTGGCAGGCTGATGCAGGTTATTGCGCATGGTGTCATTGTAGGCATAGTGCATGAAGTTCTCTGCCTCGCTGTCGTTGACCACCAGAAAGGTCTGTGCTTCTACACGCAACAGTGGATCGGTGCAGGTATCACTCAAGCACGAGCCCAGTCCTTCGCCCGGTGTGATGTCGCAGGAGGTATGGACCCAGTGCACTTCAATGGTATCGCCTGGCTTGACGCCCTTGAACTTGCCGGCATTGACTGCGGGTGCTGCCAATTCTGCAGCGCTCAGGTGTGCTGTGTCGTTACAGGCATAGCCGCCTGATTCACTGTCATTGACGAACACACTGTAGCCGGGGCCCTTGTGTTCGGCATTGGTATGCGTATGGATGTTGCACAGATTCATTTCAGTTGACGCCGGGGCCATGGTGAAATTGTCCTTGTTCATTCCAAGCGTGCTTGAAATGTCGCGAGGTGTCTGTGGACCGAAATCGACACACAGCTCAGCGTCAGACGCTTTTGCAGACATGCTGTGATCATCGGAATGTGCCGTGGTGACGCAACCGGTGACAAGGGTGATGGCGGCAGTCGCCAACAGGGTTGGTTTGATCATGATGGTGTCCTCAATAGAGAATGGGAATTGAACAGAATTAATGGCCAGATCGACTCTGCCTCAAGGCTGAGATTCGTTCATGACCTTTGAATTGGGGCGGACATCTTGAGTGGATACCGTTGTGAGTGTGCCCGAGAAGCCAGGCTGATTTATGACTGTGTCCACAATGCTTTGGCCGTTCGGATCGCAGACTCGGGTACCGCATGATTCTTGCCTTCGATGAAATCCAGACCCTCCAGAATCCATTCGGCAATCTGAGGCTGCAGCAGGCGATAGACATGGTGACGGCCCTCGCGGCGCTCTTCGACCACCCGGTGCGCACGCATCAGAGCCAGGTGCTGGGAGACCCGAGGTCCTGGGAGCTCGAGTGCTGCGATCAGCGAATTGACATCCTTTTCATCACTGCCCAGTTCCTCGATCAGTCGAATGCGATCCGGGTGGGCAATGATCTTGAATACCTCGGCCAATTCCTTGGCAATCAATTTACGTTTGGACATGGGTTTCTCTCGGTTGCAATAATTCATTTCTGCAAATAAATGCAGAAGATAAGATTAATGCTGCGAGCGCAATTTTACGTGAACGCGTCCACTCAACGAGGTCGAATTCTGCTACTGCGCATGCATGCAGCAGTTTTTGTTACTATAGCGGGCAAAATGAATGACAACGGGCCCCGTATCCTTCGCTGGCCACCTGACTTTCCGGAACAGACGCATGCTCAAATCGATTAAAAGTTCTGCTGCTCTTTGGCTGTTAGCCCTCATCCTCAGCGCATTGCTGGCCAACAGCGCAATAGCGCAGGAAGACGAAGAAAAGAACTCCGAAGACGAAGAGCCCAAGACCATTGCGGAACTCACCGAGGATGCTGAGCGCATCGATGGACTGTTTACCCTGTTTCGCGACAACAAGACCGGTGCAACCAGTCTGCTGATTACAAAAGATCAGTTGGACAAGGAATTTATCTACTGGCTGCAGGTGGCCAACGGGGTTGTTGACGCAGGCTTTTTCAAAGGTGCCTATGGCCCCAGCCGCATCATCGAAATACGCCGTCGTTTCGACAAGATTGAAATCGTGCAAAAAAACACCGCATTCTATTTTGATCCGGAAAATGCCATCTCCCGCGCAGCGCAAGCCAATATTTCCGAATCCATTCTGGCCGTTCAGAAAATAGCGGCAGAGGATGAGGAGTCCGGCGATCTGCTGATCGATGCGGACAAGATTTTTGCCTCCGAGGCTCTGGCGCAAATGACGCCTACGCCCAACCCGGATGCTGACCCCAAGACCGCCTTCAACCTTGGCAAACTGGATGATGACAAAACGCATATCATCAACCTGCGCAGCTATCCCGAGAATACTGATGTTGAAGTGGAGTATGTGTTTTCCAATCCGACACCCACTGTCGGTGGCAATCCAGCGGTGACGAATGCACGAAACGTATCAATCCGCGTGATGCACAGCTTTATCGAGGTGCCTGAGAACGACTTCCAGTCTCGTCGCGATGATGCGCGAATCGGATTTTTTGGTGGCCAGGTCACTGACCTCACTTCCATGCAAGCCGCACCCTATCGTGATCACATCAATCGTTGGAACCTGGTGAAAAAGGAACCAGGTGCCGCTATGAGCGAGCCCGTTGAGCCAATCACCTGGTGGATTGAAAACACCACCCCCGTTAAGTGGCGGGAATTGATTCGCAACTCAGCATTGGAATGGAACAAATCGTTTGCGAAAGCCGGTTTCAGCAATGCCGTTGTAGTAAAGATCCAACCCGATGACGCACAATGGGATGCGGGTGATATCCGTTATAACGTGCTGCGCTGGACCTCCTCACCAAACCCACCTTTCGGCGGTTATGGCCCCAGTTTCACCAACCCTCGCACCGGGGAGATCATCGGCGCCGACGTGATGTTGGAATATTCATTTCTGAGCCGTCTGCCACGTGTCCGCGGGAACATTCAGGACCCGGATGCGCTGACTACAGACATCGCCGCCATCAACCCACTGTTTGGTGACCAATTTTGCACCCTGGGTCATGGGCTGCAAACCAACACGATGTTCGTTCGCGCTGCGGCAGATGCTCTGTACGGCATGGACGACACTCTTGACCAGCAACTGGCCCATGACACGATGCATTATCTCATCCTGCATGAATTGGGGCATACGCTGGGCATGAACCACAATATGAAAGCCACCCAGTTGATCAGCCCTGATGAGGCATGGGACAGTGATGTGGTCAATGAGCGTGGATTGGCCGGTTCGGTCATGGACTACCCGGCGGTCAACTTTGCACCAACCCGCGAGCAGCAAACACTCTTCTACACGGTCACACCGGGCCCCTATGATGACTGGTTCATCAATTATGGCTACTCAGAAGCGCTTTCAGACCCCGTCGCTGAAGAGCAACGCCTGACAACGATTCTGGCCCGCTCCACGGAGCCACAACTGGCATTTGGCAACGATGCGGACGATATGCGCTCGCCCGGCACTGGCATTGACCCCCGGGTGAACATCTATGACATGAGCACCGATGCCATTGTCTATGCCTCGCGGCAGATGAAGATCATGAAGAACACGCTGGACAAGCTGGCAACCAAGCCACCCGCAACCGGTGATTCCTATCAGGAAACCGTAGAGGCCATCGGCGTCATGCTGTCCCTCTGGCGGCGCTCAGCAGCGGTCACGTCGCGTTATGTCGGCGGTGTATACATCGACCGCGCCGTGGTCGGCCAGCAAGGTGCCGGGGACCCACTGACGCCAGTGGCCGAAGCCAGGCAGCGTCAGGCCATGGGCGTTTTGTCCGAGCAAGTGTTCGCGCCGGAAGCCTTCCTTATGGACCCCCGCTTGCTGCGTCAGGCTGCGCCGCAACGCCGTGGCTTCAGTCATTTTGGCGCCACCGAAGACCCTAAACTGCATGACGCGGTGTTGAACATCCACAAGAGCATTCTGGATCACCTGCTTAATCCGGTAGTGCTCAAACGCATCACTGACTCCGGCATGTATGGCAATGAGTACAGCCTCGGCGAGATGATGAACGACCTTACCGATGCGGTATTTGAAGCCGATGCCAGAGGTGATGTGAATACCTTCCGGCAGAACCTTCAGGTCGAGTATGTGCAGCGTCTGAGCAATATGGCCCGTAAAAATTCTGACGGCGAGGGCTTCCACAGCCCGGCAGTATCACTGGCGGTGTACAACCTCGGCAGAATCCAGGACATGATCAACAGCAAGAGCCGCGCTAGTGTGGATACGCTGGCGCATCGCGAGAATCTGGAACTGCTGATTGGACGCGCACTGTCGAACGATATCTGAGGTCTGAGCAATTCGCCACGGTCTCGTTAAGGAGCCTCTGAACAAGTCGTGACCGGTTGTCTTGAGCGTCAAACACGCCCCCTCTGCGTTGCATGAACCGAGCCATAGCAACACTATGACTCGGTTCATGCGCCTTGACCGGACGTATTTGCCATCTCAATCCAACTCGCTTGAGACTTATTCAGAGGCTCTTAGCCCGCATTATTCATGAAGGCGGATAGAGATGCTACAAGCTCCTGATTAGTTTGAATAATGGTGAAATACGGCAACACTACAGTGTTGCTCCGTTGGACGCCTATCGCGGTACTATCGGCCCGTGGCTGCACTTGCCCTTCGCCCTCACCATAGCTACCGCTATGATTCTGACTCCAG
>QIKT01000148.1 GCA_003233095.1 Oceanospirillales bacterium | reverse complement strand
CCATTGGTGACCTCATGATTGCGCAGCAGCGTGATCTGGTTGCCCACTTCGCGCACCACCGCCATACCATCATGACGTGATGGTGTGCGTCGCCCGTCACTCATCATCTCTCCTGTCCAACCCAGTGTGCGGTAGCGGAAGCCTTCGGGCAGGTGCAGCAGTGGCAAATTGGTGGTCAAATCCCTGGTTGGAACCAGAGGCCCATAACCGCTGGACAGCGAAGCCTGTGCCCAGCGAGTCTGGGTCAGAGCGGTACCGGCTAACAAGGAAGAATTCATCAGAAATTGTCGTCGATTCACTGTGTTCTCATCGAAAGTCATTGATTCGGTCATCATACCATTGTGAGGTGCATCTGTGACTTGTGTGTCATGCCATCCGATCAATAATGGATTAGGCTGTTGATTCGACAGGAGGACTTGTACTGATGCGAAATCTTCGAAAAATTCTGGTGACCACACTTGGCCTGATCCTGTTGCTGGTCGGTCTGGTCATGCTGGTCTTGCCAGGTCCTGGTGTGCTGATTCTGATCCTTGCACTGTCAGTGCTCGGTGCCGAATATGCCTGGGCACGCAGTCGAATGCGCTGGCTGAAATCTAAGTTCAGTCGGGGCCGCTCCTGAGTCAATCGTTTTTGCTAGAGTCATTCCATCCGTTTAACTCGCAGTCTGACCCAGTCGGGACATTCATTGTGGGGGAATACCATGGCAGACCTGTTAACAATCGATAATCTGATCACCTTGTTCATGCTGGTCATGCTCCAGGCCGCGTTGTCCCAGCAGTCTCTGCAACAGACTCGAAGACAGCAGAATGAGCAGCGACGCCGACCAGGCAATCACCAGCGCCAGCGTCCAGTCCAGCATTCGTTCTGGTTCTTTGGAAACCATCAGCAGCAAGGTGGCTAACAGCGACGGGCCGGCTATGAGTGGAATGGCCAGGGGAACAATCAGCGGCTTGCCATCGATCTGATCGTCATACATCGCCTTTGCGCCGGGAAACAGCACCTTGATGGCAATGATGAACAGGATGATGCCTCCAGCGACGCGATCGATTCAGAGCGCAGACCCAGGGTGTCGAGAGTGTTCTTGCCGAAATACAACAGGATCAGAAGCACTCCCAGGGCAATCACCTTTTCACGGACGATGATGAACAGGCGTCGGCGTGGCTCGATATCCTTGAGGATAGACAGAAAGATGGGCACATTCCCCAGAGGGTCCATGATCAGGAACAGCAGAAGGGTTGCGGATACCAGGTCTATCGGGTCGGTCTCCAGTGAGTCATGCTGGTGGCGGCGGAGGCGGAGGCGGCGGAGGCTTGCTGCGATGGTTTCCGCCATGTTCGGGCTCAGGTGACTGTTCGGGTTGGTCGCGAATCACGCCTAGTTTCTGCAGCATGAACAGTGCGCCTGCGCCCACCAGCAGTAGACCCACGGCCAGCAGTGGACGGAGCAACAGCCAGGAGATTCCGATGGTCAGGGCGGCCACGGCGATCGCCAATAATCCAGCACCCAAGTTGATGGCCAATCCGGCGATCCGCCCGACAATGGGCACTACGTCCGCCAGAATTCGCAGGGGTTTGAGGGTCATCCTGAAGCCGAACATCATCAGCATGAAGCCGGTAATTCGCAAGCCCCATGTGAGTGTGTTGTTGTCATCATGAGCCTTGCCGAAGACCTCTTCGGGGTCCAGCAGGCCCTCGCGCAGCATCAGCAGGGTATTGCCACTTTGGGTCGGGAATTCAGTTAATTGAGTGCCGCTGAGCTTGCCAATCAGAGTGATGTTCTGTTCAGGTGTCTCGTAGAAGCGAATTCTCAGATCACCCACGTCAGGTGAGTCGAGATTGCCGTAATACAGGTAGTCGCCATAAACCTGCGGCTCGCCCAGGCCGGGGATGTTGACACTGGTCTGGTTGACCCGAAGTGGCTGCTGAGAGTCGATTTCTTCAAGTAAGTCAGGCCCGATTGTCAGAGACCCCATCGTCGCTGAAGCTACGGTGTGTGTTTTGCCGTTCAAAGGCATGGTGGTCGGGTTTTGATGGGAGTCAGAATGCCTGAATTCGCCCGAATTGATCAGGCTTTTCCGCCATTCGCGCTCATAGTCGTACGTGACTGTCTTGACCCGGCGTCCGCCGCTTTCAGTCCGATAGTCACTGTCTTCGATTTCGACCCATTGGTACATCTCGACAACTCGGCGCAATCTGAGGCCGTCGGACCGCACCTCGAATTGCATATCGACCAGAGGGGCTGCGGACACAACACGACCGCTCAGATGCACCAGTTTACCTTGTGCATTGCTCGGAAGTTGCACGGCTGAAATGGCCATCACACTGGACTGTCCCTCATTCAGGGCTTCGTACTGGCGCACGGCACGTCCCTCATTCCAGAACAGTAGCCAGACGGCTCCCAGAATCATCGCTAACCCAGTCAGCATGCCCGAGAAACTGCCCTTGAGTCGTGCAACCCAGCCGGTCGAGCTACGTTGTGTATAGCGCGCCATCAGAAACGATTGTCGCCGTCAAGCAGACCGCCGAGCGGACCGAGGATGGAGCCTTCGCCGCGGCCTCGAGAACCGGGCATTGCTGAGGCCAGCATGCGGCCTGCCAGTCTTGAAAACGGCAGGGACTGCAGCCAGATGGTGCCTGGACCTTTGAGGCGTGCAAAAAACAGTCCTTCGCCTCCAAACAGGATGGATTTGATGCCGCCAACCTGCTCAACGTCATAGTCGATCGTCTGGGTGAGTGCCACCAGGCAACCGGTGTCGACGTGCAGGGTCTCGCCCGCGGCCAATTCTCGTTCCACCACGGTCCCACCGGCGTGCAAAAAGACCTGTCCGTCTCCCTCCAGCTTCTGCATGATGAAGCCTTCGCCGCCGAACAGCCCGGTCAGAATCTTCTTCTGAAAATGGATGCCGATGCTGACTCCGCGAGCGGCACACAGAAAACTGTCTTTCTGGCAGATCAACATGTGGTCGTAGTGATCCAGTCGCAGCGGGATGATGGTGCCAGGATAGGGCGCGGCAAAAGCGACATGAGCCTTGGCTCTGGATCCGGCGTGGGTGAAGATCGTGATGAACAGGCTCTCTCCGGTGATCAGCCGTTTGCCGGCACCAACCAGCTTGTCCATCAATCCGTTTTTAGGCTGGTCCCGTTTGCCATCACCAAAGGCGGTTTCCAGTGCAATGCAGTCATCCTTGTACATCATGGCGCCGGCTTCGGCGACGGCGCTTTCACCAGGGTCCAGTTCGATCTCGACAAACTGCATGTCTTCGCCGACGATGCGAAAATCGACTTCGTCGCTGCGAACTGCGGCAATGGCCGGTGGTGGCGGAATGCCTGCGGACGAGGCTGGATTCAGCTCGGCCACCTGGTTGATGGGCAACCATTCGGCATAGCCATGACGCCAGCAGAAACCGGCAGAATTCTGGCGAACCTGCTCGACGGCCTCCGATTGCGAAAAAGGTCCGGCTTGCTCGCCGTTGTAGCTCAGGTACCACGGTGACATGTCTTGTGTTCTCCCGTTGACTGCCTGCTCTGATGCCTGTGTCAGCAGTGTCGTGAATCGTCTCGTATCAGGTCATGATTCTAGTCCAATTCACTTGAGACATGCAGGTGAATTTGCCATCATACCCTCCTGCCAATTCCACTGGATAAAAGTCCCCATGCTGATCTTCGAGCGCTCCAGTGCTGGCCGTTCTGCACGTGCCCAGCATCCCATGACCGATCTGAGTTCGTCTTCATTGCCGGATGAATTTCGTCGTCGACAGCCCGCCGGTTTGCCAGCTGTCTCCGAACTGCAGGCAGTCCGTCATTACACTCGGCTGTCGAAACTGAATTTTTCGATCGATACGCATTTCTATCCGTTGGGATCGTGCACCATGAAATACAACCCGCGGGCCTGCAATCGTCTGGCCATGCAGGATGGATTCCTGTCACGCCATCCCTATGCACCCGACGTGCTGTCGCAGGGGTTCATGGCGTGCATGTTCGATCTTCAGAATATTCTGTCCGAAGCCACCGGCATGAAACGGGTCTCACTGGCGCCCATGGCGGGCGCTCAGGGTGAATTTACCGGCGTCAGCATGATCAAGGCCTATCATCGGGATCGCGGTGACTTCGAGCGCACCGAGATCATCGTGCCAGATGCGGCCCATGGGACCAATCCTGCGACCGCAGTTATGTGTGGCTTCACGGTTCGTGAAATTCCGACCGGTGCCGATGGTGATGTGGACATGGCGGCGCTGGAGCAAGCACTGGGCCCACAGACCGCAGGGATCATGCTCACCAACCCATCAACGCTCGGCGTTTTCGAGCGGCGCATCACCGAGATTGCCCAAAAAGTCCACGCCGCAGGTGGCCTGCTTTACTACGACGGAGCGAACCTGAATGCCATCCTCGGCAAGGTTCGTCCGGGAGACATGGGCTTTGATGCCATTCATCTGAATCTGCACAAGACCTTCTCGACCCCGCACGGCGGCGGTGGCCCTGGCTCGGGTGCGGTGGGGGTCTCGGAGCGCCTGATTCCCTACCTGCCTGTCCCCATGGTGGATGAGGCTGAGTCAGGTTATGTGTGGGTGGATGAGGATGACTGTCCGTCGAGCATTGGTCGTTTGTCGGCGTTCGGTGGCAATCCTGGCGTCCTGTTGCGCGCCTATGTGTATGCCAAGATGCTCGGCCGTGATGGCATGCGCCGAGTCTCGGAATTTGCCACGTTGAACGCCAATTACCTTGCTGTAGAATTGAGCAAGCGAGGCTATACCTTGGCTTTTCCGGATCGGCGCGCCTCCCACGAGTTCATCATCACCCTGAAGAAAGAGAATCGGGAGTTTGGTCTGACCGCAACTGATTTGTCGAAGATGCTGCTCGATCACGATTTCCATGCGCCGACCAACTATTTCCCGTTGCTGATTCCCGAGTGCCAGCTGATCGAGCCGACCGAGACCGAGTCGAAAGAAACTCTGGACCGCTTCATTGATGTGATGGCCCTGATCCTTGAGCAGGCTCGCAACGATATCGACTATGCCAAAGGTGCGCCGTATACCACACCGGTCAGGCGACTGGATGATGTCAAGGCTGCGCGGCAGTTGGACCTAGCCTGGACGGGTGAGGTTTGAGAACCCTCTGAACAGGCCATGACTGGTTATCTTGAGCGTCAAGTACGCGCGCTCTGTATGACATGAAGTGAGTCATGGCATTACCATCGCTCGCTTCATGTGCCTTGACCGGGCGTATTAGTCGTCTCAATCCAGTCCGATCACTGTTGTTCGGAGCTTCATTCAGCTTGCATTCAAACATCTGTTTGAATTTTCGCTGTGTTTCGGAGATGATTGAGAGCTGAGTCATAACCAGAGGAATCCACATGCCCATTGCCCAAGCTCCTGTTCGTGACATCCGATTTGTCATCAATGATCTGCTGAATATGGAACAGCACATGGCTGGTCTGGATCACGCCATGCCGCTGGATGCCGAGACCATGAGTGAAATCGTCGAGCAATCGGCCCGATTTCTGTACGAGACTTGCGCCCCACTCAATCGAAACGCTGATGAGCAAGGTTGCCGGTATGAGAATGGACAAGTGACTACGCCGGACGGCTTCAAGGCGCTGTATCAGGCCTACTGCGAGAATGGTTGGTGTTCACTCGATGCTGATGAGGAATTTGGTGGGCAAGGTCTGCCGTATCTGGCTCACGTGGTCATCGGCGAACTGAACTCCTACTTCAGTCCGGCCTGGTCCAACTATCCCGGGTTGACTCATGGGGTGCGCGAAATGCTTGATCATTTCGGCACGGACGATTTGAAATCACGGTACATGCCACAGCTGGTGTCTGGACAGTGGGCTGGGACCATGTGTCTGACCGAACCTCATTGCGGCACGGACCTGGGCATGTTGACCACCTCGGCAACCCCGGCGGATGATGGCAGTTACTCGGTCACCGGAACCAAGATATTCATTACCTCTGGTGAACATGACCTGACCGACAATATCGTGCACATGGTGCTGGCCCGGGCAGATGGCGCTGTCGAAGGCGTCAAGGGTATTTCCCTGTTTCTGGTGCCGAAACGTCTCAGTGATGAGAACTCTGAGCTGGGCGATTCAAATCATGTCTCTTGCGCCAGCATCGAACACAAGATGGGTCTGAATGGCTCTGTCACCTGTGTAATGAATTTCGATGGCGCAACGGGCTGGCTGGTAGGCACCTTGCACGATGGTCTCAAAGCTATGTTCACCATGATGAACAGTGCCCGATTGAATACCGGTATTCAAGGCATGGCAGCCTCGCAGGCAGCTTACGACGGAGCGCTGGTCTATGCGCGTGAGCGACTTCAATCACGTTCGATCAGCGGCGCCAAATATCCGGACAAAGCTGCTGATCCGATCCTGGTTCATGCCGATGTCAGGCGCATGCTGCTGACCCAGCGGGTGATTGCCGAGGGCTGTCGCGCAATGGCTTATCTGACCGCCATGCATATCGAGAACGCCAAGTTTGCCAGCGATGCTGGCCGGCGAGAACGCTCACAGTTGGTCGGTGAATTTCTCACGCCGATTGCCAAGGCCTTCATGACAGAAACGGCTATGGAGACCACCGACTATGGCATCCAGATCTTTGGGGGTCATGGCTATATCCGAGAACATGGCATGGAGCAGTGGCATCGGGACGCGAAGATTTTCACGTTGTATGAAGGCACGACCGGAATTCAGGCGCTGGATCTGGTTGGCCGCAAGATGATGCATAATCAGCGTGGCACCCTCGGGCCTCTGGGAGAAGACATTCAGGCCTGGATCGAAGCCAACCCGAACGCTCGCTATACCGAAGCGCTGAACAGCCACATCGAGCTGTGGACGACGCTGTCCAGTGAAATTGCGGGTCGGGCTGCCAAGGCTCCGGATGATCTCGGTGCGGCCAGTGTCGACTTCCTGATGCTGTCCGGGTATGTGGTTCTGGCATGGCTGTGGGCTCGTATGGACGATGTGGCGTCTCGAGGAGAAGGCGACCATGGTGCTGTGTTCTATTCGGCCAAGCAGAAATCAGCGCGATTCTATTTCGAGAAGATCCTGCCGCGCTGCGACTCTCTAGCCGCCACAATCCGAACAGGTTCAGGCGCGCTGATGGCATTTGAGGACGAGGAATTCTGAAGATGAACCCTTGATGAAAAACTCATCGTGCTGCTGATAATGTAGTATCTGGCTCTATCAGCTCGATGAGAGTTCCATATGAAAACCAGCTATCTGCTACCCATTCCACTGGCCCTGTCACTTTTGCTGAGTGTTTCACCACTTAATCAGGCACAAGCCGGGGCCTTTATCTTCGCAGGCGATGCTAACGGTATCGATCTGGTCGCGCATCCCACTGGATACAGCGGAACCGGCGGCACGATCATCAGCAAGATCTGCATCGTGCCCGGATCGACCAATGCCGCCGCATTGGAAATTCCGGTTCAGAACACGATCGATCGATTCAATCAGTTCACCGCTATCGTCGATAACCTTCGGACTGGTGGCAGCAACGACATCCCCTCTGGCGCGGTCGACATCGAGTCTGCGCTGCTCCATGAGGTTGGACACTGTATTGGCCTGGCCCACCCGAATGCTGCCACCGAATCAGCACTCAGTGGTGCAGACAGAAATTATACGAAAGTCGCTGAAGGGACCAACGGGGTTTTTGATCTGAATTCGGGTGCTGATGGTGTCCGAGGTTCTGCCGATGATGTCCGAGGTGATGACGTTAACCTTCACTGGTATCTGGCCGCCAGCAACAATCCTTTCGAAGCGCCTGAAGAGGCGATCGACCTGAGTAATTTTTGACGAGATTTGACAGACCTGCCAATCGGCAATCTGTTCGCTGCTAATGCAGATCGAACGGTGTCTGGCTTGTTTGGCCTTCCCTCAACCGAAGCTGCCATGCAGCAGGGTCAGGGCACCGATGAGGATCAACGCGGACTGGTTGGCGATGATGTCAATACCTTGCGATTTGCACGCGCAGGCGCGAACCACACAGCAGGTGATGCGGATGATTACCAGGTCAACATGACCTATGGCGGCATTTCGGCAGACGGTGATTGCACCGTCACAGTGGCGTTGGATACCAGCACCGGGTTTGCTGTTTGCAGAACAAATGGAACGTTCATCAGTGACAACAATGTGGCCATTACCGCTGCTGATGTGCGCTACAACGAGGGATCAAACTGGTTTTTTTCGACCAAGCGAATCCCCTCGCCACAAGCTGATGCGCTGACCGTCATGATCGGCGGCTCCGCCAGCTCACTTGACGGCGGTGGTACCTCGCTGTTGGCCAACGACAGTCACCCCAATGCGTTGCCTCTGACAATGAGTACAGCATCGTTCGGTGGACCTGACAATGGCACGCTGATGCTCAACGCCAACGGTTCCTTCAGCTATACCCATGATGGTGGGCCCAGCCTATTGGACCGATTTGTCTACCAGGTCTGCGTGGATGACGCAGGCGCAACGCGAACGTGCAGTTACGGCGCGGTGTTTGTGGCGGTCGACCCATTTGATGCCCCATTGATCTTTGCCGACGGATTTGAGGGAAACTGAGATGAAAACAATGACAAAACCTCTGCATTTCATAACGCCCCTCCTTGCCATCGCCGTGTGTATTCTGGCGACAACAGCCCATGCGAAGGCATCGTTGAGCAACGAGATTCCTATCCTCGAAAAGACCGAGGTGTCGAGCAAACTCAGGAATCCGGATATGACCCCGAACCTTCGTGTGTACGCATCCGGGCGAGTGGAAGTTTATCGGCCTGTCTACATGAAGGACTCAGGTCTGTTTGAAGGGCAGCTCGACGATCAGAGTCTCGGTGAGGTCAGGGAGATGATCGCCGCATTGCGTGAGTGTCGACCCGATCGAAGCCGAAACGTTATTTGTCCAGGCTTCTCAGGCTGAGCAACGGGCCACTGGGACGCTGCGCTATGTCTCCGAGACTCGTTGGACACAATACACCGTTGGCAGTGCAGGCAATCGCCAGGTTGTAGTGGTTGAAGATGCGCCGCTCAAGGCAGAGCGTTTTCCTAATCTGTTTGCATGGATGCTGATGTCGAACATCGATCAATCACTGAAATCGATGGCACAATCAGTCACTCTGGATCGTTTGGGTGATGCCCGACCAATGGACTGATCGGGGGCAATAGGGTCGGGAATCAATCGGCCCGAGTGGAACGACTGTAGCGATGGACTTCATCCACCAGCACACCCAGATGATCGGGGTTGACGCCCGGTGTGATGCCATGACCCAGATTGAAGGCATGTCCAGGTCCCTCCCCATAGCTGTCCAGTGTCCGACGAACCGCCGCCCGGATTGCCTCCGGATCGGCAAACAGCGTTGAGGGATCGAGGTTGCCCTGCAGCGCGACTCGTCCACCGGTCAGCTCTCGAGCCTGACTCAGGTCTATCGTCCAGTCGACCCCCAGTGCATCACAACCGGTCTGTGACATGTCGGTCAGGTTCTGTCCAGCGCCTTTGGTGAACAACACCACGGGGATTTTTTGACCATCCTTCTGCCGATCAATGCCTTCGACGATCTGCTGCAGGTAACGCAGTGAAAACTCGCGGTACATCGCAGGGCTGAGAACGCCACCCCAGGTGTCAAAGATCATGGCCACTTGTGCACCGGATTGAATCTGGGCGTTCATGTAGGCGATGACCGACTCGGCAAGGACTGACAACAGAGAATGGGCGGTAGAGGGTTCGTTGAGGATCAGTGTCTTGATCACCTCAAAACTGCGCGTGCTCTGCCCTTCGACCATGTAGGTAGCCAGTGTCCAGGGGCTACCTGAAAACCCGATCAACGGGACACGGCCATCGAGTTCCTTGCGAATGGTCGAGACGGCGTTCATGACATAGCCCAGATCATCCTGCATGTCCGGCATCTTGAGTGCCTTGATGTCAGCAATTGTGCGGGTAGTCCGTTCGAATTTTGGGCCTTCCCCTGGTGTGAAATAAAGCCCCAGGCCCATCGCGTCAGGAATGGTCAGGATGTCCGAGAACAGAATCGCAGCGTCAAGATCAAACCGCCGCAGTGGCTGCATGGTCACTTCACAGGCCAGTTCTGCGTTGCGGCACAGAGACATGAAGTCGCCGGCCTGTTCTCGAGTGGCCCGATACTCGGGCAGATAGCGACCGGCCTGGCGCATGATCCAGACGGGTGTGTAGTCAGTCGGTTGACGCAACAATGCCTTGATGAGCGTGTCGTTTTTCAATGCCGTCATGACTATCCTCGTGTTCTTTGCAGGGGGGAAACGCGCCGAACCCAAGGGTTGCGAAGCACATCGGGCAGCGAGGATAACCGATTGGTGGCTGACTTCACACTGTCAAAACCGCCCATCAGCAACAGCCATCGCGGCCCAGCGCCTTCATCCACTTCAATCAGATAACAGCGCATCGGGTCCAGCCCGGCGCTGTTGAACAGAGCCAGGGCGGCGTCACGAGACGCCAGGTTTCCCAACTGAATCAGATAGTGGCGAGCGTTGAGTTGCTGGTATTTCGAGCGATCGCCAGGCTCCGGTGTTGTTGCATCGGACGCCGGTGATATGGCTGGCTGAGGCTGGTCTCTGAACGGTGACAGGGCTCTGTTACTGCTGCGACGTTCTGCGCTCACCGTGGGTTGACGGGCGGATTCGGCGGGTTCGTCCTGAACAGCTTGAGGCGATTCATCAGCGATCAGGGC
>QIKT01000073.1 GCA_003233095.1 Oceanospirillales bacterium | reverse complement strand
CCTTGTCTTTGGCCCCCAGGGCCTTCTGCCGCCAGTTGGAGCTTGGGGTCATGTTCTTGACCCATTCTTCGTCGCTGCGACCGATCCGATCCAGTCAAATTGTGCCTGTCCCAGAGTAGTCCATTTGACCAAATGGGCTCCGGTGAATACGGTGAGTATTTATTAGGTGGTCTTGGCGATAGATTTTTCATAACTTATGCGGCGATACAGTTTAGGGTTCCGGGCACGCCAAATGGCGTTTATGCTGGTTCTGATATTAATTATTATTATCAGGGGTCTTATAACTGTTGCTGCAGGTGATTCGATCCAAGCAAATAATGGTAGAATTAAGGCCTATAATTATCTGCAAGCGATTGGCGAGTCAGCACAGGCAGGAGTTGGTATTTCTGAAGTTGGAAATTTTAAGCAAATCGAGATTGGCCAATATTGGGCAGGGAGAGGATATGAATACTTCAATAATTAGAGCTGGATTGCTGATGTTGACGTTGTCTATTAATGAAATTGCGAGTGCTAAATATTGCGATTCATTGTTTGATGTTGTATCTAGTGATGATGTTCGAGCTACACTGATTGATTGGGTTGATTCAAATATAAATAGTAATGGTTATTCGTATGAAGATGTAACTGGTGGAGGGGGGAGAGTGCCCGGCAGATATTTCATTGATATTCCATTTGATAAGAGTATTTTAAAGTATAAAGGCAGGCTGCAAGTTCGCCTTGTTGGCACTCGGCCATATAAAATTCAGTCAGTTAACTTTAGTGAAAGGTCAAGATACGGAATTATTGTTAGGCTTAAAAATGCTGCTGATTTTGGTGTTTATAATGACCAGTATTTGACTGTAGTCTCAGATAGAGTTGCTGTCTTTTGTATGGATCTGAGCTATTGGTAACTACAGTCAACCAGATACGTCGCGAGACTGTAAAAAAATCTGTGTAACTGCCTATCATTGAACCCGATTACGGGTAAGGATAGGTAAATTATGAAGAAGAAAGAACTGCAAGCCATCGCACAAGCGGCGGCAAAGAACATCAAGACCGAAGAAGATCTCAACGAGTTCCGGGCGATGCTGACGAAGATCACCGTTGAGGCGGCCCTGAACGCTGAACTGGATGATCATCTTGGCTTCGACAAGCATAAACAGTCTGACTCGGACAACAACCGCAACGGCGTAAGCCACAATGTCAAATTGTGCCTGTCCCAGAGTAGTCCTTCTGTTCAGGCTACGTGAGCTGCGATACCGGTGAACGCGCCGCCTCGGCCGCCTTCATCCTCAACAAGATGGGTTTCAAAGCCTACGCCCTGCGCGGTGGCGTGACCTCGGTCCGTCAGCAACTGCTGATGAAGCGACGTCGCGAGGCGTCAGTTAGATGCCTGCATTCGGCGGTGACTTAACGTACCTGATCGACTATTACTGGACAGTCCGTCTGGCCTGGCAATCCTGCTGAGAGGCGCCTGCCAATTGCTGAATGCCTGATTCGCCGGCAGGCCAATCGCTCTGATCGGGCTGCCAGTTGAAGCTCGCCTGGTCACAGGCTGAGAACACCATCGTCCATGATCCCCAGGCGTTCAGATCAGTGTGACTTTGCAGCGTCTGCAGGTTTGCCTGTGACTGGCTGACCTCGAAGGCGTCGAAGCTGACGGTGACATCCAGCGTGCCCTCGGTCGTCGGTGCTTGCACGGCTCCCTCGCCATACACCCAGACCAGCTCACCATCGGGGTTGAACGTGTACCAGATGGCGATGATGCGCTGGTCGTCAAGCACCAGCATGGTGAGACCTTCGCCATTTTGCTCAGGGTTGTACCAGAGTCCTGAGGCCTCGGTGGGAACGGCGTGACGGACGTTGACATCAAATCTATTGTTGCGGGAAGCAGGAGCGACTTCACCGGGGACGAACAATCGTGAACTCGCTTCAGTGTTCTGAATGCGATTTCCGGCAATAATTAGCCAGTCGCCGGCCTCCAATCGCGCCAGCGGGACTGAGCGGGCCATCCAGACTTCGTCCTCGGGTTCACAGATTGCAGCAGACCCCGCTACCAGCGTTCGAGGTGCGGTCAACAGGGGTTCAGGTATTGGACAGCCGCTATAGATCGTCAAGGAAACCTGATCAAGAGTCGTCACGGCATTCGGTTGAAGCGTCGTGCCCAGAGGGTTCAGTAGCTGAATTCGTCTGTCAATAATGTCGTCAACGACAATGGTCGCTCCAGGGTCACGTGACGCGGGATACAAGTAACGGAAGGTGACATCGATAGTGGGTGCTTTCAGTTTCCCTATTTCAATCTGCCATGAATTGTGAGTAGCCGTATCGCAGCTGATATCGAAGCGATTGGGGCCTCGGGCATCGATGGCGAGACGCTGAACTACGCCAAACGGAGCGGCTGGATCGTCCACTATGGTCTCGGTGATTGAAACCTCGAAACGGGAAATGCCGAAACATGTATCAGTGAATCCAAAGAAGCTGATATACAGGGGAGCGCCCAGCTGCTGGCTACCGACTCGAATATCAAACTGATCCGCGCTGCTGTAAGCATTGCTGGTGAGTGGGGTGGCAAGAATCAGTAAAAGAAATCTGAGGCGCAACATATTCAGAGCTCGATTGTCGATGATTCTGAGACTGTATCATAGTAGCGCTCAGAATTGGCCAAGACACCCGGCTGGACTGACATCGGGCGCAGAATATGAAAGAGACATCATCTGTTTCACTTTTCATTGTGAAGATAGAAATAGAGGCGATGAAATTTACTGGCGTGAGACAGGTTTTACAGGCGTGTCACGCCTGTCTCACTGGCCACCAACAGCACATCCGCCCGCCGCATGGCAAACAGGCCGCAGCTGATCACGCCAGTCAGATTGTTGATCTCCGATTCCAGCCTGACCGGATCAAGGATGTCGAGGTTGTGCACGTCCAGGATGTGGCAGCCGTTGTCGGTGACGAAACCCTCGCGGTATTCGGGCTGGCCACCCAAGCCGATCAGCTTGCGGGCCACCAGACTGCGGGCCATCGGGACGACTTCGACTGGCAGCGGGAATTTACCCAGCACGTCGACTCGCTTGGACTGATCGACCAGGCAAACGAACTGCCGAGCGCTGGCCGCAATGATTTTCTCGCGAGTCAGCGCGCCGCCGCCGCCCTTGATCAGGCGACGGTGTTCGTCTGCCTCGTCAGCGCCATCGATATACACTTCAATCCCGCCGGTACTGTTCAGGTCGACGACCCGGACGCCGATTTTTTTCAGTTCGGCCGTGGTCGCCTCAGAACTGGACACCGCTGCATCCAAGCGCATGCCCGAATCGGCCAGCGCCTGGATGAAGGCATTGACCGTGGAGCCTGTACCCACACCCAGCAGCATGTCGTCGTCGACAAATGACAGAGCGGCCTTGCCGACCTCAAATTTGAGTTGTTCCTGATTCATGCTTCCATTTCCAGAATGGTGGTCCAGTGGGCTGGTTCGATCGGCATGACCGACAGGCGGTTGCCACGACGGGTCAGCGGACAGCCTTCGAGCGCAGCGCTGTCCTTCAGTTCTGTCAGCGAAATGGTGTGCGTCATGTGACGCACGTATTTGACGTCAACCATGATCCATCGAGGCTTGTCCGGGTCGGACTTCGGGTCATAGTGTTTGTCATCCGGATCAAAGGCGGTGTGATCCGTATAGCCTTCTCGGCAGACTTCGGCGATGCCGACAATACCGGGAATCTTGGTATTGGAATGATAGAAGAACACCTGATCGCCGACTTTCATGTCGTCGCGCATGAAGTTGCGCGCCTGATGGTTGCGCACCCCATCCCAGTGTTCGGTCTGATCCGGTTGCGCTTGGAGATCATCAATGGAAAATTCGTCGGGTTCCGACTTGACCAGCCAGTATCGTTTCAAAACCAGGTCCATCCTTTATCGGTGATGAGGCCGTGGAGCGGGATGTCCCACGGTTGCGGTTCGATATTGTCGACAATTTGCCAGTGGTAGGCAACGCCAATCCGTTTTGGTGTCGATTGGGTCTCGGCCAGCAATCGATCATAGTAGCCGCCGCCCATGCCAATTCTATGACCTCGTCTGTCAACGGCGACCAGTGGCACCAGGATCAGATCGATCTGATCGAGAGTTCGAACCCGATCCGGATCAGCCGCAGGCTCACGAAGACCATACGCCCCTTTGAGCCAGTGATCCATGTCATCGATTTGCTGAAAGACAATCTGCTGGCCGACGGCTCGCGGCAGGCAGATCTGCTTGCCTTGAATAAGCATTCGAGCGATGGCGGAATCGAGGTTCAATTCACCGGGCATGGCCAGATAGGCAGCCACACAGCTGGATAGTTCGGTGATGGGGTGTTCAGTCAGGTGGCCACTGATTGCCTCTGCGGCCTTTTGGCATTCAGAGTGGCTCAGTGCCCGACGCTGCGCCAGCAGGGATTCTCGCAGCGCAGCTTGGTCGTCGGTTCGAGTCAGTTCGGAGTACCCCGAGAGTTAGGGAACCTGCGAACAAATCGTGATCGACTGTTTTGAGCATCAAATACGCCCAGGCTTGTTCAGTGGTTCCTTGGTAAATTAAAGATCAGCCTCCACCTGTGCCGGTGTGATAGAGCGTCCTTGAACCAGAGGTTCAAGTGGAGGAACTCGCGGTCACTTAAGGTTTTCCGCACATGGCAGACATACGCAATGTGGCCGGTCTGTCCCCCCGGGTGTGATAAGAGCGGTCAAGGCATTTGCCACGATCACTATCGAACACCGTAGAGACTGATCATTGTCTTATTGTAGAAGCTGATTCGTGAATCGTCCATGAAAGCAGTATCAATATGTTGTTGATTCAGTAGCCGGCAGCCTGTCCATCCTTTCGCGATTCGGAACCGCCGAAATACACGCCTGATACAGGGTCTTTGAGAATGGCCTGGTATCCCCCATACGGACCGTTGGCATACTGGATTCGGTGACCGCGTCGCATCAGGTCACGAATGACCTGGTAGTCGAACCCGGTTTCCAGATTGACGATACCGCCATCGGTCATCGTACTGCCGGTCGGTTGGCTGGAACCAATGTGATGCATACGCGGTGCATCGCCAGCTTCCTGGACGTTCATGCCAAAGTCGATCATGTTGACCAGAATCTGCACATGACCCTGGGGCTGCATACCGCCGCCCATCAGGCCAAAGCTTAACCACGGTTTCTCGTCCTTGGTCACGAAGGCCGGAATGATGGTGTGGAATGGCCGCTTGCCAGGCTCGAAACGGTTGAAGTGATTGGCGTCGAGTGAAAACATCTCGCCGCGATCTTGCAGGATAAAGCCCAGTCCGGTTGGCGTCATGCCAGAGCCCATGCCGCGATAGTTGCTCTGGATCAGCGAGACCATGTTGCCGTCCTTGTCAGCGGTGGTCAGATAAATGGTGTCGCCGTCTCGCAACACTGCCGGATCACCCGAGGGATACTGGCGTGCCGCTCGATCTGTGATCAGACCGGCGCGGCTGGCCGCGTATTCCTTGGAGATCAACTCACTGACCGGGATGTCATTGAACCGGCTGTCGGCGTAATAGCGGGCGCGATCTTCATAGACCACTTTCTTCGCTTCAATCAGCAGGTGCAGGTACTCGGCCGAACCGAAACCCATCGATTTCAGATCATGGGGTTCGAGCAGGTTCAGCATCTGCAGCGCCGCAATACCTTGTCCATTGGGCGGCAGCTCCCAGACGTCATAGCCTCGGTAATTGGTCGAAACCGGGTCGACCCAGTCGCTGCGATGGGCCGCCATATCTTTTGCGGTCATGTAACCGCCGTTGTCGGTCATGAACTGGCCGATGATCTGTGCAATCTCGCCTTTGTAGAACACCTCACGCCCTTCATTGGCAATCCGCTCCAGCGTGTTGGCCAGATTCGGATTCTTCCATATCTCGCCCTTGGTTGGGGCACGACCGTCGATCGTGTACTGCTCGGTAAAACCGGGGTGCTTAGACAGAACAGGCACTGAGCGATTCCAGTAGTAGGCGATCAGCTCGGTGACCGGATGGCCATTGCGAGCGTAGTCGATGGCTGGCTTCAGAATCTCGGTCATCCTCAGTGAACCGAATTTGCCGTGCATCTCGAACCAGCCATCCACGGTACCAGGCACGCTGACGGGCAGCGGGCCGTGCGGTGGAATGGACTCATAGCCTTCATCGATGAACCACTGGCGGCTCAGCGTCTGCGGCGATCGGCCGCTGGCGTTGAGGCCATGAAGGCGCTGCGACTTCTCATCCCAGATGATCGCGTACAGATCGCCGCCGATGCCATTGCCGGTCGGTTCGACCACGCCGAGTACGGCATTGGCGGCAATCGCTGCATCAATGGCGTTGCCGCCCTGCTTGAGAATATCCAGAGCGACCTGGGTGGCCAATGGATGGGATGTAGCGGCCATGCCATGCTGGGCAATGACCTCGGATCGGCTCACAAATGGCAAGCCGGTAACGCGGTCATAGCCGTGTGCTGTGGGCGAGTGCACACCGGCCAGCAAGGTGGCAAGACTCAGAATCAGGGAGAGGAGCAGTGTGGGTCGCATGTGGACATCCTAGCTTCGATTGGAGGTCCAACAGTATAGCGGTACTTTGTGATAAATGGCTTTGGGTGAGCCCAGCAGCCTTGATTGGACATATTTGACGCTCAAGGCAGCCGGTCACGACTTGTTCAGAGGTTCATTTATTCCAGTGACTGGTCGAGTTTCTCGCGCATCAGCCGAATGCGGTCACCGACCTCGGTGCTGAAACTGGTTCCGGACTCCTGGTTCTTGAGCAATTCGTTGGCGATATTCAGACCGGCCAGGACGGCAACCCGTTCGGTGCTGAGCATGTTGCCCTGGGAGCGCAGCTCGCGCATGTTCTTGTCCAGATAGTCGGCAGCGTCGAGCAGTTGGCGACGTTCATCCGGTTCGCAGGCAAGCTTGTACTCTCGGTCGAGGATATTGACGGTCACCGCTTCACGAGTGCTCAAGAACTCTGCTCCAGTGATTTGAGGCGAATGATCATGGCCTCGACTCGAGATCGCGCCTGTTCATTCTTGGCAACCAGGTTAGCCCGTTCGGTGACCAACTGCTCCTGAGAGGTACGCAGCGAGCGGTTTTCGTCATGCAATCTTCGGCACAGAGTCAACAGCTCATCGACGCGATTTTCGAGCGCGTTGAGATCATCGAAGCTGTGGGCTTGTTCATTCATGATCATGACACTATAAATACGACTTAAAGCATCGTCAACACACATTGACGCATCTGTCGGAAATTGCTGACAATTTCACGTTTCTTGTCGACGAGCGAGCTCGCGCGGATTCAGATGCCAGCAGACAGGCAGGCTGGTACAATACGCGAATGAAGCAACCTGATTATCAAACCCTTGAAAATCTGCTGGAAATGCATGAATTATCCGCGACACCGGCAGAACTGCATGGCGCACTATGCGTCCATCTGAGCATCAATGACGCGCTGCAGCCAGCGGACTGGTTGAAACAGGCACTGGGTTCGGAAGTGGGCACCATGCCCTGGTCAACCGAGCTGGAAAGCAGTCTGGATGCGCTGTTCGAGCATACCTGTCGGGCGGTCGAAGATTCTTTGCTCAGCTTCACGCCCTATCTGCCTGAAGATCATATTGACCTTCGTGATCGCACCGAAGCCATGACCCAGTGGTGTCAGGGCTATCTGGTGGCCGCACAGATGAATGCCATGGGCTCGGACGATTCACTGCCTGAGAATGTTCAGGAGTTTCTCGAGGATGTGACCGAGTTGTCTGTTGCAGACATTGGTGGATCGGGCGAGCTGGATGAAGACAATGAACAAGCCTGGTTTGAACTGGTTGAATACCTGCGAGTGGGCACCGTGCTGGTGTTCGAAATGTATCGTAGTCCGGAACAGCCACAGAGCATTCACTGAGCAGGAGTCGAGGTTTGATCCAGCAGGACGAGTACAAACAGCGTCGCAAACAGCTGATGCGCATTGCCGGCGAAGACGCGGTGGTCGTTTTACCAGCCACTCCCGAACGCTTTCGCAACAGCGATGTGGCCTATCCTTACCGGCAGAACTCGGACTTCTACTATCTGACCGGCTTTGCTGAGCCGGATGCATTGCTGGTGCTACGCCCTGGTGCCGAGAATGGTGAGACCATTCTGTTCTGTCGCCGCAAGGATCCGGACAAGGAAATCTGGGACGGACCGATGGCCGGCCAGCAAGGCGCAGTCGCCGACTTTGGCATGGACAAGGCGTTGGATATTGCCGAGTTGGATGAGACCTTTCCCGAGTTACTGATCGGCCGCGAGCGAGTCTTCTATACCTTCGGGCTGGACGTTGAGTTTGATCATCATCTGATGAACTTCATCAATGAATTGCGTCAGAGTCCGGCCACGCGCCAAGCAGCACCGGACGAATATGTCAGCCTGGATCATTTTCTTCACGATATGCGCCTGTACAAGAGCCGCAAGGAAATGTCATGCCTGTCGACCTCCGCGCGGATCGCAGTGGCCGCTCACGAACGGGCCATGCGCGCCTGCCAGCCTGGCATGCATGAGTATGAACTGGCTGCCGAGCTGCATTACGAATTCAACCGCGCCAACTGTGGACCGGCCTATCAGCCCATCGTCGGCAGTGGTGACAATACCTGCATCCTGCATTACGTTCGAAATAATGCAACGATGCACGATGGCGATCTGGTTCTGATCGACGCCGGTGCTGAATATGATGGCTATGCGTCTGACATCACTCGGACCTTTCCGGTCAATGGACGATTCAGTTCGGAGCAACGCGCCATTTACGATCTGGTGTTGGCGGCGCAGACCGCTGCCATTGAGGTGATCAGACCGGGCAGTCATTGGGAAGAACCGCACCAAGCGGCCGCCCATGTCATTGCCGAAGGACTGATCGATCTGGGCTTGCTCACCCAATCGCTGGACGATGTGCTGGCCGAAGAGTCGTATCGCAATTTCTTCATGCACAAGACTGGCCACTGGCTGGGGCTGGATGTTCATGATGTGGGTGACTACCAGGTCGACAATGAGCCCAGATTGCTGGAAAGCGGCATGGTCCTGACCGTCGAGCCTGGCATCTACATCAACCCCAATGACGAGTCCGTTGACCCGCGCTGGCGAGGCATCGGCGTGCGTATCGAAGACGATGTCGCCGTGACCTCCCGCGGACACAAAGTCCTATCGAAGCGATTGGTTCGAGAGGCCGATGACGTCGAGGCCCTGATGGCCTCATGAGTCCATCACAGCAACAGACCGAGTTTGATGTGATCATCGTTGGCGGTGGGCTGGTCGGAGCGTCACTGGCCTGTGCACTGTCTGGTCACGGCTTGCGTCTGTGTCTGGTGGAGCGCTTCGAGCTTTCGACGGCGCCCGAGGCCTCCTACGACGATCGATCCCTGGCCCTGTCTCTGGCCTCCTGCCAGATCTTGTGCAAGCTGTCGCTGTGGCCGCTGCTGGACGGGCAGACCACCGCGATTGGTCAGGTTCATGTGACCTCAAGGCATCAGCTCGGTCTGACTCGAATCAACGCCTCTGAGCTGGGATTGGATGCTCTGGGTCATGTGGTCGCCGGTCGCGTGCTCGGCAGCGCCATGCTCAAGCGTCTTCCCGAACTGGATGATCTGACTCTGATCTGCCCGGCTGAGGTGATCGCCGTCGATCAGTCAGTGGATCAAATCACACTGACTCTGAACCGCCAGGGTGAAACGCTTCGCATCAATGCCCGATTGATGGCTGCTGCCGATGGTGCCAATTCACCGTGCCGAGGCATGTTGGGGCTCAATGCACGCTCGCATGATTATCAACAGACTGCCCTGATTGCCAATGTAACCCCCGCCGAGGACCATCGAGGTCGAGCGTTCGAGCGGTTGACGCCAGACGGCCCGATGGCGCTGTTGCCTCATGTCGGCAAGCGCTGTGGGCTGATCTGGACCCGTCCGACCGAGATGGCGGGCGAACTGCTGGCGCTGGACGATGAGGCATTCCGCCACAGGCTGCAGCAAGAGTTTGGGTATCGACTCGGTTCGATCCGCCGCGTAGGCAAGCGCGCCAGTTATCCACTCAGGCTGGTACATGCTCGCCAGCAGTGGGCCGGTCGCGGTTTGATTCTGGGCAATGCGGCGCATGCCATCCACCCGGTTTCGGCGCAGGGTTTCAATCTGGGTTTGCGCGACGTGGCTACGCTGGCCGAAATGATCAGCCAGCAACAGCAGCAGGGCGGCGATCCGGGATCGGAGATTCTGCTGGCCGAGTATCAACAGGCCCGACAGCCGGATCAGGATGCCATCATCGAGTACACCGAGACTCTGGTGCGGATGTTTGCGCAATCATTTGCGCCCATCCAGGTCGGCCGTTCTCTGGCGCTGATGGCCATGGAGTTGGCCGGTCCGTTGAAACAGGCACTGGCTCGGCGCACGCTGGGTTTTGCCGGTCACGTGCCGGCGCTGGCACGATTGAATGAGGGAGTATTTGCTGATGTCGACTGAATCCATCGTTGTGGTAGGCGCAGGTCTGGCCGGCTCGGCGGCGGCATTGACCCTGCTCAAGGCAGGTTTCGAAGTCACCCTGATGGACCGCAGGCTACCCGATCCGATTGAATCCGGCGACCGGCTTCGAATGCGCGTCTCGACCCTCAATCTGGCATCGGTTCATCTGCTCGATCGGCTCGGCGTCTGGCCAGAGGTGCGAGAAGATCGAGCGCATCCGTTCTCGGCCATCGAGTTCTGGCAGGATGAGCCTGATCACAGCGTTCGCTTTGAGGCCCAGTCCGCCGATTTCATCCGACTCGGTGCGGTCGTTGAAAACGACTGGGTGTGTCAACACCTGCATCACGCCATTGAACGCAGTGACGCCGGCAGCTTGTTGGGCGATTGCCAGGTTGCAGGGATCCAGCAGGGGCGGCGTGAGATCACGGTCGACTGTGCCGATGGCACATCGGTCAGTGCGGCATTGGTGGTCGCAGCAGACGGCCCGAATTCCTTTATTCGACAGGCGCTTGGGATTGAGCCCCACTGGCACGATTATGACCAGCAAGGTCTGGTAGCCGTCGTCAAGGCGTCATCAGCCTGTGATCAGACTGCCTTTCAGCGCTTCCTGGCGGATGGCCCGCTGGCCTTTCTGCCGCTGGGCAATCAGCAGTTCTCGATCGTCTGGTCGATGTCAACTGCGCAGGCCATGCGGGTCAAGTCGATGACGGACTCGGAGTTGATGGACGCCTTGCAAGAGGCCACTCAGGCCCGATTCGGAGCCTTGACACTTGAGTCCGCCCGAGCGCAGTTCCCGCTGCGGCGGATGCACGTCGACCGCCTGGTCGAAGGCCGCTGCGTGCTGCTTGGCGATGCCGCCCACGTGATTCACCCTCTGGCCGGACAAGGGGCGAATCTGGGGTTGCAGGATGCGGCCAGCCTGGGTCAGGTGCTGGCCGAAGGCGGCATTTCGGAGACCTCGCTGAGACGCTTCGAGCGTTGGCGTCAATCGGACAATCAGGTCATGGCACGCAGCATGGACGTCCTCAAGGCAAGCTTTTCCCAGCGCCAGAATCTGTTCTCCCGAGCCAGGGACGGGGCCCTGTCCCTGTTTGCCGATGCCCGCTTTGCCCATCGCCCCTTTATCATGCATGCCGCAGGGTTCGGTGGCCAAGTGCCCGAGCTAATGCAGGCCAGGCGTCCCGGCTGGCTGGATCGCTGAGACCTGCAGTGCGCTGATCCTGCAGACGAAACACCCCGCCACCTTTGACAGAAAAACAGCCGTTTTCGACTGGCCTGATCTGCATTCCGGCCCTGTTCAATGGTGGTAGATACTGCTAGATTTACAGTCGAACGCTTTCGTATATTCAGGGGTCGTGCATGTCACTGTCACTCTCAAGCGCACCGATTCGTTCGATCACACTGATTCTGGGCACTGCTCTGATGGCCAGTCTGGTCGGCTGGATGGTACATCGCTCGCAGTCCTCAGATGGAGTCACTGCAGTCGATAGCAGCCTCGAGCTGGTCGCGGCCGATGAGATGCGACTGATTCCTGGTGCGGCCTACGAACGCCAACAATTCTTTCTCGACAAACGCCTGCC
>QIKT01000046.1 GCA_003233095.1 Oceanospirillales bacterium | reverse complement strand
GGGTATTTTTTTCTCGTGTTCATTTTCTTGATCTCCAGTTATGGGTATTATCCCTTAACTGGGTTGTGCATATCTATTGGACCACGTCAGTCGTAATCATTCAAGGAGTCAACCGCGGCGTCGAGCTGTTTGGCAACGTAGCTGATCACCTTGGCAGAAATCTCGC
Organism: Oceanospirillales bacterium; assembly: GCA_003233095.1. Lineage (GTDB taxonomy): Bacteria > Pseudomonadota > Gammaproteobacteria > Xanthomonadales > SZUA-38 > SZUA-38. Next base: position 10,638 of record QIKT01000046.1, on the reverse strand, counting down.
CTTTATGGCGAGGAAAGCGGCCCTCATGTTCCAGATATTTCAGCTGCAAAGCAAACGCTAAGCGGTTAGTTGAGTAGGCGCCGGTGCAAATCTCAATTTCTTCATCAGTTAGCAGCCAAAAGCTGTCCAACTCGTGAGGGGACCAAAGCTGCTTCATGGGGCGGCTACCTACTTATTTATCCAAATCGCTCTTACAGCGATTGCCATGGAGGCGCCAGCCATCGCGCACCGACGATGAACCCTTTCTAGTATAGAGGACTAATTCGGTTGCAGCTGTGAATACAGCGTTCACTGGCCCAATGGGCTGGACGCAGCAACAATTTGGCGCCCGAAATGGCGGCATATGGCAGCTACCGTGTCACTACCCCATAAAACCGTCTTTCCGAGCGCAGCCGAGGGATCTCCCAACTATATGAACCTGTGCGCCGGAATGCGAAGCCCAGGAATCTTTGATGATGCATTCCAGGTTTGTCTATGGTTTGGTGAACCACTCGATCACCTCTCCACTGGGGTTGTCGCTCAGGTATCGAACTATCCAGCTTCGATCTTCCACATAGTGAGGTTCGGTATCCTCGATGCAGGCAAAAACCCATCGAAAAGTATTCACGGGAGTCATGTCAGCTCTGAGTTTCTTGTTACAAGCCTCGGGGCCTGAATAGGCACTCAAAATGCTCAGTCTTGCTGGGATCGTACTGACAGGCCACCCCAGCACAGTGTCTCCTGGTTGGGTTTGTTCGAAAATCATGCCTGTATCGGCTTGCAAAATGATGAGTGCATCTGGGTCGCTTGCTTGAATATGATCAACCATCTGGAGCAGTTGTATCCCTGCGCACTGAATCTGCTCCAGGAAAGCCTGGTCACCATAGGCCAGGTCGGCATACTCGCAGTCAGCACCGAATCGATAGGGCGGGTGAGGATTGGAGAGGTGCGCGAAGAGAAAAAATGGACCATCGACTTCAGGAGGCAATCGCTTGATGATGTCATCTATTTCCATGCGGCTGGGTCGTCCAATCAACCTGATGGGTTCTTGTCCATCAGCTGTGAATCCACGCGAGCCTTGCAGAATGGTAAACAACACAGAGCGGTCCAGAAATTTGAAGTCCTGTTCGTCCAACCAATGTTTCTTTTCGATACAGATGTCTGCTTTATCAGGACATTTAGGGCCATCAAAACCATCGTAAAGATGGACATACCGATAGCCTTTCTCTCTGAAAGTTTTAACAACGTTAGAGTCCGAGATTTCAGGGGCCAGTTGTTGATGTAAGGCAGGTGTGACGCGTTCTAGCTGGTCAAATATGAGTTCGCTACTGAACAAGTGTGCCATCGAATAGGTGGTCACGCTCGCATTGGCGCGCGCGTTATCGTGCAGGGTAAAGCCCCGTGCGCGCAAGCCATCAAACAAGACTGATCGCACACCCTTGTTATTCAGTTCGCGTTCGGAGAGATGACTATCCGGTAAGATGTAGTACACATTTGGTGCATGGACTGGAGCTGTTGAACTGGGTTCAGCCTGTGGCTGCTCAGCAGTATTCGCGGTATTTGACTGAATGACAAACCTGGCCGCAAGCGCTAGATCCCACACTATGATGAATGACAGCAGTATGAACATGAACTGCCGGGCGAAGGCATGCTTTGCAGCTCGATAAATGACGACGCCAATCACAATCATCACAGCGAATTCGATTAAGTATTTGAGGCGATGCGGCAAACCAATTTCATTTAGCCAGAGACTGCTTGGTGTTCTCCAGAGAAACTCACTGAACACGAACAGCACCATGAATCCCATTCCCCAGTAAATTCGGGGCAGACTCGTGCGAGGCATCACTCGACTCAGCAGATGTGCGCTGATGATACTTCCAGCGATGAGAATCAGCCAGTAGACAATAGTTCGTGCAAACAACAGGTCATGATTGATCAGATTGGTCAGAATGAAATTGATCACCGGCTGCGCACAGCAGATCAGGACAATGATCGGGACAGACAAGATTTGCTTGTCGATGATGATTCTAGAGGGGTTCATAATGGGTGTCTCACAAGGCTCGTGATGAATTTCTTCATGAACTCAGTACAGAATCCGAGTACGGATCGTACCCTCTATACCCCTGAGTTCCTCAAGCAGAGACTTTGCCGGTGCCGCCTCAAAGTCGATCACCACATAGCCGACCTCATCGAGCGTTTGCAGGTACTGTGCCGCGATGTTGATCCCTTCGGCCCAGAGGCACTGGTTGATCTTCTGCAGGATGCCGGGAACGTTCTTGTGGATGTGCATCATGCGATGGTGCTGGACGTCATGGTGCGTCAGGTCAGGCATCATGACTTCGGGGAAGTTGACCGCTGAAGCCGTGCTGCCATTGTCACTGTAGCGCACCAGCTTGCTGGCCACCTCAAAGGCGATGTTGGCCTGGGCCTCCAGCGTGCTGCCGCCAATATGTGGCGTGATCAGCACGTTGTCATACTGCCTCAGAGGCGAGACAAAGGTGTCGTCGTTGGATTTGGGCTCGACCGGGAAGACGTCCAGCGCTGCGCCAGCCACACGACCTGAGTCAAGTGCCGCGCACAAGGCATCAATGGCCACTACGTTGCCTCGCGAGGCATTGATCAGAATCGTGCAGTCCTTCATCTGCTGAAACTGCTCGGTATCAATCAATCGTTCGGTCTGTGGCGTTAGCGGGACGTGCAGACTGATGGCGTCAGACTCGGCCAGCAGGCTGTTCAGGGACTCGCTGGCCTCGGCGTTTCCCAGTGGCAGTTTTTCCTCGATATCGTGAAACAGAACGTTCATGCCCAGGCCTTCGGCAAGGATGCCCAACTGGGTACCGATATGGCCATAGCCGATGATCCCCAGGGTCTTGCCGCGCACTTCGAATGAGCGTCGCGCAGTTTTCAGCCATTCGCCTCGATGGGCGGCGGCGTTCTTTTCCGGGATGCCGCGCATCAGCAGGACCACTTCGGCCAGTACCAGCTCGGCTACGCTGCGGGTGTTGGAGAAAGGCGCGTTGAAGACCGGAACTCCGGCCATCTTGGCGGCGTCCAGATCAACCTGATTGGTGCCGATGCAAAAACAGCCGACGGCGTTCAGGCGACTGGCCTCAGTGATGACGTTCGCGTCAATCTGGGTTCGCGAACGAATGCCGACGAAATGCGCATCGGCGATGGCATCCTTCAGATCCTGACCGGACAGGGAGTGGTTGATCAGGGTCAGATTGTGGTATCCCTTCTTCCGAAAGACCTCTTCGGCGCGGGCATGGACGCCTTCGAGGAGGACGATCTTGATCTTGTTCTTATTCAGTGAGAGTGTTTTCATCGGTTGCTTTGGTTAGAATGACGACCCCGGAAGACGGCATTCTGCGCAGGCACTGTGTGATTTGCAAGACGCGCGGCCATCCAGATCACGCCTGTTCACCGGAAGGACTTATCAATCATCCGCCACAGGACTGCTGCACAGACCCCATGAGCCCGCTGAATGACTCCATTCTCCCTCGATTCGAATCGATGGGCGCCCGAAATGATGCCGATAGCCTCGATAAATATGGCCGAGATCACTCCTCGTTCAGCATGCCAGATCCCTTGGCCGTGGTTTTTCCTCGCAATACCGAAGACGTGGTCGAACTGGTTCAGTATGCGCGCGAGCATGGCATTGCTCTTGTACCTTCGGGTGGCCGAACTGGCCTCAGCGGCGGTGCAGTCGCATCGCATCAGGAACTGGTGGTCTCATTCGAGAAGATGAATAAAATCATCGACTTTGATCCGTTGGCACCAGCCATCACCGTCGAAGCCGGTGTGATCACGGCCACGGTCCAGGACTATGCACGCGATCAGGGTCTGTTCTTTCCGGTTGATTATGCTTCCAGTGGCTCCAGCCAGGTTGGGGGCAACGTGGCTACCAATGCTGGTGGTATCAAGGTGTTGCGTTATGGCCTGACTCGCGATTGGGTGCTGGGCATGACGGTGGTGACCGGGCAGGGCGAGGTGCTGAAGCTGAACAATGCCCTGGTGAAGAATGCAACGGGCCTTGATCTGCGCCATCTGATGATTGGCAGCGAGGGCACGCTGGGCCTGATCACCGAAGTCACGCTGGGGCTGACCTCGCCGCCACCGCAGCAGGCTGTCATGGTGCTCGGTTGCCCAGACATGGATCAGGTCATGGCGCTATTCGCTCGTGCACGAAACCAATTGACGCTCTCGGCCTATGAGTTCTTTTCGGATAAAGCGCTCCAGCACGTCCTCGATGGCGGTCAGTCTCAGCCGCCCTTTGATGAACGGACGCCGTACTATGCGCTGATCGAGTTCGACTGCACTGACGATTCCGATCAGGATCGCGCGCTGGCTGTCTTCTCCAATAGCCTCGAAGCAGGCGAGGTGGTCGATGGGGTGATCAGCCAGAGTGACAGCCAAGCGGCTGAGCTATGGACCCTCAGAGAGCATATCTCCGAGCGAATCAGCCACCTTTTGCCGCACAAGAACGATATCGCAGTGCGCGTAGCCCGATTACCCGAGTTCCTCAAAAAGCTGGATGCACTGCTGCACGAGCACTACCCGCAGTTCGAAGTGATCTGGTTTGGTCATATTGGCGATGGCAATCTGCATCTGAACATCCTCAAGCCTGCGGACTGGAGCATCGAGGCCTTCAAGCAGGAAACCGCGTCGATCAATGCGCATGTCTATGGTTTGGTCAAAGAGTATGCCGGTAGCATTTCCGCCGAGCACGGCCTGGGCTTGCTCAAGCGCGACCATCTGTCCGACTCGCGTTCCGAGGCTGAAATCCAGTTGATGCGCCAGATTCGCCTGTTGTTTGATCCGGACGGAATTCTGAATCCCGGCAAGATGTTGCCTGACCCAATCTGAGGATCGGCTGGGTCACACAGCGGTGAAAATGTCACCGAATGTGAATCCGTGCGTTCACTGATTGAACATCACTCCATTAGACAGGCATAATGAGTCCATCAAGGCACCTGACCTGCGCGGGGCAGACTATCGCGCATTATCCATGAAGGATCGCGAGTGATGGCGAAGGGCAAGTGCCGCCACGGGCCGATAGTACCGCGACAGGCGTTCAACGGAGCAATACTGTAGTGTTGCCGTATTTCACCATTATCCAAACTAATCAGGAGCTTGTAGCATCTCTAGCCGCCTTTATGAATAATGCGGGCTCAGTGTTGCAACCACACAAGATGGCCACATGACTGACGCACTTTTCGGTACCCTGGATGGGAAAACCAACCGCGATGACTGGTGTCTGCTGCGCACTAAGCCGCGCCAGGAACAGATCGCGTTGAACAACCTGCAGCGACAGAAATTTCACTGTTTTGCGCCGCAGGCGTTCAATCCCAGCCGCAAATTGCCATCGCAGCGACCGCGAGTCGAATTCGTGTTTCCAGGTTATATCTTTCTGAGGCGTCAGGAAGGCTCGGCCGATCTGTCGGCCGCCAGCTACAGTCGTGGCGTGACCACGGTGGTCCGCTTCGGTCACGCACTGGCCGTAATTCCCAACAAACTGATCCAGTGCATGAAGGCAATGTGCTGTCCTGAGACTGGGTTGTTTCAGCTGGATCACCCCGACATTTGCCCAGACATGACGAGCGGACAAAACGTCCGTTTGTTTGATGGGCCATTTGCCGGACTGGAAGGCGTGTTCGAGATGCCCGATGGGCAACAACGCGCCTGGATACTGGTCGAGATACTCGGCCGCAGCAATCGAATCAAGGTAGAACAACGCCACTTGCAATCTGTCTAGGCTCTCGCCGAAATCATCCGGCAGACCTCTTATTATGCGAAAGCCCGGTGCGATTGCAGGGCGGTAGCGTGTCTGGAGCCTGGTCATGGCCATGTTGACCCAGGAAGCCCACTACAAATTACTCAAGGCGCTGGAGAGTAACCCCAGCATCTCCCAGCGTGAACTCTCGACCACGTTGGGCATGAGCCTGGGCAAGATCAATTACTGCCTGAAGGCGCTGATCGACAAGGGCCAGATCAAGGCGCGGAATTTCCGGAACAGCCAGAACAAGCTGGCTTATGCCTATGTGCTGACGCCACGCGGTCTGAAAAGCAAAGCCGAGGTCACCGTCGCCTTCCTGAAGCGCAAACAGGATGAAATCAAGGCCATTCAGGCTGAGATCGAGGAGCTTCGCCAGGAAGTCCGTGAGTTTGATGGGGACTTGGGCTGAGATGTGCGGGATTGCTGGAACCTTTCAATATGCCGGTCGGGCCGCCGTCAATGTCGAGGAGTTGCGCGGCTATGCCGCGAGCATGCAGCGACGCGGCCCCGATGGTGAGGGGGTCTGGATGAATCCGGAAGCCACAGTTGGCCTCGCCCATAGACGCCTCTCGATCATCGATTTGTCTGATGCCGCAACCCAGCCGATGCACAGTGCTTGCGGTCGCTTCAGCATCGCCTTCAACGGCGAGATCTACAATTATCGAGAACTGGCCAAAGAGCTGACCGATCAGGGCGTGGTCTTGCGCACACAATCGGATACCGAGGTTTTACTGGCGCTATTCGCTCAGACTGAAGAGCGAATGCTCAACCAACTGCGAGGCATGTTTGCCTTCGCCATTTGGGATCAGCATGAGAAACGCCTGTTTCTGGCGCGTGACACATTCGGCATCAAACCCCTGTATGTCAGCCTCGGCGATGGCTGTGTTCGATTTGCCTCACAGGTCAGAACCCTGGTGGACGCATCACCCATCAGTCGAGAGATTGACCCAGCAGCCCAAGCCGGCTTTCTCCTGTGGGGCAGCATTCCAGAGCCTTTTACGCTCTATCGTTCGATCAGTACATTGCCCGCTGGGCATTATCAGTGGGTCGATCAGAACGGGGCAGGGCAGTCCACAGCATACGAGCGCTGGCAGGACCTGTGTGACCGAGACCCCTTGAAATCACTGTCCGCTGACGCGATTCGCAATGCCCTGATGGACTCGGTCAAAGCGCATCAGGTCTCCGATGTGCCAGTCGGCGCTTTTCTGTCTTCTGGTATCGACTCCTGTTTGATGGTTGCCCTGATGCGGCAAATCAGCAACGCGCCGATCACCACGCTGACGGTGGGCTTCGACGAGTTTGTCGGCACTGAGAATGATGAGCTACCACTGGCCAGAGCGGTGGCGCAGCAATTGGGAACCGATCATCACGAGATTCGATTCTCCAAAGAGGATTTCCTCAGCAGTCGTGATCGGATACTCAGTGACATGGATCAGCCATCAATCGACGGCATCAACACCTGGATGGTCTCCAGAGCAGCTTCGGATGTCGGCATGAAAGTGGCGATTTCCGGACTTGGCGGAGATGAACTGTTTGGTGGCTACCCATCCTTTGACCAGGTTCCTGCCTGGTCACGCTGGACTCGATGGCCGGCGAAAGTGCCAGGTCTGGGAAAGTTGATTCGCCTGATGAGTGAGCCGATCTGCCATGTACTCGGGATTCATCCCAAGGCGGCCGGGCTAGTCGAGTATGGTGGATCGCTGTCTGAACTGTACCTCTGCAAGCGGGCCGTTCACATGCCCTGGGAATTGAGCAAGATTCTGGGGAAGGATCAGGCCGCCGAAGGCTTGAAACGATTGAACCTGACGACTCAGTTGGATGGCAGCGTTCTGCAGTCGGCGTCTGACAAGCAACAAATCTCTGCATTGGAATCAACGCTTTACATGAAGAATCAATTACTCAGGGACACTGATTGGGCCTCGATGGCCCATTCGCTGGAAGTTCGCGTGCCTCTGGTTGACCGCGAACTGGTCCGCGCGGTAACCCGTCAGCCGATGACCAGCAAGCAGGCGGTAGCCCGGTCATTCGGCAGTTTGCTGCCCGAGACGATCATCAATAAACCCAAGACCGGATTTTCGACGCCGATTCAGCAGTGGCTGTTTGCCGGTCGTGAGCAGCGATCTGAGTTTTGTTCACGTGACTGGTGTCGCAGCCTGCATCAACAAGCCATGGTTGAAACGGCAGTATGAGACATCGACCTCGCGTTCTGATTGTGACCCTCTATCCGGAGTCTGGCGGAGTCCCTGTTCTGGTGTCGTTTGCCGTCAAGGTGCTGCGGAAACACGGATACGAGCCGGTCCTGGCCCATTATGAGCCTTACCGCATCACGCCCGAATTGTCTGTCCCCAGCCAGCAATTGTTTTCAGGTAAAACGCCTGGCGTGGAGCAGCGCAGCAAGATCGATGGCTGCGAAACCTGGGCGATCGGCTGCGTGCGGCCGGAATTCGAATATCAGCACTATCGGTTGTCGGAGCGTTGGCAGCGGGTCATCGACAGCTGTTCGGAGTATGTCTGTATCAGCGGCAATATTCTGGCAGGCACCTGTCTGATGGAAGCGGGCAAACACTTTGCCGCCTGGATTGCCACAGACTGGGACGGTGATCGAGCTGATCGGTATCGTCAGTTCTCTGTGGCGCGCAAATGCCTTGATGTGATTCTCAATCGTTTCAAGCTGCGCCGTCTGGAGCGCAAGCTGCTCAATCATGCGACCGTATTGCCGCTGAGCGCCTATACAAGCATGGTCCTGTCTGAAAAGCGTGGGCATCCCATAGAGTCTGAGAGCTTGCCCATGCCGATCGACACGAAGTTTTTTGTCCCTGCTGAGAATAAAACCGAATCGCCGGGCATCGGATTCACGGGTCGCTTTAACGATCCCAGGAAAAACATCAGGCTGTTTCTGGAAGTGGCGTCTCGTCTCAAGGAGGTCTATCCGGATCTGACGGTCTATCTGGTTGGTGAAATGGCCTCTGATAAGGTCAAGCAGCTGATTGTATCGATGCGACTTGAGGATCAGGTTCAGCTCATGTCGCGGCTGCCGATGGATGAACTTCGTGCCGTTCTTCAGCAGATGACGGTCTTTATTATCCCGTCCAATCAGGAAGGGCTATGCATCTCGGCACTCGAAGCCATGGCCTGCGGGACACCGGTCGTATCGACCCGATGCGGTGGCCCCGAGCAATTTGTCATTGATAACAAGACGGGTTACTTGTGCGAGTCGACAGCCGATGCCATGGCCGAGCGAGTGGCCAGATTATTAGACGACAAGCCGCTGTATCAGGTGTTGTCCGTCAATGCGCGAGCCGAGGTGCTCGCTCACTATACCGAGGCGCATTGCGAGCGTATTTTCATGAATGGGTTCGAACAGGCAAAAGAGGATGCAGCGTGAGCGAGACACCGAAAGAAGTGGCACCGATTGAAAGGGATGATCACGTGCATGTGATTGAAGCGCGCAAGGGCTTTCGATCGATCAATCTGAAAGAGTTATGGGACTATCGCGAGTTGCTGTTTGTGCTGACCCAGCGAGACATCAAGGTCCGATATAAGCAGACAGTGCTGGGCGTTGCCTGGGCCGTTATTCAACCGCTGCTGACGATGATTCTATTCTCGGTCATCTTCGGCAAACTGGCCAAGATACCGTCGGATGGATTGCCCTATCCGATCTTTGTCTATGCGGGTTTGTTGCCCTGGATGTTTTTTGCAAACGCCATCTCTCAATCATCCAGTTCACTGATTGGCTCGTCGCAGTTAGTCAGCAAAGTCTATTTCCCCAGACTCATCATCCCGTTGTCGTCGGTAGGTTCGGGTCTGATTGATTTTGCTGTCTCAGGGGTCATCCTGCTGATTTTGATGCTCTGGTATGGCATTGGCTGGAGTCTGCACTTGCTGGCGGTTCCTCTGCTAGTGTTTGCGGTGATCTTTACTGCCCTGGGTGTTGGAACGCTGCTGTCTGCTTTGACGGTGTCGTATCGGGATTTTCGATACATCATCCCCTTCATGGTTCAGTTCTGGATGTATGCCACTCCAGTCGTCTATCCGGCCAGTATGTTCCCCGAGAAATGGCAGTGGTTGCTGTTCATCAACCCAATGGCCGGCCTGATCGAAGGCTTCAGGTCGGCGTTTCTGAATCAGCCGTTTGACTGGCAAGGCATCAGTATCTCGTTGGCCGTCTCGGTCATCATCTTTTTGGCAGGCGTCATGTACTTCGAGAAAGTCGAGCGCCGGTTTGCGGACATTATCTGATGAGTGAAGTTATACGCGTTGAAGGCCTGAGCAAGGAATACATTCTCGGTGGTGCAGAAGAGTCCGGGCAGAACTTTCGAGAAATGCTGGTCGGCGCCTTCAAGTCACCATTCAAGAAGCTGCGACATCTGGCGGGATCGGATCAAAAGCTTAAGCGTTTCTGGGCACTGAAAGACGTGGATTTCTCAGTCAATCAAGGCGAGATCGTCGGAATAATTGGCCGCAACGGAGCGGGCAAGAGTACGCTGTTGAAGGTGCTCAGTCGAATTACCGAGCCGACCTCTGGACGAGTGATCACCCGTGGCCGAATCGCCAGCCTGCTGGAAGTCGGCACCGGCTTTCATCCCGAGCTGACGGGAAGGGAGAATATCTTTTTGAATGGCGCCATTCTTGGAATGTCCCGCCGCGAAATCACCCGAAAATTCGACGAAATCGTGGCCTTTGCCGAAGTCGAACAGTTCCTGGATACCCCGGTAAAACGATTTTCCAGTGGCATGTATGTTCGCTTGGCGTTTTCTGTCGCCGCTCATCTGGAACCAGAAGTGCTGCTTGTAGATGAAGTTCTGGCAGTTGGAGATTCTACTTTCCAGCGTAAGTGCCTGGGCAAAATGGAAGATGTTGCTCAAACAGGAAGAACGGTGCTT